>NZ_CP046052.1:3742500-4042500 GCF_004802635.2 Methylocystis heyeri
CCATAGTGGGTGATAGCCCCGTACGGATTTCGAAGACTGCAAGATATGAGTAGGGCGGGACACGTGCAATCCTGTCTGAATATGGGGAGACCACTCTCCAAGCCTAAGTACTCCTCAGCGACCGATAGCGAACAAGTACCGTGAGGGAAAGGTGAAAAGCACCCCGACGAGGGGAGTGAAACAGTTCCTGAAACCGGATACCTACAAACAGTAGGAGCCCAAGGTTCGTCCTGGGTGACTGCGTACCTTTTGTATAATGGGTCAGCGACTTATTGTTGCGAGCAAGCTTAAGCCGGTAGGCGTAGGCGCAGCGAAAGCGAGTCTGAATAGGGCGTCGAGTTCGTAGCAATAGACCCGAAACCGAGTGATCTAGCCATGAGCAGGTTGAAGGCAAGGTAACACTTGCTGGAGGACCGAACCGGTGTCTGTTGAAATAGACTCGGATGACTTGTGGTTAGGGGTGAAAGGCCAACCAAACTCGGAAATAGCTGGTTCTCCGCGAAAGCTATTTAGGTAGCGCCTCGCATGAATGCTCCAGGGGGTAGAGCACTGGATGGGCTAGGGGGTCCCACAGACTTACCAAACCTAACCAAACTCCGAATACCTGGAAGCAATATGCGGGAGACACACGGTGGGTGCTAACGTCCATCGTGGAGAGGGAAACAACCCAGACCAACAGCTAAGGCCCCCAATTCACGGCTAAGTGGGAAAGGATGTAGAAATCCCAAAACAACCAGGAGGTTGGCTTAGAAGCAGCCATCCTTTAAAGAAAGCGTAACAGCTCACTGGTCTAGATAAGGATTTCCGCGCCGAAGATGTACCGGGGCTCAAGCCGTGAGCCGAAGCTTTGGACCCGCAAGGGTGGTAGCGGAGCGTTCCGTAATCCGTCGAAGGAGCAGCCGTGAGGCGCTCTGGAGGTATCGGAAGTGCGAATGCTGACATGAGTAACGAGAAACACTGTGAAAGACAGTGTCGCCGAAAGTCCAAGGGTTCCTGCGTAAAGTTAATCTTCGCAGGGTTAGCCGGCCCCTAAGGCGAGGCCGAAAGGCGTAGTCGATGGGAACCACGTTAATATTCGTGGGCCAGTGGAAGGTGACGCGTGGCGTAAATTGTCTGGGCTTACTGGATTGCCCGGGCAGTGAAGCCGCGCCAGGAAATAGCCTCCACATCAGACCGTACCCGAAACCGACACAGGTGGACAGGTAGAGTATACCAAGGCGCTTGAGAGAATGACGCTGAAGGAACTCGGCAATTTACCTCCGTAACTTCGGGATAAGGAGGCCTCGTTGTCGCGCAAGCGGCAGCGAGGGGCACAGACCAGGGGGTGGCAACTGTTTAACAAAAACACAGGGCTCTGCGAAATCGCAAGATGACGTATAGGGTCTGACGCCTGCCCGGTGCCGGAAGGTTAAGAGGAGAGGTGCAAGCCTTGAATTGAAGCCCCGGTAAACGGCGGCCGTAAATATAACGGTCCTAAGGTAGCGAAATTCCTTGTCGGGTAAGTTCCGACCTGCACGAATGGCGTAATGACTTCCCCGCTGTCTCCAGCGTCAGCTCAGTGAAATTGAATTCCCCGTGAAGATGCGGGGTTCCTGCGGTCAGACGGAAAGACCCCGTGCACCTTTACTGTAACTTTGCACTGGCATTCGTGTCGGCATGTGTAGGATAGGTGGTAGGCTTTGAAGCATGGGCGCCAGCTCGTGTGGAGCCATCCTTGAAATACCACCCTTATCGTCATGGATGTCTAACCGCGGTCCGTCATCCGGGTCCGGGACAGTGCATGGTAGGCAGTTTGACTGGGGCGGTCGCCTCCCAAAGAGTAACGGAGGCGCGCGATGGTGGGCTCAGAGCGGTCGGAAATCGCTCGTCGAGTGCAATGGCATAAGCCTGCCTGACTGCGAGACAGACAAGTCGAGCAGAGACGAAAGTCGGTCATAGTGATCCGGTGGTTCCTCGTGGAAGGGCCATCGCTCAACGGATAAAAGGTACGCCGGGGATAACAGGCTGATAACCCCCAAGAGTCCATATCGACGGGGTTGTTTGGCACCTCGATGTCGGCTCATCACATCCTGGGGCTGGAGAAGGTCCCAAGGGTTCGGCTGTTCGCCGATTAAAGTGGTACGTGAGCTGGGTTCAGAACGTCGTGAGACAGTTCGGTCCCTATCTGCCGTGGGTGTCGGAGAATTGAGAGGATTTGTCCCTAGTACGAGAGGACCGGGATGAACATACCTCTGGTGGACCTGTTGTGACGCCAGTCGCAGTGCAGGGTAGCTATGTATGGACGGGATAACCGCTGAATGCATCTAAGCGGGAAACCCACCTCAAAACCAGTTCTCCCTTAAGAGCCGTGGAAGACGACCACGTCGATAGGCCGGGTGTGGAAGTGCGGCGACGCGCGCAGCTTACCGGTACTAATAGCTCGTCAGGCTTGATCGCTCCCATTATCAATGCCCTCCAAAACCATTTGCTTCCCCTTGTAAATTGCTCTTAGCCGGCCTGGTGGCCTTCGGCAAAGCGATCAGACCCGATCCCATCCCGAACTCGGCCGTCAAACGCTTCAGCGCCAATGGTACTATGTCTCAAGACCTGGGAGAGTAGGTCGTCGCCAGGCCTGCTAAGCGCAATGGCTCCTTCAAGCGGCCTCAAATTCTGTTTCCAGCGGCGTTCAGCATAGAGCGCCGTTGTTTACGCGGGGTGGAGCAGCCCGGTAGCTCGTCAGGCTCATAACCTGAAGGTCGTAGGTTCAAATCCTGCCCCCGCAACCAAAATCAACAAATAACGCCAGGCGTCCTTCGGGGCCCTGGCGTTTTTCGTTGTCGGGTCTTCCACTCTGCGGTCGATCGAGGTTCAGATATTTCTATCAACGGACGCGCCCGGATCAAAAAAGCGCGCAGTCCCACTGAACTGTTTCCTGATACGAAACCCGCTCGATCGTCGATCGGCGATTTTTGCAGGGGCCGCTTCTGCGGATCGCAAGGCGATCTCGCAGAAGCCGCATCATTTGAATCGCAGCGCTTCGAGAAGAGCGGATTTAATCGCGTTTGGCGGAGTCTTTCGGTTCCGTCCGAACCCGAAAGGCTCCGGCAGACGATCAGCGCCTCTTGCCTGCTTCGATCACGTCTTCCACGGTGCGAAGGCCGGTGGTTGGGGCGTTCACAAGGACCGCCATATTTCCGGGCGCGTGCTGGTTCTTCCACATTTTGGTGTGCGCCAGCGGGATCTTGTCCCAGGGAAACACTTCCGACATGCACGGATCCACGCGTCGGTCGATCACGAAGCGGTTGGCGGCAGCCGCCTGCTTCAGATGCGCGAAATGCGAGCCCTGAATGCGCTTCTGCCGCATCCAGACGTAGCGCGCGTCGAAAGTGAGGTTGAACCCCGTGGTTCCGGCGCAGAAAACGACCATGCCGCCGCGTTTGACGACCAGGCAGGAGAGCGGAAAGGTCTGCTCGCCGGGATGTTCGAAGACGATATCGACGTCCTTCTTGCCGGTGATATCCCAGATCGCCTTGCCGAACCCGCGGGCCGCCTTGGTCCAGGCGTTGTATTCCGGGGTATTGACCTTGGGCAGCTGGCCCCAGCAGCCGTCGAAATCCTTGCGGTTGATTACGCCCTTGGCGCCGAGGGACATGACATATTCGCGCTTGCTTTCATCGGAGATGACGCCGATCGCATTGGCGCCGGCCGCCGCGCAAAGCTGCACGCCGAACACCCCCAGCCCGCCCGAGGCCCCCCAGATGAGGACGTTGTCGGAGGGCTTGAGGCGATGGGGCTCGTGGCCGAACAGCATGCGATAGGCGGTGGCGAGAGTCAGCGTGTAGCAGGCCGATTCTTCCCAGGTGAGGTGCTTCGGCCGCTCCATGAGCTGGCGATCCTGAACCCGGCAGAACTGGGAGAAAGATCCGTCCGGCGTTTCATAGCCCCAGATGCGCTGCGACGACGAAAACATAGGGTCGCCGCCGTTGCATTCTTCGTCGTCGCCGTCGTCCTGGTTGCAGTGAACCACGACTTCGTCGCCGACTTTCCAGCGCTTGACCTTGGAGCCCACCGCCCAGACGATTCCGGCCGCGTCCGAGCCGGCGATGTGATAGGGGTGCTTGTGGGCGTCGAGGACGGAGATGGGTTCGCCGAGCGCCGCCCAAACGCCATTGTAGTTCACGCCGGCGGCCATCACGAGCACGAGCACGTCATGGCTGTCCAGTTCCCAAGTCGGCGCCACCTCGAGCTGCATCGCCTCTTCGGGCGGTCCGTGCCGTTCCTTGCGGATCACCCAGGCATACATGTTCTTGGGCACATGTCCGAGCGGCGGGATTTCGCCCATTTCATAGAGGTCTTTGGCTTCGCTCAATTTGCGTCTCCTCGAGGGACGTTATTTTTCCGGCCCGGCGGCCCGAAGGCCGCCGATTTCGGGCGCTATTCATATACGCCCTGCTTTCGCCTGAACAGGGTGTTCAACCCCTGGCGAGCTTTCCGCTCGAACAGAATCGTTCGAGCGACAAGAAATCGCGCAAGATCAAAAAACGGGGCGCGTTCTTCTCGCAAAAGTCAGTCAACTTTTGCGGTATGCGCCCTGGAACGCATTCCGCCGAAGCAGAGATGCTCTTGCACTTAGAATACGCTCAAACTCCCTGATCCGGCGCGGTTTCTCAACGAGCGGCGATTTGCGCCTTGTCCGCGAAGCCTCTTGATCGCGCGTATGGTTTACGAAGCCCAGGGCCGCCGGCGCCGGGTTGGCGCTGGAACGCTTTTGGTCTAATCACCGGCTGCGCCGTCGCGCCCGAGGAATGCACGCATGTTTCCCACACCCGTTTCCGCTCTCGAGCCGAATACTTTCGAATATGAAATCCTTCCGCTGGTGAAGCCGACCGGCTTTCGGGAATATGACGCGCGCTGGCTTTTCGAAAAAGAGCTGAATCTCATGGGCGTGCAGGCGCTCGGCCTCGGCCTCGGCACGCTGCTTCATGAAATGGGCGTTCCGCTCGAGCTCGCGACCGGACATGACTTCCGGGCCTATTCGGCCTCGATAAAGCTCGCGATGGTGACCGGGCTGATGGGCGCCGGCGTCCATGTGCACGACATCGGCCTCGCTCTCTCGCCGATGGCTTATTTCGCCCAGTTCGAGCTCAATGTTCCGGCGGTCGCGATGGTCACCGCCTCGCATAACGACAACGGCTGGACCGGCGTGAAAATGGGTGCGCAGCGCCCCGTGACCTTCGGGCCGGAAGAAATGTCGCGCCTGAAGGAAATTGTCCTCTCCGGCAAGTTCCGTCAGGCTGGCGGCGGCTCCTACCGCTTTCACCAGAACTTCGGCGCGCGTTATCTCGACGATCTCGCCAGCGGCGTGAACTTCAGCCGCAAGATGAAAGTGGTGGCGGCCTGCGGCAACGGAACCGCGGGCGCTTTTGCGCCGCAGTTGCTGGAGCGGCTGGGCTGCGAGGTGATCCCGCTCGACGCCAAGCTGGATTACACTTTCCCGCGCTACAATCCCAATCCGGAAGATCTGGAGATGCTTCACGCCATCGCCGACAAGGTGCGGGAAACCGGCGCCGATGTCGGCCTTGGTTTCGACGGCGACGGCGACCGTTGCGGGGTGGTCGACAACAACGGCGCAGAGATCTTCGCCGACAAGATCGGGGTGATGCTGGCGCGCGATCTCTCCAAGATCTATCCCAACGCCCGCTTCGTCGTGGATGTGAAATCCACCGGACTTTTCGCCAGCGATCCAGTCCTGATCACGCAAGGTGCGACCACCGACTACTGGAAAACCGGACATTCCTACATCAAGCGTCGGGTCAACGATCTCAAGGCGTTGGCGGGTTTCGAAAAGTCGGGGCATTTCTTCTTCAACGCGCCGATCGGGCGCGGCTATGACGACGGATTGCTGACGGCGATCCATGTCCTCGAAATGCTCAACCGCAACTCCGACAAGACGATGGCGCAGCTTTACGCCGATCTGCCCAAGACCTGGGGCTCGCCCACCATGTCCCCGCATTGCGCCGACGAGGTCAAATATGGAGTCGTCGAAAAGGTGACGGCTCGCTTCCAGGAAATGAAGGACAAGGGCGTTCCGTTCCTCGGCGGTCCGATCAGCGATCTCGTCACCGTCAACGGCGTGAGGGTTTCCGTCGCCGATGGAACCTGGGGCCTGGTGCGCGCCTCCTCCAACAAGCCGGAACTCGTCGTCGTCGTCGAAAGCCCGGCTTCGGAAGCGCGCCTGCGCGAGATGTTCGCCTCGCTGGACGCCGTGCTGCGGGAAAACCCCGAGGTCGGCGCCTATAATCAGACCATCTGAGGCGACATCATGTCTCTCGAACGATCGCGCACGAGAGATATGCGCGTGAGCGTCGGGCGCCGGTCTGCGCCTTTCGCTTATCTGGCGGGCGCGTCGTCAGCGACGGATGCGGTGGCGAATTCGCCGAAATCATTAGCCGAGTGCAATTCGCCGAGCAGTCCCTGCCGTTTGGCTTCGTAATAATAGCCGCCCGCATAAAGCCGGATCGCTCGGCGCTCGTCGCCCTGGGCGACCCTATAGGCGTTTGCGAGATAGGCCGTTGCATAGGTGAGATTGGTTTCGGGATCGAGCAGGCCGCGGGCCGGCCCCGAATATCCCATGCTCCGGGCGGTTTCGTGCCTGATCTGCATGAGGCCCCAGAAAGGCCCGTGCTTCACTTCCGGGTTATATTTGCTTTCTCGCTGGACGACGGCGTGAACCAGAGACTCCGGAATGCGATAGGTCCTGGCGTAATGCGAAATGCGCCGATCCAGCGCCTCATGAGGGGAAGGCGTCGCGGACTGCTCTGGCGATACCGCTTCCGCCATATAATCCGGTCGGCCAGTCGCATTGCAGCCGCAAAGGACGAGCAGAGAAAAAGCGGCGGCGATCCGCATTGATGTCATTTTGAACCTCCGCGCGAATGATATTCGATGTAGCCCGGCAAATCTGGACGACTCCAGCCAAAACCAAAAAACGTGGCTTGGCGCGATCGAGAATTTCCGTTTCTGACCGAACCGTAAATTCTCTAAGATTCCTTATTCGATCGGGTTTTCACGAGAAGCGGCATCCGCTTCGCTCGAAAACCCTCTCATGGGCGAGAAAATTGCTGCGGCGCATAAGGGCCGGCAGATTATTCATGCGCCAGGCTTGCGGCCTTTTCAAGGCCCCGCCGCTCTACCGGTTCTAAGCCTCGTCGAACAGCTGTTGAAGCGCGCGAAGGCTGGCCGGTTTGGTGATCAGGCGGTCGAATCCCGCTGCTCGCACGCGTTCGAACGCCTGCTCCGGCCCCCAGCCGGTAAGCGCGACGAGCTTGACGCCGCGACCTTGTGGCGATGCGCGTATGAGCCGCGCCGTTTCGTAGCCGTCCATCCCGGGCAAGTCGAGATCCAGCAGAACGATGTCTGGATTGAACGACGTCAGCATATCCAACCCCGTCGCGCCGTCATAGGCCGCACGCACCATGGCGCCGGCCGTCTCCAGCAACATTTGAAGGCTCTCGGCCACGTCGCGATTATCTTCGATCACCAGCACGCGGAGCGTCGTGCGGAGTTCATGGGGAGCGCTTCCCTGGGCCGTTTCGGCGCCGCCTCGGGCAACAGCAGGCAACCGCACGATGAAGGATGAGCCCTTGCCCGGTCCTTCGCTGTGCGCCTCGATCGTTCCGCCATGAAGCTCCAAAAGGCGTTTCACGAGAGCGAGACCGATGCCGAGTCCGCCTCCGCGCGGCCGCGCGATCTTACGATCCACCTGAGTGAAGAGATCGAATATTCTGGGCAGCATGTCCGCGGGAATGCCGAGGCCGTTATCGCTCACCAAGACGACCGCCTCGGCGCCGCGAGGCTCCGCCGAAAGCCGGATAGCGCCCCCATGCTGCGTATATTTCGCCGCATTGTCGAGAAGGTTGGCGAAGACCTGGGCAAGACGCACGGGGTCGCCGTAAACCGACATTGGGGTCTCCGGAAGAGAAACCTCCAGCTTGTGCGCGCCCATTTCGATGTTTCGCTGCGCCACCTCGACCGAATGCCGCAGAATTTCTCTTAGATCGACGGTTTCTCTCTTCAGCCCGATCTTGCCGCAGGAGATTCGCGACAGGTCGAGCAGGTCATCGACCAGGTGCAGGAGATGAGTCGTTTGCCGATCGACCATCGACAGCAAGGCGACGCTGCGCTCTTTTTTATCGAAATCCGGCAGCTGGCGCCTTAAGAGGTATGCGGCGTTTTTGATAGGCGTGAGCGGGTTGCGCAGCTCATGAGCCAGAGTGGCGATAAACTCGTCCTTGCGTGTGTCCGCCTCACGCAGTTTTTCCGTCGCCTCCAGCAGGCGCTGCTCCGCCTCGACGCGCTCGGTGATGTCGGTGTGGCTGATGACGACTGCGCCGGGCCGCCAGTCCGTCCGGGCCGCATGCATGACAAACCACAACATTCGATCAGGCGTCTGGCAGGGATATTCCAGCGTGAAATCACGACGTTTCCCGGCAAGCAGAGCGAGAAGTCCTTCAAGGACCGCCGAGGCGACGGGGTCTCCGGCGGCAGCCGCCGGGCGGATGGCGCCGAGATAATCAACCCCTGCGGAATTTGCGCCGGGAGCGACGCCGTTTTCCCGGCCGAAGCGCAGCCAACGTTCATTGACGGCCAGCACTTTGCCAGCCTCGTCGATAACCGCGACCTCATGCGCCAGTGAGTCGAGAATTCCCCTTATCAAGTTGTGACGGGCCCGTTGCGCTGCGGGTATATGCCGGGTTCCCGCAAGCGGGAGCGGCGCCGATCGGGCGCCGTCGGAGTTCCCGGAACGAAATTGGCGAGACTAAAGGTCAAGCTTCTCCCCGGAGCGATGCTTCCGCCGTCGGCGGCGCTAGTCGAGCAGGCCGCCCAGTCGAGCCGAGGGCTTGATGATGAACCACCGCTGCGCGTGAAGCAAGCGCGCGGCAAAGGCGCCGGAGGGGTCTCCCCGCCGCGGTCGCAGACTGGCGTGACGCCTCCCATGCTCTATCTGTACCATCGCGGCGCGACGGCGCAGAACGAAAGACCAGAAAACCGGTCGATCACGCCTGGGACGAGGACAGGTCATGGCTGGGCGGAACGACCAGGAGGTCGCCGGGCAGGTTCTCGAAATCATTCGCGCCCTCGTCGGCGAGCTGCATCCCAATTCGGTCGACGTTCGTCTCATACGCCTCGACAGCGACCTCGACCGCGATCTCGCGCTCGACAGTCTCTCGCGCGCAGAATTGCTCACGAGGCTCGGCCGCCGTTTCGGGGTCCGTCTTTCGGAAGATATTCTCGGATCAGCCGCCAGCCCTGCCGACCTCGTGGCCGCCGTCATCGATGCGGCGCCTGCGGCGACGGGGGTTTCAGCGAGCGTGCAGCGAGAGGAGCCCATCCGCGCAAGCGTCGAGGAGCCGGTCGAGGCGCAAACGCTGATCGAAGTCCTCGCAGAGCACGCCCAGCGGCGCGGCGAACGCAAACATGTTCTGTTGCGGCGAGGCGCAGAGCCGCCTCAGACGCTCGCCTATGGCGAACTTCATCGGGAAGCGCGCGCCGCGGCCGGCGGTCTCGTCGAGAGCGGAATAGCGCCTGGGGATCGCGTCGCGATCATGCTGCCGACGAGCCGCGATTTCTTCGTGGCCTTCTTCGCCGTGCTGTTCGCGGGCGCTATTCCCGTGCCGATCTACCCGCCGTTTCGGCTGCCTCAGATCGAGGAGCATCTGCACCGGCAAGCCGGGATATTGAACAATGCCGAAGCGAGCGCGCTCATCACCAGCGACGACATTCGCATCGTCGGCAGATTGCTGTTCGGCCTGGTCGGCAGCTTGCGGCGCATCGCCACTATCGCCGAGCTGGGCCGGGGCGCGGAGCTGCCGGCTCCCCTGCCGGCGACGGCGGCGACCATCGCCTTGATCCAATATACCTCGGGCAGCACCGGCGATCCCAAAGGCGTGGTTCTGTCGCACGGCAATCTCCTTGCGAATATCCGCGCCATGGGGGCGGTTCTGGAGGCTTCGTCCAACGACAGGGTCGTAAGCTGGCTTCCGCTGTATCATGACATGGGACTGATCGGCTGTTGGCTGGGCAGCCTGTATTACGGCGCTCCCGCCATGATCCTGTCCCCGCTCTCGTTTCTCGCCGATCCGGCGTCCTGGCTTCGGGCGATGCACGAGCACCGGGCGACGATTTCCGCAGCCCCGAATTTCGCTTTCGAATTCTGTCTCAAGGCTGTCGACGCAGCCGCCGTCTCCGATCTCGATCTTTCTTCTTTGCGCGCGCTTCTCAACGGAGCCGAGCCGGTCAGCCCGATCACGATCGATCGCTTTACAAAGAAGTTCGCGGTCTGCGGCTTCCGGCCCGAAATGATGACGCCCGTCTACGGACTCGCTGAAAATGCGGTAGGACTCGCATTTCCGCCGATCGGAAGACCGCCCCGGATCGATCGGATCGATCGGCGCGCCCTCGACGCCGAGGGAATCGCCCGCGCGGCGGACCCGGGCGCCGCCAACGCCGTTACGCTCGTCGCCTGCGGGCGCCCGTTGCCGCATCATGAAATCCGCGTCGTCGACGGCGCCGGACTGGAACTGCCCGAACGCGGAGAGGGACGTCTGCAGTTCAGGGGGCCTTCCGCGACGAAGGGCTATTTCCGGAACGTCGAGAAAACCACCGCCCTTTTCGACGGCGACTGGCTGGAGACCGGCGACCGCGGATATATCGCGGGCGGCGACGTTTTCATCACGGGGCGCATCAAGGATCTGATCAAGCGCGGCGGACGCAATATTTATCCGCAGGAGCTCGAGGAGGCGGTCGGGTCCCTGCCCGGGATTCGAAAAGGCTGCGTGGCGGCCTTTCCCAGTCACGACGCCCGCGCCGGCACCGAGCGGCTGATCGTCATGGCCGAGACCAGGGAGACCGATCCCGCGAGGCGCGAGGCCCTGCGCAAAGCCATCGCCGAGAAATCGCAGGCTTTGCTCGATCTCGCCCCCGACGAGATCGTGCTGGCGCCGCCGCATACGGCCCCCAAGACCTCCAGCGGAAAAATACGCCGTTCGGCGGCCCGGGCGATTTTCGAGGCGGGAATCTCCGAGGGCGCGAGATCGCATCCGCGCTGGCAATTGCTGCGCGTCGCCATCGCCGGCGCGGGACCGAGGCTGAGGCGGGCGCTATCCAATCTCGCAGCCATGGCCTATGGCGCCTATGTCTGGTGCGCGTTGATGGCGATCGCCGCCTGGGTTTTGCCTTGCGTGTTTCTGGCTCCGAAATCGCTGCGCCATCGCGCATTGCACGCCGGCGCCCGCGGCTTCTTTCGCCTCGCCGGCATTCCTTTGAACGTCGATTTCCAATCGGCTTTGCCGGAAGCAAAGGCCGTCATCGTCGTCAACCATGCGAGCTATCTCGACGGCGTCGTGGTCGCGGCGGTTTGCCCGGGCGCGATCGCCTTCGTCGCCAAGGAGGAACTGGCGCGGCAAATCGTGGCCGGAACTTTCCTGCGCAGGCTCGGCGCGATCTTCGTGCGCCGCACGGATCCGGCCGGCGGGGTGGCCGACGCCAGAAAAGCTCTGGAATCGGCCCGGACCGGCGCCCTCCTGGTCTGGTTTCCCGAGGGGACGTTCTCGCGCATGCCGGGGCTTCTGGAGTTTCATGTCGGAGCCTTTTTGACCGCCGCGCAACTCGGTCTGCCGATCGCGCCGCTCACGATATGCGGCACGCGCTCGATTTTGCGGGCCGATTCCTGGCTGCCGCGACGCGGGGAAATCTCCGTTCATGTCGGAGCGCCGCTCTATCCGGCGGGAGAAGGGTTCGACGCGGCGATGGCGTTGAGGCGGGCGGCGCGGGCGGAGATTCTCGCCCATTGCGGAGAGCCGGATCTCGCCCACGAGCGCGTTGCGCTTCCGGGCTGATGGTTCGGGCGAGAATTCGGAATGGCCGCTGGCGTTCCGCCCTCTTGCTGCGGATCAGGAAGCGTAACAAGAAAGCTTCGGCTCTCTCGTCCGCCCCGATTTGGCCAGGAAAGTCCCGATCGGCTGCGGCCGGCTGACCAGATATCCCTGGATTTCGTCGCAGCCGGCTCGTCGCAGCAAGCGTAACTGCGCTTCGGTCTCAACGCCTTCGCCGGTGGTCTTCATGTTCAGGTCGTGCGCCAGTTCGATGATCGTCCTCACGATCGACGCGGTCTCGGGCCTCGTGACCGCTTCCTGAACGAAGCTTTTGTCGATCTTGATCCGATCGACCGGAAAAGCGCGCAAATGCGAAAGGGCCGAATAGCCCGTTCCGAAATCGTCGAGCGCGATCGTCACGCCCAACGCCCTGATTTCATGGAGACAGGCGGAAGTGATCGCGCCTTCGGCCAGAAACGACGATTCCGTGATCTCCAGTTCGAGCCGCCTCGGCGCCAATCCCGAGGAAGCGAGGGCGTGGGCGACCTCCAGCGCAAAGCCGGGTTGTTCCAGCTGGGTAGGAGAGAGATTGACGCAGACCCGCATCGGGCGAGGCAAAGCGGCGGCGAGAGCGCAGGCCTCCATCAACACCCATCGCCCGATGTCGTTGACGAGGCCGGCTTTTTCCGCAACGGGAAGGAAGCTCCCGGGCGCCAGCAGCCCCTCGCGCGGATGGCGCCAGCGGAGAAGCGCTTCGAAACCGCTGATCTCGCCGTCGGCGAGATCGACCATGGGCTGAAAATAGAGTTCGAATTCGTTCTTCGCCGACGCTTCGCCGAGTTCCTGTCTGATGCGCCGGTAGTTCGAGGTCTGCGCCTCCATGTCGGGGTCGAAGATGCGGAAATGGCCCCGGCCATTGGCTTTGACTTCGTACAGGGCGAGATCCGCCCTTTTCATCAATTCACAGAGGTCCGTCCCGTTTTCCGGGGCTCGGGCTATGCCGACGCTGACGCCGATCGCCAGCGAGGCGCCTTCGAGATCGAGGGAAGGTTCGAGGGCTTTGATCATCCGCGCCGCGAGTTCTTCCGCCTCCGCTACGGAGCCGCTCGAGGGCTGAACGACGGCGAATTCATCGCCGCCGATGCGGGAAAGGAATTCTCCCGCCTGCAGCGCGGAGGAAATCCGACCGGCGACCTCTTTCAGCAAAAGGTCTCCGGCGCGATGCCCGAGCGTGTCGTTGACTTCTTTGAAATTGTCGAGATCGATGCAGAAGACCGCCGCTCCTTCGCCACCCGCGAGGGCGGCGTCGAGCGCCAGCCTGCCGTGATGCTCCAGCGAAGCGCGGTTCGCCGCGCCGGTGACGGCGTCGAAATAGGCCAGCCGGTGAATGGCCGCCTTTCTTTCTTCCTGTTCCAGGGCTATTGCGCACAGATCGACGCAGGCGGCCACGATCGCTCGGTCCAGCGGGCTCGCTCCTCGGCAGGTCCGATAATAGAAGGCGAAAGTGCCGATGACGCGCCCGCTGGCTGCGTGAATGGGCGACGACCAGCAGGCGCGCAGGCCGAGAGGCAGAACCACCTCGGCGTAGGCGGCCCAGCGAGGATCGCTCGAAATATCCGAGACCTCGACCGGTTTCCCGAAAAAAGCGGCCGTGCCGCAGGAACCGACCTCCGGGCCGATCGGCAGGTTGTCGATCGCCCGCGACAGTTGCTGAGGCAGGCTGGGGGCGGCGACGGGATGAAGCTTTCCATCCTCATCGACCGAAAGCACAGTGCAGATGGCCTCGGGGGCAAGTTGTTCGGCGCGCAGGCAAAGCTCGTCCATAACGCGCCCGAGCGGTTCGCCGCGCGCGAGGTTTTCGAGCACCCGACGCTGCAGCGTGCGAATTTGCCCCATTACCGGGTCGTGACAACCGCTGCAGTCGAGTTCGAACATCCTGCTACCCGTCTCGATTCCGTTCGAACGGAAAGCGCGCTGGACCGGCCTGCGCCCGGAGCCCTCTGGCGCGTCTTCGCTTCTTCCTGGTCCCGGCCGTCGAGCCCCGCAGTTGCGGGGCGTTCCAACTTTTTGATCGAGACCGATTTTCTCGCTCGAACAGCGCATTCGGGCGGAAAGCGCGCGAGCTTTCGGAGGAATTATTAGCCGCCATTTACCTACGGATTATTTAAAACCAATGATTCCATTTACTTTATGGATCAGGGTAGGCCGAAGCCGAGCGAGCCCCGGTTCAAGGGTCCAGGTTCGAGAGCGCCTCCGCCAGGCGCCGGCGCGCCGCGCCGACGTCTCCGGCTTTCGCCTGCAGTATCGCTTCTCGAACCTCGGCGAGGGAGCGGGAGGCGGGGAGCCCATCGTCGTCCTCGTCGGAAAAATTGGCGTCCATGACAAGCAATATCCATATGCCGACAACCTTGAGGGCGAGAGGATCGGAAATCCAGTCCGCCGCGCCTTGATAAGTGAAAGACCCTTGGGGGGCGCCGTGTAAGACCTCCTCGTCTGCGGCGGCTTCGCTTCCTGCTGCGTCGATCAGCGCCTGGCGGAGCCATTTCGCGAGCCATCGATGATATTCATCGTCCGTGGTCATATTCGCGCCCTTTGCTCGGGCAGGGGTGTTTCGAGCGCATCATCGCCGGTCGGACCGAAAGCGGAAACAGCGGATCTTGTCGGGAGCGGGCCGTTCCCATTCGCTCACGAAAGGGGGCGCTACGAGCGTTTTTCGGACTGCTTCGAAAGCAGATATGGCGGGGGGGCCGCCAAATAAAGCCGGGGCGGGGTCGGTCCGGCGTCCGCGGCGCAATTTTCATGATTCGCCGCGGATCATTTTGATGATCCCGGAGAAATCGGCGCCCCCGCCATCGCTGGCCGCATAGGCCTCGTACAGGCGTTCCGCCATCGCGCCGAGGGGGGCGGAGGCGCCGGCCGAGGCGGCCGCCCGTTGCGCGAGGCGCAAATCCTTGAGCATCAGCGCAGCGGTGAATCCCGGCCGATATTCGTTGTTGGCGGGAGACGAAGGCGTCAGGCCCGGCGCCGGGCAATAGCTGGTCATCGACCAGGACTGGCCCGAGGACGACGAGACGGCGTCGAACAGCGCGCGGTGAGAAAGACCGAGCTTCTCGCCGAGAACAAACGCCTCGCAGGTGACGATCATCGTCGCGCCGAGGATCATGTTGTTGCACAGCTTCGCCGCCTGTCCGAGGCCCGGGCCGCCGCAATGGAGCGCCTTGCGCCCCATTTTTTCCAGAACCGGCCCGGCCGCCTCGAAAGCCGCGGTCTCGCCGCCGCACATGAAGGTCAGGGCGCCGGCGGCTGCTCCTGCGACGCCGCCGGAAACCGGCGCCTCGAGCGAGCGCAGCCCCAAGGAGTGTGCCGCCTCGTGCATTTTTCGCGCGCTCTCGATGTCGATGGTGGAGCAGTCGACGAACAGGGTCTCCCTGCTTGCGCGGGGCAGGAGCTCGGTCCAGACCTCCAGAACTTCTTTCCCGGCGGGAAGCATGGTGACGACGACATCCGCGCCCTCGATCGCGTCCTTCGCGCCGGGAACGACCGTGACGCCGTTCCCGCTCGCCTTGTCCCTGCAGGACGCCGAGATGTCGAAACCCCGCACCGCGACGCCGGCTCTCGCGAGAGTGGCGGCCATCGCCGATCCCATCGCGCCGAGGCCGATAAATCCGACCTTGATCATCTTGCCCGATCCTTTTTCAGGACATCGTCGGCATGAGGAAGCCCGCGCCGCCGTCCTTGCCGGCTGCGCCCCATCTCGAGGTCACGGTTTTCGTTCTTGTATAGAAGCGGAAGGAATCCGGCCCGTGCTGGTTGAGATCGCCGAAGAAGGAACGCTTCCAGCCGCCGAAACCGTGATAGGCCAGCGGCGTCGGTATCGCGACATTGACGCCGACCATCCCGACCTGGACGCGGGAAGCGAAATCGCGCGCCGCCGCGCCGTCGCGCGTGAATATGGCGACGCCATTGGCGTATTCGTGACCGTTGACCAGCGCGAGCGCTTCCTCGTAATCCGCCGCGCGCAATATGCAGAGCACAGGGCCGAAAATTTCCTCCCGGTAGATCCGCATGCGGGGGCTCACCTTGTCGAACAGGCAGGCGCCCATATAAAAGCCGTTCTCGTAACCTTCGAGCTTGAACGCGCGCCCGTCGACAAGAAGCGCGGCGCCTTCTTCTACGCCGAGCGCCACGTAATCTTTCACCCTTTGAAGATGAGCGGCGCTGACCAGCGGTCCGAAATCGCAGTCTTCCTCAGTCGAAGGCCCGATTTTCAGCGCTTTCACGCGCGCGGAGAGCCGGTTCGCCAACGCTTCCGCCGTGGCTTCGCCCACCGGAACGACGACCGAGATCGCCATGCAGCGTTCCCCGGCTGAACCATAGGCCGCGCCGACCAGAGCTTCCGTCGTCTCGTCGAGGTCGGCGTCGGGCGTCACCACCATATGATTTTTGGCCCCGCCGAAACACTGAGCGCGTTTTCCCGCAGCGCTCGCGCGGGCAAAGACATATTCGGCCACTTTGGTGGAGCCGACGAAGCCGATCGCCTGCACCAAGGGGTCGCCCAGAAGCGCATCCACCGCGGCCTTGTCGCCCTGGATCACGTTCAGGGTTCCGGGAGGGGCGCCCGCTTCCATCATCAGTTCGGCGAGACGGAGCGGCGCACCCGGATCGCGCTCGGACGGCTTGAGCACGAAGGCGTCGCCGCAGGCGAGCGCGGGACCGAATTTCCACATCGGGATCATGGCGGGAAAATTGAACGGCGTTATTCCCGCGACGACGCCGAGCGGCTGGCGCATGGAGTAGATGTCGACGCCCGCGCCTGCGGCGTCGGAATATTCGCCTTTGAGCAGATGAGGAGCGCCGATGGCGAATTCCACCGCCTCCACGCCGCGCTGAATTTCGGCGGCGGCGTCGGCGACGGTTTTGCCATGTTCCCGCGCCAGCAATTCGGACAGGCTGTGTTTTTCCCTGCCGACGAGCTCCACGAATTTCATGAGGACGCGCGCGCGCCGCTGGGGGCCGAACGCGGCCCAGACGCTTTGGGCGACGGCCGCATTGGCGACAGCCGCATGGGCTTCCTCGGCCGAGGCCATGGGAATGCGCGAGATGATTTTTCCCGTCATCGGCTCGAAGCCGTCGAGGAAGCGGCCGGACGCCCCTTTTATGTGCGCGCCGCCGATGAAATGGGTGAGTTCCTTCATGTGATCATTCCTGCTCGCGGCTCGAACGGCGCGCCGGATGGGCCGCATGAAACGCCGGATGTTCCTCGCAGGCCTTCTCGACGGCGAGGATGCGCGGAAAGCCGTCGAGCGGAACCTCGAAGCGGCGTGCGCTGTAGAGCTGCGGCATGAGGCAGACGTCGGCCAGGGTGACATCCTGGCCGCAACAATATGGGCCCGGCCTGATCGCTTCCTCGACCGCCTCCAACCCGCCGAGCTGCCACTTGCGTCGCCATGCGCCGATCTCGTCTTCGGTCGCATGGAAACGCTCTTTGAGATGAGCGACGACTCTGGGGGCGCCGAGCGGATGGATGTCGCAGGCGATCATAAGCGCGACGGAGCGAACCTGCGCGGCGACAACCGGGTCCTCTGGAACGAGCCTCGGCTCCGGGCGGATGGCGTCGAGATATTCGACGATGGCGAGCGATTGCGTCAGCACGGCTCCATCATCGAGCGCGAGCGCGGGCAAGAGGCCCTGATGATTGACGCGAAGAAAATCCGCGCGGACGTGTTCTCCATGCAGGAGGTCGACTTCTTTGCGCTGCGCCGCAATTCCTTTCAGCTCCAGGGCGATCCGCACCCGATAGGCGGCCGTCGAGCGATGGTAGTCGTAGAGAAGCATGAGAAAGCCACGCCTCCGAAACCAGAACATTGGTCGAACTCTGCGTTACTTAGAGTGTTTTCCGGCGGAGTGGATAGCGGTTCGCGTGAACGAAACGCACGACCGAACGAGGAGCCCCTTGGAGAGTTTCCGGTTTGATTTCCGAACCGGAAATTCTCCAAAGGGCTCGAAGTGGCGCCGGCGCGCGATATTTTTCAAGCGTGCGATTTTCGCCACGGCGGCGACGCCGGCAGGAGGAAATCGCGCCATAATGAGTTAGGGCGCATCTGCTGCGCTCCGGCTTGCCGTTTTTGCGGAGCGAAGTCCATGGCCAGCCTGCCGCGTGAAGCCCAGCCCGGCGTCGTCTCGGAAGAAAATCCGATGGGCACGGACGGCTTCGAATTCGTCGAATTCGCGCATTCATCTCCGACCGAGCTCGGGGCGCTGTTCGAGCTGATGGGCTTTGCGCCGGTCGCCCGGCATCGCGGCAAAAAGGCTACTCTCTACCGCCAGGGCGACGTCAATTTCGTGCTCAACGCCGAACCCGACAGCTTTGCCGCGCAATTCGCGCGGATTCACGGGCCTTCCGCCTGTGCAATGGGGTTTCGCGTCGCCGACGCCGCCGAAGCCTATGCGAAGGCGCTCGCGAAAGGCGCGAGGCCGGCGCCGACCCGCATAGGCCCGATGGAGCTCAACATACCGGCGATCGAAGGCGTCGGCGGAACGCAAATCTATCTCGTCGACCGCTACGGCGACAAAGGCTCGATCTGGGACGTCGACTTTCGCTGGACCGGCGAGACCGATCCGGCCCCGCCCGGGGTTGGCCTCGTCAACATCGACCACCTCACCCACAATGTGCATCGCGGCCATATGGATCATTTGGCCGACTGGTATCAGTGGATCTTCAATTTCCGCCAGATCCGCTATTTCGACATCGAAGGCAAATATACCGGCCTGCATTCGCGCGCGATGGTCAGCCCCTGCGGAAAGATACGCATTCCGATCAACGAGAGCGCGGACGAAAAAAGCCAGATCGAAGAGTTCCTGCAGACCTATAAGGGCGAAGGAATCCAGCATATCGCCTGCGCCTGCGTCGACATATATGAGACGGTTTCGCGCCTGCGCGGCGCCGGGTTCGAGTTCATGCCGAGTCCGCCCGTTTCCTACTATGAGAGAATCGACCAGCGCTTGCCGGGCCACGGCGAGGCGGTCGACAGATTGCGCGAACTCGGCATATTGATCGACGGCGGCGGAGCCTCCGGCGCCCAGCCGAGTCATCTGCTGCTGCAGATATTCTCCAAGGCGATGCTGGGACCGATCTTCTTCGAGTTCATCCAGCGCAAAGGCGACGAAGGCTTCGGCGAGGGCAATTTCCGCGCCCTGTTCGAATCGATCGAAGAGGATCAGCTCAACCGCGGCGTGCTTCAGCAGGCTTCGGAATGACGCGCCCTGAGCCCGTTCTGCGCTATATGCCCGGCTTCGGCAATGAATGCGAGACCGAAGCTCTCCCGGGCGCGCTTCCACAAGGACAGAACTCGCCGCAGAACTGCCCCTACGGCCTTTATGCTGAACAAGTCAGCGGCACGAGCTTCACCGCGCCGCGCCGCCAGAACAAAAGATCATGGCTGTATCGCATCCGCCCGTCGGTTCTGCATGCGAGGCGATTCCAGCGGGCGGAGGCGCCGCTGTGGCGCTCGGGCGGGAGCGACAGCGACAGCGTTGCGAGCGCGGGCCAGTTTCGCTGGGGAGCGATCCCCTTTCCGGAGCAAAAGCTCAATTTTATAGAGGGCGTGAGAACGATCGCGACCGCCGGAGAGGTCGATTCGCGACGCGGCCTGTCCGTCCATGCGCTTCTCGTCACCCGGTCGATGACCGATCAGTATTTTTACGATGCGGACGGCGAGCTTCTGGTCGTCCCGCAGCAGGGCGGACTGGATTTCTTCACCGAGTTCGGCAGGATCGTGGTCGAACCCGGCGAGATCTGCGTGTTGCCGCGCGGCGTGAAATTCAAGGCGTTGCTCAGGGACGGCCCCATGCGCGGCTTTATCTGCGAGAATTACGGCGCGCCGTTCTCGTTGCCGAACCTCGGGCCGATCGGAGCGAATTGTCTCGCCAGCCCGCTCGATTTCAAAACGCCCGTCGCCGTCTTCGAGGACATCGAGAAACCTTGCTGCATGTTCGTCAAATGGGGCGGAGATTTTTTTGCCTGCGACATTGCGCGCTCTCCGCTCGACGTCGTGGCGTGGCGCGGCAATTACGCTCCATATAAATACGACCTGCGCCGCTTCTGCCCGATCGGCGCGGCGTTGTTCGACCATCCCGACCCTTCGATCTTCACCGTTTTGACTTCCCCTTCGGAAATCGAAGGAACCGCCAACGTGGATTTTGCGATCTTTTCGGATCGCTGGCTGGTCGCGGAACACACCTTCCGGCCGCCATGGTACCACGTGAATGCGATGAGCGAATTCATGGGGCTGATTTATGGCCGCTATGACGCCAAGCCACAGGGGTTCGGCCCGGGCGGCATGTCGCTCCACAACGCCATGATTCCCCATGGCCCCGACGCCGCGGCGTTCGAGATCGCCTCCCGAACCGAGTTGAAGCCCGAGAGGCTGAGCGACACTCTGGCTTTCATGTTCGAAAGCCGGTTTCCGCAGCGGCTGACGAAATATGCGGCCGAACTCGACACGCTGGAGAAGGATTATTCCGATTGCTGGTCAGAGCTGCCGAAGCGCTTTACCGGCGCAGCGTGAGAGGCGATCATGAAGCTGGCGTCGCTCAAGGAAGGACGTGACGGGCGACTCGTCGTCGTCTCGAAGGATCTCTCGCGCGCGGTGGACGCTGCGGAAATCGCCGCCACGATGCAGGCGGCGCTCGATCGCTGGGAAGACGCCGCTCCCCGGCTCGAACGACTCGCCGAAGCGCTGGAAAACGGAGCGGTCGAGAGTTTCGCTTTCAGGCCCGAAGATTGCGCCGCGCCTTTGCCGCGGGCCTATCAATGGCTCGACGGCTCGGCCTATGTGAATCATGTCGAACTTGTGCGAAAGGCCCGCGGCGCCACGATGCCCGAGTCGTTCTGGAGCGATCCGCTGATGTATCAGGGCGGATCGGACAGCTTTCTGGGTCCGTGCGATCCCATTCTTCTCGCCGACGAGAGTTGGGGTCTCGATCTCGAAGCCGAGGTCGCCGTCGTGACGGACGACGTTGCGCAGGGCGTCGATCCCAGGGACGCGGGAGACCGCATCAGGCTGGCGATGCTGGTGAACGACGTCACTTTGCGCGCGCTGGTTCAGAACGAGCTCGCGAAGGGCTTCGGCTTCATGCAATCCAAGCCCTCTTCCTCTTTCTCGCCGGTCGCGGTCACGCTCGGCGAGCTCGGCGAGCGATGGAAAGAGACGAAGCTGCATCTTCCGCTATTGTCTTATGTGAACGGCGAATTGCTCGGGCGCCCCGATGCGGGCGTCGATATGGCGTTCGATTTCGCGCGGCTGATCGCACATGCGGCGCGCACGCGGTCGCTTTCGGCGGGAACGATAATCGGTTCGGGCACGGTTTCGAACCGCGCTCCGGACTGCTCGCCCGGTAGGCCGGTTTCCGAGGGAGGGATCGGCTATTCCTGTCTCGCCGAGCGGAATGCGGTGGAGAAGCTTCTCCATGGCGCAGTCCGCAGCGGGTTTTTAAAGTTTGGAGACAGGATTCGCGTAGAGATGCGCGACGACGACGGCCGCTCCATCTTCGGCGCGATAGAACAGACCGTCGCGCCAGCTCCCGAAACCTGCCATGAAAATCAGCCCGCATGCGTGCAACGCGCCCGGAAATAATGGAGATCGCCTTTCGATATAATTTTGTCCTCCGGCGCCGTTTCGTGGGCCTCCAAATCCCCAGCGAACTGCAGCTCGTCATAGAGCGGGCCGAAATCACGGGCGCATTGCTCCAGCAGCCGTTCGAAACTTTCGACGACGAAATAGCTCTGCTGATAATCGCTGATGATATATTTGGTTCGCATCACGCGGAAGAGATCGAAACGAATCCGGTTCGGCGAAGCGTCTTCGAGGCAAAACAGCGTCTCACCCGGGGAAGACATGAGTCCGGCGCCGAAAATGCGCAGACCCTGCGGCGTCTGCATCAGGCCGAATTCCACCGTGTACCAGTAGAGCCTTGCGAGATTATGCAATTGTCCCCTGCCGAGAGCGCGCCGTCCGGCTTCGCCATAGGCTTGCAGGAAGCTGGCGTAGGCGGGATTGGCCAGCAGGGGCGTGTGGCCGAACACGTCATGAAAAATATCCGGCTCTTGCAGATAGTAGAATTCCTTCTCCGGACGGATGAAGGCGCCGGCAGGGAAACGCCTGTTGGCGAGGTGCTCGAAGAAGGCGTCGTCGGGAATGAGTCCCGCGACGGGAGCGATGCGCCAGCCGGTGAGCGAGGCCAGTTTTTCGCTCAAGGCTTCGAAGTCGGGTATGCGTTGCGCATCGAGGCCGAGCTTCGCCATGGCTTCGAGATATTCGTCGCAGGCGCGGCCCGGCAGAAGATCAGCCTGACGTGCGTAAAGACGGCGCCAGCGGTCATGCTCGTCGCCAGAATAGGACGGCCAATTCTGCGCGATGGTCCAGTCCTCGTTTCGAGGGGCCTTCGCGTAACGGTTCTTGAGCGTCCCCGTTGCGGCCATTTATCCCTCCCATGAGGAGAGCGCCAAGCATTATAAATGGCGAGACCGCGATTAAATGCCATATGCGCAACGTCGCTTTCTCCTCTCGAGCTCCACAGCGCGCGTGTTGCAATCAAGGCCTCGCTTGAAAGCTCGCGCGCCCGCTAAATATATGGGTGGGGCTTCCGGCGCAGGTCAGGTCGTCATGCGGCATTGGACACCGGTTCTGGATTTCGACCTCGGCGAGACCGCGGCGATGCTGCGTAATCAGGTCGAGCAATTCGCAGCCAAGGAGATCGCGCCGCGCGCCGCCGAGATCGACGCGACCAACGCGTTCCCCGCCGATCTTTGGCCCAAGATGGGCAGGCTCGGCTTGCTCGGCGTCACTGTGCCGGAACAATATGGCGGCGCGGCCCTGGGCTATCTCGATCACGTCGTCGCGATGGAGGAAATCAGCCGCGCGTCGGCTTCGGTGGGGCTTTCCTTCGGCGCCCATTCCAATCTTTGCGTCAACCAGATCAACCGCAACGGTTCGGACGAACAGAAGTTGCGCTATCTGCCCAAGCTGGTTGCGGGCGAGCATATCGGCGGACTGGCGATGTCGGAGCCGGGAGCGGGATCCGATGTCATAGGCATGCAGATGCGGGCCGAGCGACGCGGCGACCGCTATGTGCTCAACGGCGACAAGATGTGGGTCACCAACGGTCCCGACGCGCATGTCCTGGTGGTCTACGCCAAGACCGATCCCGGCGCGGGATCCCATGGCATCACCGCCTTCATCGTCGAAAGCGGGTTTCCCGGCTTCCATGCCACGGCCAAACTCGACAAGCTCGGCATGCGCGGCTCCAACACCTGCGAAATCCTGTTCGAAGATTGCGAAGTCCCGGCGGAGAATGTGCTGGGGCGGCCCGAACAGGGCGTCAATGTCCTCATGAGCGGCCTCGATTTCGAGCGCGCCGTGCTCGCGGGCGGGCCGATTGGCATCATGCGCGCCTGCATGGATGTGGTTTTGCCCTATGTGCACGACCGCAAGCAGTTCGGGCGGCCGATCGGCGAGTTCGAGATCATGCAGGGCAAGCTCGCGGATATGTACACCGCGATGAGCGCCACGCGGTCCTATGTCTATGCCGTCGCCAGGGCCTGCGACAGCGGCCGCGCGTCGCGCAAGGACGCGGCCGGCGCCATTCTTTTCGCGGCCGAAAGAGCGACCGCCATCGCTCTCGACGCGATCCAATGCCTCGGCGGCAACGGCTATATGAACGAATATCCCACGGGACGCCTGCTGCGCGACGCCAAGCTTTACGAAATCGGGGCGGGAACCAGCGAAATCCGCCGCATGCTCATTGGACGGGAATTATACGCGGAAAGCGCATGAAATTGCGCTCGTGAAACTTCTCGCGCGGAGAGCGCAGGCCCTTCGCGCGTCGGGCGATAGGCGAACGAGATGCCCGTCATCGAAACCCTGATCGACGCGCGTTCCGCGGAGTTTCGAGAGAACCGCGCAGCCATGGCGGCAAAGGTCGAAGAGCTGCGCAAGCTTGTCGAGCGTCTCAAGAGCGGCGGCGGGGAAAAGGCGCAGGAACGCCAGCGCGCGCGCGGAAAAATGGCGGCGCGAGACCGCATCGACGCGCTGATCGATCCGCTGTCTCCCTTTCTCGAAATCGGGCAGCTCGCAGCCTTCGGCATGTATGAACAGGACATCGCCTGCGCCGGGGTCATCGCTGGAATCGGCAGCGTCTGCGGGCGCGAGTGCATGATCGTCGCCAATGACGCTTCCGTGAAGGGCGGCGTCTATTTTCCCATGACGGTGAAGAAGCATCTGCGCGCTCAGGAAATTGCGATGCAGAATCGTCTCCCCTGCATTTATCTGGTCGATTCCGGCGGCGCCAATCTGCCGACGCAGGACGAGGTCTTCCCCGACCGCGATCATTTCGGGCGGATCTTTTACAATCAGGCGGCGATGTCGGCCGCGGGAATCGCCCAGATCGCCGTGGTTCTGGGCTCCTGCACCGCCGGCGGCGCCTATGTTCCGGCCATGAGCGATCAAACCGTGATCCTGCGTGGGCAGGGCGCGATTTTTCTCGGCGGTCCGCCGCTCGTGGCCGCAGCGACCGGAGAGATCGTCAGCGCCGAAGAGCTCGGCGGCGCGGATCTCCATTGCCGGCGCTCCGGGGTCGCGGACCATTGCGCGGAAAGCGAAGCCCATGCGCTCACGCTGGCGCGCTCGATCGTCGCCGATCTCGAGCCGCGAAAGCCCTCTTTTATCGCGTCGAGAACTCCTGCCACGCCCCGCTACGACACGAACGAATTGCTCGGGATCATTCCTGCCGACTCCCGGAAACAATTCGACATCAGGGAAATCATCGCGCGCCTCGCGGACGGGAGCGAATTCGACGAATTCAAGCCGCTCTATGGCGCAACCTTAGTGACCGGCTTTGCGCATATATGCGGCTATCTTATCGGCGTCATCGGCAACAATGGCGTGCTTTTTCCCGAAAGTGCGCTGAAGGGCGCGCATTTCATCGAGCTCTGCGCCAAACGGCGTCTTCCCATCCTGTTTCTGCAGAACACCACCGGCTTCATGGTGGGCGCCAAATATGAGGCGGCGGGCGTCGCCAAGGAGGGCGCCAAAATGGTAACGGCCGTGGCTACGGCGGCGACGCCCAAACTCACCGTGGTTGTCGGCGGAAGCTTCGGCGCGGGCAATTACGCCATGTGCGGGCGCGCCTATTCGCCCCGCTTTCTGTGGATGTGGCCCAACGCCCGCATCAGCGTGATGGGAGGAGAGCAGGCGGCGAGCGTGCTTTCCCGCATAAGGCGCGACGCCCGAGCCGCCCGCGGCGAAAGCCCCGAGGATGACGAAGAGTTCAAAGCTTCGGTCCGGGCTCGATATGAACGCCAGGGCCACCCTTTTTACTCCAGCGCGCGGCTCTGGGACGACGGCGTGATTTCCCCGGTTGAGACGCGCAGGGTGATCGGCCTCTGCCTCGCCGCAAGCGCAAATGCGCCCCTTGAAGAAACCCGTTTCGGATTGTTCCGCATGTGAGGGCCGGAAAATGAATCTGCTGAAAACGATCGACGAACGCGGCGCCCTGACCCTTACGCTGAACCGCCCCGATCGGCACAACGCCTTCAATGGCGAGCTTGTCGCGGCGCTCATCGAGACGCTCGACGCCGCCGAACGGGACGAGAGGATCAGGCTCGTGATCCTGCGCGGCGCGGGCAGGAGCTTTTGCGCCGGCGCCGACATCGATTGGCTGCAGCGCATGGCCGCTTCTTCCTTTGAGGAAAATCTCGCCGACGCCGCCGAGCTTGCGAAGCTGATGCAGCAGCTCGACCGGCTTTCCAAGCCCACCATGGCCTTCATCCATGGCGCGGCCTATGGCGGCGGCGTGGGGCTCGTCTCTTGCTGCGATATCGCCGTCGCGACGGAGCGCGCGAGTTTCCGCCTCAGCGAAGCAAGGCTGGGGCTGATCCCTTCGGTGATTGCGCCTTATGTCATCAGGGCGATCGGTCAGCGCGCCTTCCGGCGGTATGCGCTGACGGCGGAGAGAATCGCGCCGCAGGCGGCTTGCGGGCTCGGCCTTGTTCACGAAGCAATTGGCGAAACCGAGGCGCCGGCCCTGCTCGATATGATCGTCGACGCGCTGCTCCGCGGCGCTCCGGGGGCTGAGAGCGAAGCCAAGCAGCTGGGATTCCTTTGCGAAGGCCGCGCGATCGACGAGGGCCTCGCCTTCGAGACCGCAAAGCGAATAGCAAAACGCCGTGCGACGCCCGAGGGCCGAGAGGGGCTCGCGGCCTTTCTCGAAAAGCGCCCGCCTCGCTGGGCGCCGGGCGGGAGCATGGCCGTTGTTTAGAAAGCTGCTGATCGCCAATCGCGGCGAAATCGCCTGCCGCGTGATCAGGACCGCTAGACGGCTGGGGATTTCGACCGTCGCGATATATTCGCAGGCGGACAGCGCCGCAATGCATGTCGGCCTCGCCGACGAGGCATTCCCCATCGGCCCGGCGCCTGCGCGGGAAAGCTATCTCGCCATCGGCAAAATCATCGGCGTTGCGCGAGCCTGCGGCGCCGAAGCCGTGCACCCCGGCTATGGCTTTCTGTCCGAGAACCCCGAATTCGCCGAAAGCTGCGCCGCTGCGGGACTGGTT
Source organism: Methylocystis heyeri (assembly GCF_004802635.2). NCBI lineage: Bacteria > Pseudomonadati > Pseudomonadota > Alphaproteobacteria > Hyphomicrobiales > Methylocystaceae > Methylocystis > Methylocystis heyeri. Next base: position 3,768,964 of record NZ_CP046052.1, read on the forward strand.
TTTATCGGGCCTCCCGCTGCGGCCATGCGGATCATGGGCGTCAAGACGTCGGCTAAGGCGCTGATGGAGCGCCTCGGCGCGCCGGTCGCGCCTGGCTATCACGGCGACGCATTCGACCTTCAAACCCTTACGCGGGAAGCGGAGCGCATCGGATTTCCGCTGCTGATAAAGGCCGCCGGCGGCGGCGGGGGGCGAGGCATGCGCCTCGTCGGCAGGCTGGATGAAATGCCCGAAGCGGTCGCCTCGGCGCGGCGCGAAGCGCTCGCGGCCTTCGGTGACGAGCGCCTGCTTCTGGAAAAGCGGCTCGAACATCCCCGTCATATCGAAGTTCAGATTTTTTCGGACGCTTGCGGCGCCTGCGTCGCCTTTCCCGAGCGCGATTGTTCGGTTCAGAGAAGGCGCCAGAAGATCATCGAAGAGACCCCTGCGCCGGGACTTTCACGGCAAATGCGTCGCGACTTGCGCGGCGCCGCCGTCTCCGCTGCGAAGGCGGTTGGCTATGTCGGCGCGGGAACTGTCGAGTTTCTGGTCGAGGACGAGGCTTATTTTTTTCTGGAAATGAATACGCGGCTGCAGGTCGAGCATCCGATCACCGAGATGATCTCGGGCTGCGATCTCGTCGAATGGCAGTTGCGCGTCGCGGACGGAGAGCGACTGCCCGTCGCCCAGGAAGAGCTGGAATTTAGCGGCTGCGCGATCGAAGCCCGCCTCTGTGCGGAGGACGCTTCATCCGACTTCATGCCGTCCGTCGGTGAGATCGTTCATTTCCGGGCGCCGCCCGAGCAGGCCGGGTTCCGGCTCGATGCAGGCGTCAGGCCCGGCGACCGCATCACGCATCACTATGATTCGCTTTTGGCCAAGGCCATCGCCTGGGGCGAGGGCAGATCGGAGGCGATAGCGAGATTGCGCCATGCGCTCGGAGCCTTTGAAGTCGCGGGAGTCGAAACCAATCTCGACCTCTTGCGGGCCGTCCTCGACAGCGAGGACTTTCGCAGGGGCGGAACCGATATAAATTTCCTCGAGCGTCGGCTGGAGAGTCTTTTGCGCCGGACGCCTCTGTCGGCGAACGACGAGACTTTTCTGTTCGCCGCGGCGGTCGTCTCATGGATCGGGAATTTGCGCGACAGCAGCCGGGCCGCCGCCTCGAGCTATGGCGATCCTTCGTCGCCATGGTTCTCGGGCGACGGCTGGCGTCTCAACGCAAGCGCTTCCAGCGTCGTCGCGTTCGAATTGGGACAGCGGCGGCTGAGCGGCCGGATCAGCATCGCTGCGGAAGAATTCGAACTCGACGCCGGGAATGATGTTGCGACGGTCGCTCATCGCTTTGACGGCGACAGATTGCGTCTGCGCGTGAGTGGGATCGAGCGTGAACTCGGCCTCGTCCGGCGCGGCGCGCAAATCATCGTCTTTCTGGAAGGGAGGGCTCATACGTTCAATTGCAGGGATGAAGGTTCCGCTTCGGCGTCCGGAAAGGAGCCGCCGCCGGAACTCTATGCGCCGATCCCTGCGCGGGTCGCGCGCGTTCTCGTCTCTGCAGGGGAAAAAGTGACGAAAGGCGAAACGCTGCTGATCCTCGAAGCCATGAAAATGGAGATCGCCATGAAAGCGCCAAGAGACGGACAAATCGCAAGCGTTTTTTGCAGCGAGGGTGATTTGCTGTCCGAAGGCGAAAGGCTGGTTGAGCTCTCAGGAGATCAAGCGTCGTGACACTGCCCAAGCGAGTTCGGATTGTCGAGGTAGGTCCGCGAGACGGGCTTCAGGACGAGGCGAAGATTCTTTCCGCTGAAATCAAGGCCGAGTTCATCGAAATGCTCGCCGGGGCCGGTCTCGTCTCGATCGAGGCGGGAAGCTTCGTGCCCCAAAAATCCGTTCCACAGATGGCGTCGACGGAAGAAGTTCTCCAGCGGCTCGAGGCTCACGGCGATTTGAGACTGTCTGTCCTCATCCCAAATCTTCATGGGCTTATCGCGGCGCAAAGCGCCGGCGCAAAAGAAATCTCGATTTTCGCATCCGCCTCGGAAACCTTCTCTCAGCGCAACATCAACTGCTCGATCAGCGACAGTCTCTCGCGATACGCAAAAGTCGCCGAGGAAGCCGGGCGGTCCGGCTTACGCTTGCGCGGTTACGTCTCCTGCGCTCTGGGGTGTCCATATGAGGGCGCGGTTTCTCCTCGCCATGTCGTATGGCTGGCGGGCGAGCTTCGAGCCATCGGCTGCGAGGAGATTTCCGTGGCCGACACCATCGGCGTCGGAACGCCGCTGGTCGCGCGCAGGCTGATCGAAGAGGTGGCGGGGGAAATCGGCATGGAGCGCGTGGCGATCCATTTTCACGACGCCTATGGCCAGGCTCTCGTCAATGTGTTCGCCTGTCTCGAAGCAGGCGTTGCGACCGTAGACGCTTCCGTGGCCGGCCTCGGCGGGTGCCCTTTCGCTCCCGGAGCGGGCGGCAATCTCGCCACCGAGGATCTCGTTTATATGCTCGACGGCATGGAAGTGGAGACAGGCGTCGATCTGGGCCGCCTCCTTGATGCGGCTTCCTATATCTGCGCACGCCTCGACCGCATGCCCGCGAGTTCCGTAGCGCGAGCCATGGCTACGAGGCAGAAGGCCTGACGCGCTTCGAACGCGCAAGAGAGGCTTGCCTCGGCGCGGCCGCGCGACAAATCTCGTAGATGGCTTCTCCTTTCGGATTGAGCGCGGAACAGGCGGCGATGCGCGACATGGCCTCGAGCTTCGCGCGCGAGGAAATCGCCCCTCATGCGCTGGAGTGGGACCGGGAGAAACACTTCCCGATCGAGACGCTGCGCGCGGCGGCGTCCCTCGGGATGGCGGCGATGAACGTCCGCGAGGATTTTGGCGGAACCGGCCTTTCGCGCCTCGACTCTGTAATTCTTTTCGAGGCCCTCGCGACCGGATGCCCGAGCATAGCCGCATATCTTTCGGTTCATAATATGTGCGCCTGGATGGTGGACGCCTATGGCTCCGATTCCCACCGTCGATCATGGCTGCCGGCGCTCGCCTCGATGAAAGTCCTGTCCAGCTATTGCCTGTCCGAGCCCGGAAGCGGATCCGACGCGGCCGCGCTTCGCACCAGAGCGGAAAGACGCGGCGAAGTTTTTATTGTGAACGGAGAAAAGCAGTTCATTTCCGGCGCCGGCGCTGGAGGAAAGGAGCATCTTTACATCGTCATGGTGCGAACCGGGGACGGAGCGCATGCAGGCGTCTCGGCGATCCTCGTCGACGGCGCGGCGCAAGGTCTGCGACTCGGCGCGCTCGAGCGCAAGATGGGCTGGAACGCCCAGCCGACTCGCGCGGTGTGCTTCGAAAACTGCCGGGTGCCGGTCGAAAATCTGCTCGGGCGGGAAGGCCAGGGCTTTGGAATTGCGATGGCGGCGCTGGACGGCGGGAGGCTCAATATCGGCGCCTGCTCTCTCGGCGGCGGACGGTCCGCGTTGGATAAAACGCTGCGCTATCTCGACGAACGCAGAGCTTTCGGTCGTAAATTGAACAGTTTTCAGGCGCTGCAATTTCGTATCGCCGACATGGCCACCGATCTCGAGGCGGCGCGTGCGCTGCTGTGGCGCGCGGCGAGCGCCCTCGACGCGCGCGCCGCAGAGGCGAGGACGCTATGCGCCATGGCGAAGCGGGTCGCCACCGACGCCGGCTTTTCTGCCGCCAACGAGGCGCTGCAACTGCACGGCGGCTACGGCTATCTCTGCGATTACGGAATCGAAAAGATCGTGCGCGATCTCCGCGTGCACCAGATTCTCGAAGGCGCCAATGAAATCATGCGGATCATCATAGCGCGCGAAACCATGGGCCTGTCACGCAAGAAAGAAACCGGCGTCGCTCTGCGCGAGGCGGGCGAATGAACGAGGAGCAGCTTGTCGTTTCGCGCGCCGGCCGGCTGGGATCGATCCGCCTCAATCGCCCCAAAGCGCTCAACAGTATCAACCTCGACATGGTGCGGCGCTTTTCCGCAGCGCTCGACGACTTCGTCTTCGATGAAGACATCTGCGCCATTTTCGTTGCAGGCGAAGGCGAGCGCGGCCTATGCGCGGGAGGCGACATTCGCAGGCTCTATGAACTCGGCCCCGGGGAGCGCCATTCCTTCGCTTCCTTCTGGAAGGAGGAATATGAGCTGAACGCGCGCATCGCTTCCTGTCCCAAGCCCTATATCGTCGTGATGGACGGCCTCGTGATGGGCGGCGGCGTCGGAATATCCGCCCATGGCCGATACAGGATCGCGACCGAGCGCAGCCATATCGCCATGCCCGAGACCGGCATCGGCTTCATACCGGACGTCGGCGCCTCGTGGCTGCTCGGTCGCGCCGGCGCGCTCGGCCTTTACATGGCGCTTTCGGGCGCGGCGGCCAACGCAGGCGACGCCATTCGCGTCGGCCTCGCCGACGTCATGGTCGAAACGCGCAGGCTCCCCGGCCTCGCCCGGCGGCTCGAAGCGATCGAGGACGAAAACGAGATCGGCGGCCTCCTTGCGGAAGCCGCGATGAAGCCTGAGCGCGGCGCGCTCGAATTGCACGAGGCCTCGATCGAAGCCGCGACGGCGCAGAAAAGCGTAGAGGACATCATCGCGGCTTTCGGCGCAGACGCCTCGCCGTTTGCGCGGCAAGCCGTCGCTGAATTCGCCCGAAAGCCCCCAACCAGCCTGCGCCTTACTCACGGGCTGATCGGGCGTGGGGCGCGGGCAGCTTCTCTGGAGGCGTGTCTTCTCGATGAATTTCGCGTCGCCTGTCGTCTGCTCGACTCGCACGACCTTTTCGAAGGGATACGCGCCGCGATCATAGACAAGGACCATAAGCCTCTCTGGCGGCCGGCTTCGCTGGCGGAGGTTCCTTGGGAGGCGGTCGCGCCGATGTTCGAGCCTTCATCGCTCGAAGAACCGGCGTTCAAGCACTGGCCGGCGCAACGCCGATCATAGTCCGATCTAAAGGGGCGCACCGTTAAATCAAGGAGAAGCTCTGGTGGTCGAATCCTTTCCCGTCGTCATTCTCGGTGCCGTTCGCACCCCGATCGGAGCCTTCCTCGGCCAATTCAAATCGACGCCGGCGCCGCGGTTGGGAGCCGCTGCGATCGGAGGCGTGATCGAGCGAAGCAAGGTTCCGCCCGAATCGATCGACGAAGTTCTGATGGGATGCGTGCTCTCTGCCGGTCTCGGCCAGGCTCCGGCGCGGCAGGCGGCCCTCGGCGCCGGAGTGCCGGACGCGACCGGCTGCGTGACCGTCAACAAGATGTGCGGATCCGGCATGAAGGCCGTCATGCTCGCTCATGACGCGCTTCGCGCCGGAAGCGCGAGGATAACAATAGCAGGCGGCATGGAGAGCATGAGCAACGCGCCCTATCTACTGGGTGGCGCAAGGGCGGGCTACCGCATGGGTCACGGCGCGATAACCGATCATATGTTCTGCGACGGCCTGGAGGACGCCTATGAGAAGGGGCGCTTGATGGGCTCCATCGCGGAGGACTGCGCCAGCGCCTATCAGATCACCCGACAGAAACAGGACAATTACGCCTCGGCGTCGCAGGCGCGAGCGCTGAGCGCGATGAGAGACGGTTCGTTCAGCAAGGAGATCGCCCCCGTTTCCGAGTGTGGAACCGAGATAACGCTGGATGAGAGTCTGTTGCGCAGGCGAACCGCCGAGCTCTCGGAGCTGAAGCCGATCTTCAAGCCGGACGGCTCCATAACAGCCGCAAGCTCCAGCTCGATTTCGGACGGAGCCGCCGCGCTTGCGCTCGCCGACGCCGGCGAAGCGGAGCGGCTTCATCTCGAGCCTCTCGCCGCCATGGTCGCTCATGCTACCCATGCCGGCCCGCCGGGACGGTTTCCCGTCGCCCCTGTCGAGGCGATAAGAAAGCTGATGCAGAAGGCCGGCTGGCAGATCAAGGACGTCGATCTGTTCGAGATAAACGAAGCTTTCGCCGTCGTGCCGCTGGTCGCTATGCAGGATCTCGCCATCCCTCACGACAAGGTCAATGTCCATGGCGGGGCCTGCGCGCTCGGCCATCCCATCGGGGCGTCCGGCGCCAGGATCATGGCGACGCTGATCGCAGCGCTGAGCAAATATGATCTGAAAAGAGGAATCGCGGCTCTCTGCATCGGAGGAGGCGAAGCGACGGCGGTGGCGGTCGAGCGCATGACGTGACGCGCAGCGTCTTGCAAGCGTGCGGCGCGGCGCGGCGTCGCCGCGGGAAGGTCGCGGGAGGCTAATATTTCATGCGAGAGGCAGTGACTTCGCCTGCTGTCGCGCTACCTCCAGTTTCAGATGCAGCGCGGTCGCCGCCTCTGTCGGTGGAGTCTATGAGCGTTGGTTTTCGGATCGATTACCTGCAGCTTCTCTCTCCTTCGGGCGAGCTGCGCGAAGCGGCGGAAGAAGCCGGCTGGAACGCCGATGTTCTGCGGTCGCTATACCAGGCGATGACGAGAACGAGAGTCTTCGACGCAAAGGCTGTCGCATTGCAGCGCACCGGGCAGCTCGGAACATTCGCCTCCGCGCTGGGGCAGGAAGCGATCGGAGTCGGAACGGCTTACGCCATGCATCCGGACGACCTTCTCGTTCCATCCTATCGCGATCATGCCGCACAACTGCTTCGCGGCGTCACAATGGCGGAGATTCTTCTCTATTGGGGCGGCGACGAGCGCGGCAGCGACTTCAAAAACGCCCGACGGGATTTTCCCAATTGCGTGCCGGTCGCAACCCAGGTCGCTCATGCGGTGGGAGCGGCTTACGCTTTCCGGCTTCGCAAAGAGAAACGCGCCGTGGTCTGTTTCATCGGCGACGGCGGAACCGGCAATGGCGCTTTCTACGAAGCCCTCAATATGGCCGGCGTCTGGAAGGCTCCGGTCGTCATCGTCATCAACAACAACGGATGGGCCATTTCAACGCCGCGCGCGCGCGAATGCGCGGCCGAGACTCTTGCGCAAAAGGCCTTCGGCGCCGGCGTGGAGGGAAGACAGATCGACGGCAACGATGTTCTCTCGGTCTATAAAGCGGCGCAGCAGGCTTTGGAGAAGGCGAGAGAGGGCGACGGCCCGACCCTGATCGAAGCCGTCAGCTATCGTCTCGGAGATCACACCACTGCCGACGACGCCACGCGCTACCGCAGTCCGGACGAAGTGAAGGAAGCCTGGACCAGGGAGCCGATCGGACGTTTGCGCGCTTTCCTCGCAGGCAAGAGGCTTTGGGACAAGGAAAAAGAAGACGCCTTGCAAAGACGATGCGCGAGAGAGGTGGAGGAGGCCGTCGCGACCTATGCCTCGACGCCGCCGAGAGGCTGCGAAGCGATGTTCGACTATCTGTTTCATAGTCTCCCCGCGTCGATGAAGGATCAGCTCGAGGAAGCCCGACGTTTCGATCCCGTGCGGAGAAACGGGCATGGCTGAACTGACCCTGGTCGAAGCGGTCAACAGAGCGTTGACTCACGAGATGGAGCGCGACGAGGATGTGATCGTTCTCGGCGAGGACGTCGGCGTCAATGGCGGCGTGTTTCGCGCCACCAATGGCCTGCTGTCGCGTTTTGGCGGCGATCGGGTGCTCGACACGCCGCTCGCCGAAGGCGCCATCGCAGGAGCGGCTGTCGGCATGGCCGCCATGGGTCTGAAGCCCGTCGCGGAAATTCAGTTCTCCGGATTCATCTATCCCACGATCGATCAGATCGTGAACCACGCCTCGCGCCTGCGCAATCGCACCTGCGGAAGGCTGACTTGCCCGCTGGTGCTGCGCTCACCCTGCGGCGCCGGAATACACGCGCCCGAACACCACTCGGAAAGCCCGGAGGCGATGTTCGCGCATATTCCGGGCGTGCGCGTCGTGATTCCCTCCTCTCCGGCGCGGGCCTATGGCCTGCTGCTGGCCTCCATCCGCGATCCCGACCCGGTCGTCTTTCTCGAGCCGACGCGGCTCTACCGCCTGTTCCGCGAAGAATTTGCGGACGACGGCGAAGCGCTCCCGCTCGATACGTGTTTTGTCCTGCGAGAGGGGAAGGACGCAACGCTGGTTTCCTGGGGCGCTGCGACCCATGAGGCGACTGCGGCCGCCGATGCGCTCGCCAGGGAAGGAATCTACGCAGAACTCATCGACGTCGCGACTCTCAAGCCGCTCGACTTCGAGACCATCCTGCGCTCGGTCCAGAAGACCGGCCGCTGCGTCATCGTGCATGAGGCGCCGAAAACGGGAGGCTTCGGCGCGGAGATCGCCGCCCGCATTTGCGAACAGGCGATTTATTCCCTGCTCGCGCCGATTTCCCGCGTCGCGGGCTACGACGTGGTCGTGCCGCTCTCGCGGCTGGAGAAACAATTCATGCCGAGCGTCGAGCGCATCGCATCGGCGGTCAGGACCGTCATGGAGAACTCATGAAGATCTTCAGGCTCCCGGATCTCGGCGAAGGCTTGCAGGAAGCCGAGCTGGTCGAATGGCGGGTGGAGGCGGGGCAGACCGTCGCCGCGGACCAGCCGCTCGTCGCTGTCGAAACCGCAAAGGCGGTGGTCGAGATTCCTTCGCCGCAGGCGGGACGAATCGAGCGGCTCTTTGCAAATCCGGGCGACATCGTACATATCGACGCGCCTCTGGTGGGCTTTGAAAGCGCTTCGAGCGAAGAGAACGAAAGCGCTTCCGTCGTCGGCGCCGTCGCCGTAGGAGCCGCTGTCCTGCGCGAAACCGTTTCCGCTCCGAGCCACGGCGGCGGCGGCGGGGTGCGCGCCGCTCCCGCCGTTCGGGCGCTGGCGCATAAGCTCGGGGTCGAGTTGAACATCGTCACGCCTTCCGGCCCCGACGGGGTGATTACCGCCTTGGATGTGCAGCGTGTGGCCCGCATATTGAGCGAGGCCGAGCCGCTCGAGCCCTTGCGCGGCGTTCGGCGCGCCATGGCGCAAAATATGGCTCTGGCGCATGCGGAGGTCGTGGCGGCGACGGTAATGGACGACGCCGACATAGAGAATTGGCCGCAGGGAACCGACATCACTCTGCGCTTGATCCGCGCGCTTGTCGCGGGCTGCCGGGCGGAGCCCGCTCTCAACGCCTGGTACGAGAGCCAGTCTTTCGGACGGCGGGTGCTGCGCAGGATCGACCTCGGCGTGGCGACGGACTCGCCGGAAGGGCTCTTCGTTCCCGTCCTTCGGGATATCGGCGCGCGCTCGCCCGCCGATCTGCGCGAGGGGTTGAACCGCATGCGCGCCGACATGGCCGCGCGCTCCATCGCTCCGCATGAGCTGAGGGGCGCGACCATCACATTGTCCAACTTTGGAACCATCGCAGGCAGATACGCCGCTCCGGTGGTTCTCCCGCCCACCGTCGCCATACTCGGCGCCGGCCGCGTTCGGGCCGAGGTTGTGGCGTTCGGCGGCGCTCCCATGGTGCGCAGAACGCTACCGCTCAGCCTTACATTCGATCATCGCGTCGTGACCGGCGGCGAAGCCGCCAGGTTCCTGGCCGCAGCGATGGCCGATCTGTCCGGAACCGAGTAGTCCTGCTCAGTCGACATGGAAGTCGATCTTGCCGCCGACGAGATCGCCGTCGGGCGATAAAATGCGATATCGAAGCAGATAATGGCCCGGCGCGAGATCGGGAGCCGGCATCTGCAGATCCTGCGAAGCGACCTGTTGCGTCTTGCTGGCGATGACGGCGCCGTCGTCGCCTTCGAGAGAGAGGGTGGAATAGAGAGCGTCGGCCCTGATCGAGAAGCGCAGCCTTATCTGACGGGGCGGCGTCTTGAGATGCGCCTTCTTCTGAGGGAAGGACTCGACCACATAGCCGTGCGCCGATGCGAGCGGCGCGTTTGCTGCGAGCAGACTCGCCGCCAGCGTTGCGGACTGAAGCAGGGACAGGGGTTTCATGACAAACCTCCACGCCAGACTGTCGCTGGAGCGCGTCTGGTTTAAACGCAGCCGAACGCGCTCCAAATCTCATTGACGGAGCATGTTCTTCGCCAAAAACCGCTTCGCACTTTTTGGGAACACGCTCCAACCTCTTGAAGAGCAGGATTTAGAGCGACCGCACCGGTCGGCAATCAACGCGCCAGCGGTTTGTTTCCCGCCATCGCCTCCGCCATCGTCGAGACGTCTTTTTCTGCTCCGTACGCGCCCTATGTCAAAGGGATATACGGACCCGAACGAGATAGTGCGGCAGGGGGCGCTCCCGAGGCCTGACAATGAAGATACTTACCGAACAACATGACGGGAAAACCGTCCTCAGCCTGAAGGACGCTCGTCTGGACGCTCATAATTCCGCGGAGCTGAAAGACAGAATACTGAAGTCGTTCGAGGAGGGAGGCCGCAACATAATCGTCGATCTGCAGGACGTGCAATTCATCGACAGCTCCGGATTGGGAGCGCTGCTCTCCGGGCACAAGAACGCGATGCAGAGATCCACCGGCTTTGCGCTCTCCGGCTTGCAGCCGAGAGTCATGGCGATGTTCGAGCTGACGCGGCTGCAGAGGGTTTTCGAGATCTATCCGGGTCTGCGCGAGGCGCTCGAGAATTGATGCGGAGAAACGCATGTGCGACTCGGCCGAGACCATTTTGAATTTGGACATCGTCGTTCCGAATCAGACGCGCTATCTGCGACTGGTCGGAGCCATCGCGGAAGAGATCGCCAGAGAACTCAGCGGAGAATGTCCGGACCCCGACGCTCTCGCCTATCACCTCAATCTGGTCGTGACGGAGGCCGTCACCAACGCCATTCAATATTCCTGCGTGGGCGGTTCGCACAATACGGTGAGGATACTCATCTCCATAGAGAACAAGGATCTCTGTGTGAGGGTGTACGATTACGGAAAGGGATTCGATATGGGCGCCGTGCCCAGCCCGGACGCAAATGAGTTGAAGGAGCGCGGCCGGGGCATATTTTTCATCAGGACGCTGATGGACAAGGTCGAGTACCGAAAAACCGACTGCGGCAATGTGCTTGAAATGAGAAAGAGACTGGGCTGAGCCCCGGCGTCGGCCGATATGTTCCATTTTTCTCGCAAACGAACACATGTCCTGGGAAAGCGACCTTCGATCCCTTCTTGACCGCGCGGCGCCGAGATTTGGTCTCGAGCGGCTTTCGACATCCTATGAAAAAGGGTTTTCGCCGGTCTATCGCGCACTGTTTCGACCGCGCGACGCTCTTCGAGACGTTTTCAACCTCGACGCCGCGGTGCGCAGAGGAGTGGATTGTGTGGATCTGCGCGCGCCCGACGCCTCCGACCCGCGGCGGCGCCATCGGCTTTTGCTTTACAGCGCGCATTACCGCGATCTCTGCAACATCATGCCGCCCCTGCGCAACATGGGCCTGAGCGTGTCAGATCAGGTGCAGTTCAAGGTCGATGCGGACGGCCGGGAGCTTTACATCCGGGTCTTTTCCGTGACCCCGGTCGACGACGGCCCCTCGTGCCTGCAGCGCAACAAGAAGCTGGTGCTGGAGGCCTTGCGCAAGTTGTTCGCCGACAAGATCGAGGACGATCCGTTGAATGCGCTGATTACGCTTGCGGGCGTCGACTGGAAGATGGTGGAGGCTCTTCGCGCCTATTGCAATTATTATCTGCAGATCGACAATCGGTTCGAGCGCGTGCGCGTGCATGAGGCGCTGATATCGAACCGCCGCATCGCAATTCTCCTGCGCCGGTATTTCGAAGCCCGCTTCAATCCAGATCCGGATTTCGGAGATGCCGAAAGACGGGAAACCGAAGCCTTGACGCGGGTTCGGATCGAATTGATCGAAGCGCTCGAAAGGGTAGCCGACATCGCCGCGGATCGCATCCTTCGCGATATTTTCAATCTAATCGACGCCACTCTGCGCACCAACTTCTTTCTTCGCCTCGACGCGCCGGAGCCTGCGTTTTCGTTCAAGATCAATAGCCTCGGCGTCATCAATATGGCGACGCCGCGGCCTCTCGTAGAGATTTACGTGCACAGCCGTCTGATCGAGGGCGCGCATCTGCGCGGCGCCCGGGTGGCGCGCGGCGGCATAAGATGGTCCGACAGGTCCGACGATTTCCGGCAGGAGATACTCGGCCTGATGCGTACGCAGATGATGAAGAACGCGCTGATCGTGCCGCAGGGGGCGAAGGGAGGCTTCGTCGTCAAGCGTCCGCCGGTCGGACAGGAAAACGACCCCGCTCTGGTTCTCGCGGCCTATTCCTCGTTCATCGCCGCGCTTCTGGATTTGACCGACAATATCCGCGGAAACGAGGTCCTGCGCCCGCCGAAGGTGGTCGCCTATGACGATGACGATCCTTATCTCGTGGTTGCGGCCGACAAAGGCACAGCCGGCTTTTCGGACCGGGCCAATGAAATATCCCGGGAATACGACTATTGGCTGGGCGACAGTTTTGCGACCGGCGGTTCGCACGGCTTTCATCACAAGCGTCTCGGGATCACGGCGCGCGGCGCATGGGTCTGCGTCAGGCGGCATTTCAGGGAGCTGGGAGTCGACCCCGACGTTCAAGCCGTCACGGTGGTCGGGGTCGGCGGGATGGAGGGAGACGTATTCGGAAACGGCATGTTGCGGACGTCGAACCTCCGGCTCCTCGGAGCATTCAACGCGGAATTTATTTTCCTCGATCCCAGCCCGGACGGGCGCGCATCCTTCGCCGAACGCAAGAGGCTTTTCGAAACTCCGGGTTCGACATGGGCAGACTACAACGCCGCGCTGATTTCGCCGGGAGGAGGCGTATTCAGGCGGAGCGCCAAGGACATAGAAATCGGCGCCGAGGTTCGCCGCTGGCTCGGCGTGCGGGCGCGGTCGGTCGATGGAGAAGAACTCGTGCGTCTTCTTCTTTCCGCGCCTGTGGATCTGCTGTGGATGGGCGGAATAGGCACCTATGTCAAAGCGACGTCCGAGACCGACGAGACCATAGGCGATCGGGCCAATGATTCCGCCCGCATCGACGCCGCCCGCATCAGAGCCAAGGTCGTCGGAGAAGGCGCCAATCTCGGGTTCTCGCAAAAGGCGCGGATAGAATACGCCCTCGGAGGCGGACATATAAACACCGACGCGGTCGACAATTCCGCCGGCGTCGATCTCTCCGACCATGAAGTGAACCTGAAGATATTGTTCGCGCATGCGGAGCTGGGCGGCGGCATGGACGAGGAGGAGCGGAACCGCATCCTGGGCGAGGTCGGTGACGAGGTTTGCAGCCAGGTTCTGGATAATTGCTACTCCCAGAGCCTTTCTCTCTCGCTGGAGCGGAAACGCTGCGCCGAGGACATGGCTCCGTTCCTCGATCTCGCGGACGAACTGGAACGGCTCGATCTTCTCGACCGTTCGGTCGAGTCTTTCCCTTCCCGCAAGGAGGCTTTGGCGCGCGGCGCCGCGGGATTGACGCGGCCCGAACTCGCGGTGCTGATGGCCTACGCCAAGCTCGCGCTCAAGCGAACCCTGCTGGAAACCGCGGGGATTCCCGAGGACGAGTGGATATACGCCTTCCTTGGAGATTATTTTCCCGCGCGCGTCAGGCTCCGCCAGGGCGACAGGCTCAAGGATCATCCTCTCGGCAGGGACATTGCCGTCACCGTTATTTGCAACAGGCTGATCGATCGGGCCGGAGCGGCGTTTCTGGTCGGCGTCGACGAGTTTGATTCCGTGCGCATCAAGGACGCGATCGGACTCTACCTCGCGTTCGATCGCATTCTCCAGGGCGACCGCTGGCGCGAGGCTATTCGCGGTCTCGACGGCAAGCTGCCGCCGGATCGCCAGTATGAACTGCTCTTGCAGCTGGAAGGGGCCTTGGCCTTTCTGACACGCTGGGCCTGGGAACATGGGCGTCGCCTCACCCCGGCGCAGCAATCGATCGCAGGCTGGCGGACGGATTTGACCGCCTACATGGCCTATCTCGGAGAGAGCGCTGAGTTCTCGCTTCTCTCCTCGGCCGCGCCGGAGGCCTCGCGGCTCCTGTTCCTGAATCGCTTGCGCGATTTCCCGATCCTGGTCGATCTGTCGCGGCGCTCGGGCGAGAACATTGCGGCGGTCGCGAGAGCGTTCGACGAGCTGGTCCGCTTTCTGGGGCTTCGGCATGTCGGGACGCTCATGCTCGAATTACGCCCAAGGAACCTGTGGGAGCGTCGTTTGCAAGGCGCGCTCGACGATCAGTTCCGCTCGGGAGCCGGGCGCCTGGTCGCTCTGGCGCTGGGAGCCAGGATGCGAGATCCGGCGGCGTTTTTCCATGGCCTCGATCTCGATTCGAGGCTGGCCAGATTCCAGCGCCTGCTGAGCGAGCTTCAGGATTCTCCGCCGGTCGGGTTCGAGCCTTTCGCGACTCTCGCGGCCGAACTGGAGCTGTTCGCGGACGCCTGCGGCGCTGCGGTCGAGGCGCGTCGAGCCCATCGTGCGGAACCTTAAAGCGCTGCTCGCCGGACGAACTCGTCCGGCCGCGGAGAAATCGCTTCGCAACCAGGCTGGAGAGTTCGTCGGCGCGCGCTAGAACCATTGCATGAAGTTCGATTTCGGCCCTCGCGGTGTCAATGTGGCGACCAAAGAGCCTCGCGTATTGGACGAAGGATCGCTATTGCAGTCAGTCCTGGATTGCCTGGAAGAAGGCATTCTTCTTCTGGACAGGACTCACGCGGTCAAGCTCGCCAGCAAGACGGCCGCGCATATGCTGGGTTACGAGGAAGCCGAACTCCTCGGCCGCAAATTCGAGTCCCTCGTGGAGCGGGGTCCGGACGCCGGACTCCATGAGCGGGCCTGGAACAGGCTCGTATTGCGCGGAAAAGGCCCGGGCCTCGCCGTGGTCTTCTGCCGCTTTCGCGACCTCGACGCCGAGCGCGTGCTGGTGGAATTGCGCGCCGAAGGGCTTCAACCGGGCGCCCCGGCGGCTATCGGCGAAATCAAGGAAAAGCTCGGCGCCGTTTTCGACCCGATCCCGGACGGGATCATCATCATAAGCGAGGCCGGCGAGATTCAGTTGTTCAGCTCCGGCGCCGAGAAAATGTTCGGCTATGGTCGGAGCGAAGTCCACGGCCGCAATGTCAGGATGCTGATGCCCTCTCCGTTCCGGGAGGCGCATGACGCTTACCTTTCCTCCTATGTGGAGACCGGCGTCAAACGCATCATCGGGATCGGCAGGGAAGTGGTCGGCCGGCGCAAGGACGGCTCGAATTTTCCGATCTATCTTTCCATCGGGGAATTATGGCTCGGCGGCGTACGCCATTTCGTCGGCGTCACCCATGACCTCACCAATCGAAAACAGGCGGAAGAAAAGCTTCTGACCCTGTCCGCCGCGATGGACCAAAGCCCAGTCGCGGTGATCATCGCCTCCAGGGAAGGTCTGATCGAATATGTGAACGAAAGTTTCACACAGCTGACCGGTTACGCCGCAGAAGAGGTCGTCGGGAGAAACCCCCGGGTGCTTCGTTCGCAGCATACCGCGAGCCATCAATATCGCCGCTTGTGGAGGGCGATCGCCGGCGGCCGCGAATGGAGCGGGGAAATCCAGGACAGGAGGAAGAACGGCGAGCTTTATTGGGCCAAGGAAACCGTAACGCCCATGAAGAACGCCCGCGGCGAGATCTCCCATTATCTTGCGATTCAGCAGGACATAACCCAGGAAAAGCTGGACAGGGAAGCCTTGAAGGAAAGCGAGGCGAGGTTCCGTCATGTCGCCCAGCTGACGGGAGAATGGCTTTGGGAGCAGGACCCCGATGGCCGTTATGTCTATAGCAGCGCCGCGGTGAGGAAAATTCTGGGCTATTCGCCGAGCGAGATCATCGGCAGGTGCTACACGGATCTGCAGATCGCCGAGCGGGAGGAGGTTTCCGCGCCCTCGATCCATTCCAAGGAGGATTTCCGGCCGTTCTACCGCCTCGTCAACCGATATCGTCACAGGAACGGCAAGGACGTCTACACCGAATCGAGCGGCGCCCCCATTCTCGACGACGCCGGACGCCTCGCGAAATGGCGCGGGGTCGATCACGACATCACCGAGCACAAGGCGTTCGAGGACGCGTTGCGATTGCGCGACCGCGCCATCGAGAGCGTGCATGTCGGCGTCGCCATCAGCGACGGGCAGAAGGAAGGCAATCCCAATATTTACGTGAACCCGGCCCTCTGCATCATGACCGGCTACTCGCGAGAAGAACTGCTGGGGAAGAGCCTGAAGCTGCTGCGCGGCCCGGAGACCGATCCGGGCACGCTGGACCAGATCAGCCAGGCGATAGCCGCAGGCCGCGATTGCACGGTCGACCTCAGATATTATCGCAAGAACGGACAGCCCTTCTGGTGCGAGCTGTTGATCTCTCCGGTCATGGAAGAGAACGGCAAAGTATCGCACCATGTCGGCATCTACACCGACGTCACCGAGCGCCGCAGGGCCGACGAAAGTCGGCATGAGCTGGAGATCGCCAAGGGCATACAGCTTTCGCTTCTGCCGGGGGCTCCCTTGCGCGTTCCCCAGGCGGAATTCGCCGGCATTTGCGTTCCGGCGGGACAGGTCGGTGGAGATTACTTCGATTTCTTTTACAGTTCCGACTCGGCCGACGTCGTCATCGCCGACGTCTCCGGCCATAGCGTCGGGGCCGCCCTTATCATGACGGTGGTGCGCAGCACGCTCCGGGCCGAAGCCCGAAAAATGACGGAGGCTTCCACCGGTCCCGCGCAAATCCTGCAGGATCTCGCGGAGCTGCTTTACGAAGACCTGAACCGGTCGGAATTGTTCATTACGATGTTCTATATGAAGCTCGATCCCGCCAGCCGCGTCCTGACCTACGCCAACGCCGGCCATAACTGGGCGCTGTTACTCAAGCGCGACCAGACGGATTGCGTCCTGCTGGACGCAGATGGTTTGATCATGGGCGTGCGGCCGCGGACCGATTTCGAGGAGAAGAAGGTCCAGCTCTCGAAGGGCGACCTCGTGTTGCTTTACACCGACGGCGTGACCGAAGCGCAAAACGGAGCAGGCGAGTTTTTCGGCCTGGAGCGATTGTGCGAAGCGCTGAAAGCTTCGCGGACGCTGCCGCCCGAAAAACTCATCCAAAACCTGCTCGACGACGTTTACGCCTTTTGCGAAAACCGGTCGCTGGAGGATGATCTCGCTATTGTGGCGATGAAGGTTCGCTGACGGGCTCAGACTCGGGAGCCGCCCCCGGCGCGCCGGATGAATTGGATGCGAGGCGCCCATAACCTCTGCGGGCAGGAGCGGGAAACATGTCGCTCGAGAGTTCGATCAGCGCGCTGGGACGCCGCAAGGTCGGCCTTGTTCTCAGCAGCGGCGTTGCAAGAGGATGGGCCCATATCGGCGCCATTCGCGCCTTGTCGCGTCTCGGCGTGCCTTTCGATTTGATCGCCGGCTGTTCCGCGGGCGCGCTGGTCGGCGGATGCTATCTCGCCCGGCAATTGGACGCGCTGGAGAAATGGGCGCTGGCGCTCAGCAGGCGCAAGGTGATCAGCTATCTCGATCTCAATCTCGGGCGCGGCGGCGTCATCAAGGGCGCAAAATTGGAGGCGGAGCTGCGGCGGGTGCTGGGTCCGTTGCGCATCGAGGAGCTTTATCTTCCCTTTGTCGCCGTGGCCACCGATCTGGTGACGGGCCATGAGATATGGTTGCAGCGGGGCGACCTCGCGGAGGCGGTGCGCGCGTCTTTTTCCTTGCCGGGATTGTTTCCCCCCATCGAAATCGAAAAACGCTGGCTCGCGGATGGCGCGCTCGTCGATCCGCTGCCGGTATCGGCCTGCCGCGCGCTCGGCGCCGATCTCGTCATCGCGATCAACCTCAACACCGACATATTGGGAAAATCCCGCCGCGCCGCCGCGCCGGCGCCGGTCGCGCTCGGCTTCGATCCCTCTTCGCTGCTGGAGGCTCGGGGGATGATGCCGGAAGGACCCTTGCCCGAAACCCTGACCAGGGGGATGTTCGGCCAGGAGGGAGACCGGCCCAATATTTTCGGCGTCATGACGACGTCGCTCAGCATCATGCAGGATCGTCTCACCCGTTCACGCTTGGCCGGCGATCCGCCGGACGTGCATATCACGCCGCGGGTCGGCCATATCGGGCTTCTCGAGTTCGAGCGGGCTGAGGAAGCGATCCGGGAAGGAGAGCGCGCGGTGGAGATAAAAAAAGCCGAATTGCAGGACGCCATGGAAGTCATGGGGCTGGCTGTTCGTCGCTAGCGCGCTTTCCGCTCGAACGGAATCGTTCGAGCGATAAGGAATCGCGCTAAATCAATATTTTGGAGCGCATTATTGTCGCAAAAGTCCGCCAACTTTTGCGGAATGCGCTCCAAGCCCATTTGCGCAGGCGGGATTGCGGAGCCGAACGAGATGATGAAAGCGATGGCGCTGAGTCGGCCCGGTCGGCCGCTGGAGCTGATCGAGAAAGAAATCCCGAGGCCGGGCGCCGGGGAATTGCTCCTGCGCGTGCTCGCCTGCGGCGTGTGCCGCACCGATCTTCATGTCGTGGACGGGGAGCTTCCCGATCCCGCTCTGCCGATCACGCCCGGACATGAGATCGTCGGGGCGGTGGAAGCCATGGGCTCCGGCGTTTCGGGTTTTGCGCTCGGCCAGAGGGTGGGCGTTCCCTGGCTCGGAAAAACCTGCGGTTGCTGCAGCTATTGCGAGAGCGGCCGGGAGAATCTGTGCGACCATCCTCTGTTCACCGGCTATACCCGCGACGGCGGCTACGCCACTCATGTCGTCGCCGACGCCTCCTTTTGCTTCCCTCTCGATGAGGCCGCCGATCCCGCCGCTCTGGCGCCGCTGCTTTGCGCCGGGCTCATCGGCTGGCGCTGCCTGAAAATGACCGGAGAGGCGCTCAAGCTGGGCATATATGGCTTCGGCGCGGCGGCGCATATTTTGGCGCAGGTCGCGCGGTTTCAGGGCCGCAGCCTGTTCGCCTTCGTGCGGCCCGGAGACGAGGCGGCGCGCACCTTCGCGCTGTCGCTCGGCGCAGTCTGGGCCGGCGGCTCGGATCAGGCCCCGCCCGAGCCGCTCGACGCCGCCATCATCTTCGCGCCGGTGGGGGCGCTGGTCCCGCGCGCGCTGGCGGCCGTGAAAAAAGGCGGCGTCGTGGTTTGCGGCGGCATCCACATGAGCGACATTCCCGCATTTCCCTATGCGCTGCTGTGGGAGGAGAGGAAGCTGCTTTCGGTCGCAAATCTCACGCGGGAGGACGCCCGCGAATTTCTCGCGCTGGCTCCCAAGGTCGGGATAAAAACCCATGTGGCGCGTTATCCGCTCGCGGCCGCCAACGAGGCGCTTGCGGATCTTCGCGAGGGGCGGCTGCAAGGCGCTGCGGTTTTGATTCCGTAGCTGTGACGCGGGTTTCGAAGAGGTCCTGGGGCTTGGCGACAAAGGCGACTGCGGTTTTGAGGAAGGCCTCGAGTTTGACGAAGGGGATGAAGGCCGAGTTTGAAGCTGCCCGCCGGCTGCAAGACGCCATCGCGTCCAGCCGCCAACGCGGATGCGTCGTTTTGGGATATTCAACTATGGACAACTCGCGAGCCGGACTCCATCTTTGATTGTGTTGCTGCGAAAAAGCGCGGCAAGGGAGTGGTCTCTCCTTTGAGAGCAGGGCGCCGGGCGGCTCGCGGGCATTTTCCGTCGCGCGGGCTCGCTCAGCACTCGCGACACGCAACCCCGACCTTTGCAATCTAGGCGGGTGTTACTGCGCTCCGGCCACGGACTCCGCAAGCTTGGCGAGATCGAGGAGCACGATCGAGCCGCGGCGGCGCTCGAGCAATCCCGCTCGCTCGAGGCTGTTCAGCTCGCGCGTCACGGCCTCGCGATGAGTGCTGACGCGCGCAGCAAGCTCGGCATGTGTCGGGGGCGGCGAGATAACCCCGCGCATGTCGTCCGCGCCTCCCCTGCGTGCAAGGCGAAGCAATTCGGCGTGGATACGTTCGCGCACGCTCAGGTTTGTGAATTCGTTGACGCGCGTCGCGAGACGCCGCACTTCTCCGGTCAACGCGGCGAGAATCTGGTCGCAAACATCGGGATGGCGATGAATGACCTCGCGAAAGGCCCCCGGGCTCATCCGCGCAATTACAGCGTCCGTAATCGCATGGACCGCCGCCGAGCGCGGTTTGCCGTCCAAGGCCGAGATTTCGCCAAAATATTCCCCGGCTGCGATCACGCGCAGAATGAGCTCTTTTCCTGCGGCGCTCTGGATCGAGACGCGTACGTCGCCATATGCAACGAAATATACGTCGGAGCTATCATCCTGGAAATCGACGATGCATTCCTTTTCCCTGGCGCGCCGCCACAAGCACTGGGTGTCAAGCCGAGCAACGTCCGCCGCCGAGAGCGATTTGAATAGACTAAAGCGCGCAAGCGTCTCGACTTTTCTCGTCATCTCGGTCCTGAAAATTATTCCTGTATTTTGTTGAAGGATGGCCGATGCCGGCTCTGGATGTCAACTCGCGCCGGCGCTGAAGATTCGGGTTACGACTGATAGTTCGCCGTCATCGCGAGCCGAAGGCGACGCGATCCAGATCCGCGCCAGTCCCTCTGGATTGCCGCGGCGCTACGCTCCTCGCAATGACTGCGCGAAGCCGCTTCATTCAGTCGGAATCCGTATGATTTGGCCGATGGCGATCGCGTGGTTCAAAAATGGCGGCGGAGCCCCTTTGCTTCATCGAACTGCAGCGACAAGCTCCCTTTAAGAGCAGGCTCCCAAAAAGCGCGTAGCGGTTTTTGGAAAAGGACATGCTCCGTCAATGCGATTTGGAGCGCGTTCGACTGCGTATAAACCGATCGCGCTCCAAATCCTCTCATTTGCCCTGACCTTGTGTTTTCAGATCGACAAGGCCCTGCTTTCCAGGTTCGGCTTCCAACCGTTTGCGCGCAGCGCGGTTCTCACGGGCAAGCCGCTCGACCTCCTGGCGGTCGGCCTCGGCCTGCCGCGCCGCCGCATCAGCGGTTTGCGTTGTTTCTTCAGGCTTTGCATTCTCATGCTTGGCCGCGGCGCCGGCAGTGGGGGCGGGGCGGGATGGCGTCTCATGTTGATGCGCCAGGCGAGCGCGAATCTCGTTCTGCAGGCGGATGCGCTCGAACAGATCGATGCGGAACTGCGCCTCCTGGGCGAAGGGCGAGGTCGGAAACTTCTCGATGAAGCCTTTGAAATCGGAAATATTGTCCGAATCCCGAATCCGGCTCCAGACGATGCGATCGTTTTCCGCCGGGTTGAGGAAATAATCGTTCAGCAGCGAGATCGATATTTCCGGGCGTTGTCGCCCCTTGGTCTGCTCGAAAACGTCGTTGGCGACGCGGCGAAACATGGTGCCGATCTCGAGGCCCGGCTCGCGAATATGATTGATGAGAGACTGCGTAAATGGGCTGTTGCGACCAGATCCGTCCTGGGCGACCTGATCGGGCGCCGTCGCATAGGCGATGACGAGCCCTTCCGTACGGTCGATGCGCACCAAACCGCGGGGCGCGCCTCCATCGCCGATAGAACGCGAGGAGAATTGGGTCGCCAGCGGATTGTCCCGGCAGGCGTCCAAAATGAGAATTTTTACGCCCGAGGTCCGGGAGATCGCTTGCAGGACGCGGTCGAGGCCGACCGCCCGAAACTCGACGTCGGCCGAATCCTGCACCTCTATGTCGGTGGGCAAAAGGAAGTTCTGCCTTTGGTACTGCAGGCCGTGTCCGGCGTAATAGAACAGCGCCGTGTCGGCGCCTTCCGATTTCCGGGCGAATTCCGCGAGCGCGCGGTCGAATTCACTTTTTCCGACATCGACTCTCAAAATGACTTCGAAGCCCATGCTTTCCATGGCCTTGGCGAAGTCCGGGGCGTCATTGCCGGGATTGGCGAGCTTGTTGATCTGGGCGTATTTGCTGTTGCCGACGATCAAAGCGACCCGCTTGTCGGCGAGCGTCGGCGTGATTGAAAGACCCCACAGGCAAAAGCATAAAACCGCGAGTAACCGGTTTGACGCACGGCAACGCGCCGCCGCCGTCCGACGGCGATGGGGCGAAACCGCCTTCATGGCGAGGCGATTGCGCAAAAAACCGCAAAGGCTCGAAAAACCCGAGGTTGGCATCGGAATATTCCCAGGTTGCGTCGGATTCCGCCCGACCCTCCGATTGGCCGCTATGTCAGTGCCGGGAATTATAGCGCGCCCACAGGAAGTTTATGTGGGAAACGACACAAGCGCAGCGAGTTTTTCCTTCCGTCTCAACCCCTCGGCCGGTCTTCGAGCGGCGCCGGCGCCGCCTTATCCCTGCACTCTATTGTTCTCGCACGACACGGAAACCATTGGCGGAATAGCGCACGTCAAAATCATATTTGAAGCGCGAAGCCGACCGCAGATAGCGAGGATCGTTGTTGAACGCCCCGCCGCGCAATACGCGCTCGTTGCAAGACCCTTTGGTCCAGGCGCTCTCGTCCGTGGGCGCCTTTTTATAGGAATCGTTCCAGCAGTCTTCGACCCATTCCGCTGCGTTTCCGGCCATGTCGTAGAGGCCGAACGCGTTGGCGGGATAGAATCCGGTCTGGGTTGGCTCATGGGTGGGCCGATCGCCGCACCCCGAGCAATTTGCTCGATTTTTTTCCATTGCGGCGCCCCAGGGATAGGCCGTCGCGCTTCCGGCGCGAGCCGCATATTCCCATTCGCTTTCGCTGGGCAGCCGGTAGGTTTTGCCGGTCTTTTTGCTCAGCCACGCCACATATTGGCGGGCGTCGTTCCAATCGACATTGGTGACGGGAAACGTCTCCCGGCCCGCGCCGCGATCAGGCGGCGCATAAGAGCATCCGCCCTCGGTGACGCAGGCGTCCCATTCCGCCAAAGTGATCTCACGCTGCCCCATCAGAAAGGGCTTTGCGATCACCACATGGTGGATCGGGGCTTCAAACGGGAAACCGTCGCTTGAACCCATATTGAATGCGCCCGCGGGAATGAGCGTCAGTTGCGGGCATTGCGGACAATCGCGCGTCACAGCCGGCGTCGGCGTCGGCGCCGCCGGTCGCGGCGGGGAGGGGGAAGCAGGCTTTATGTCGAGCTGATTTGAGGGTTTTATATCAAGCTGATTTGACGGCCCCTCGTCGGGGCCGCCCTCGATCTGTCGCAAGCGGGCGCGCGCCTCATCCGCAAACTGGCCGTCAGGGTAGGCGTCGAGATACATTTGGAAATCTGCAGCCGCTTTGCTGTTCTTGATGCTGTTCCAGTAGCGGACCTCGAGGGAAGCGCTCGATGCGGTCGGGGCGGCTGCGGTCGCCGCCTCCCTCTCCGGCGCGCGGCCACCCTTTGGCGCGGCGAGACCCTCCGTGGCCAGGAGTTGCAGGAAAACCAACAGAAAGAGTGCAGCTTTGATTGCTCGCTCAATCCCTCGGGGGTTAGCGAACATAGATGGTGATCTTTTTGGATAAGACAGGCGGCGCATGAGGAATGTGCAAATAATCGCCCAAGAGAAGTTGCAACGTATGGACGCCGGGAGGAAGGGTCAAGATAACCTCCGTTTGCCCGTTTCCCAAGTGAATATGATTATAGTCCGAAGGGATAGGTTTGGAAAGATCGCCAATATCGGTGTCGACGAGCACATGGTGGTGTCCCGTAAAAGGCTTGTCGATATTGGCGGGAGCGACGCCCATCTCCTTCAGCCCGATGCGAACGGTAAAGCGCTGCGGAACGTGGCTTCCGTCGAGCGGGCTATGGAAATAGACGACGGCTTCGGGGCGCGACGGCGTCGCGGCTTCGCTCGGGGTCAGGGCGCCCATCGCCAGCGCCGTCGCCAGAAATCTCGCTGCTAGCTGCGGTCTCATAGCCTGTTCCGCTTCTTCTTGGGTTTCATCACGAAGACTTCGATCCGTTCCGAAATCACCGGAGGATCGTGAGGGATATGCTGATAATCCCCCAAAATCAGCTGCAGCGTGTGTCTTCCCGGCGTCAGCGTGATTTTCTTTTCAGTCTGTCCGCCGCCAAAATGCAGATGCTGCGAATCATTCGGTATCGGCTCGTCGAGCCGCGGAGCTTCGTCGACGTCGATCAGCAAATGATGGTGCCCCGTATTGGCCTTGTCGACTTTGGCGGGAGCCACTCCCATATTCCTCAGCCCAAAACGGATCGTCGAGCTGGGATAGATCGTCTCGTGGTTCGATGGATAAACAAAGTAAACCGCGGCGTCGGGAGGGGCGGGGGTCCGTCCGGACGACGCTCCCGCGGCAGGCGGGGCGTCGTCGCCTTCGACGGCCGTGACGTGGATCGCCTCCGACATCACCGGCGGGTCGTGGGGAACGTGGTCGTGGTCGCCCAGCAGCAGTTGAAGCGTGTGTGGGCCGGGCGCCAGGGTCAATAGTTTTTCGGTTTCGCCGCGGCCGAAATGCAGATGGTTGGGGTCGTTGGGTATCTCGCGGTCGAGATCGGGCGTCGGCGCGTCGATGATGAGATGGTGATGCCCGGCGTTGGGCCTTTTTACGCCCGAGGGCGCGAGTTCGATCTCCGCCACCCCAAACTTGACGACCGATTTGGTCGGGATTTTCGCGCCGTCTTCGAGCCCGATGAAGAAGACCCTGGCGTTTTTCGCCGCCGGCGTTCGCGCCTGGGCGACCGACGCCGGGTCGACGCGGACGTGAATCACAGGAGAGGCGACAGGCGGATTGTGCGGAATATGTTTGTCGTCCCCCAGCAGCAGTTGCAGCGTGTGCTCGCCTGCGGGAAGGACGACGTCTCCTTCGCTCTGGCCGCGGCCGAAATGCAGATGATTGGCGTCGTTCGGTATCGGCTCGTCGAGCGGGCCGATCGGCGCATCGATCAACAGGTGATGATGGCCGGCATTGGGCTTGGAGACATTGGTGGGGACAATCTCGATATTTTCCGCGCCGAAGCGAACCGTGAACTGCGACGGGACATTCGCATTGTCCGTCAGATCCTTGAAATAGACCTTGGCTCCAGGGGGCGACGGGTTTCGCTGTGAGGGCGCCGTCTGAGCGAAAGCCATGGGTCGATCCGGGCCGAGCGCGAGCAGCAAAGCTAGCAGGGCGAGCGAAGTCGTGCGGGTCTTCATGCGAAGAGCCCCGTCGGGCGAGTCCCGTTATCTTTATGGAAGCGTGGAAGCGAGTTCGGCGCGACGGTGCGCAGATCGAGAACAAGCTGCATGGTTCACCTATTTTTTATCCTCAACGCCTGTTTCCAGATCATGGGCTTCAAAAGACTGTCCCGAATGCTGGGCGCGAGGCGCTTCGCCTTTCAGGCGGCGGGGCGGATGAATCGGGAGCCCCTTTTTGCGCCGGAACGCCTCATGTCAAACGGTTCCGTGCTTCATCCGATCGCCTTGAAGTGAGCTCACTGTACCATATCACGGTCTCAGCTTTTGTGGTAATTTCCACACTCCGTCGGTGTTCGGGCGTTCTATTTCCCGTCGTTGTTTTCAAGGCTGACGAATTCGACCGCGATTGCAGGCGGTTTCGTCAGCGCCGCCAACCGGGCTCCGAGAGAAGCAAAGACCCGCGCAGCCGGTCCGTTCGACGCCTCCAGGCCGCCGACAGCCTCTGCGCTCGCTATCGCGACAAGCAGCATGCGAAGCAGATGGCGATTGGACTTCAAGGCGAGTTTCATGGCGAAACTCTTGGCCTGCGCGGCGTCCCGGAGCTGCGCGGTGACGTCGTGAACAACGCCTTCCTCATCCAGGATAAAGAGCAGAACGGAAGGCGCCGTCGTCTCGATATCGCCAGCCAATTGGTCGCCGCTGCTGAGTTTCCTGGCTTTGACCGAAAGTGTGAGCGGGGGCCCGCCGAAACTTGCGAATTTTCTTGCAAGGTCGAGAGCGGGGCAAAATTCCTGCGGCGCCTCGCGGACCTCGATGCGCGGATTGATCTTCGTGACGCGCTGGATCTCCGCGTCCAGCGCCTCGAAAGGCGCCTGTCGTCCAAAGCCGTCGATCTCGATGTCGCGGGCGCCGGCTTCATGGGGAACGGCCAGGAAACAGGAACCGCCGTCGAAGGACTGAATGATCTGCTGGACTTTGCGGAATGGTTCGGGCTCCGGGCGGTCAGGAACAGGCGGGGCCGCGCTCTGGATCTGAGGCGATGGCCGGCCCGCCGGCGAGGGCGCTGAATGGTCGGCGGGGCGCAGGACCCAAAGCGCCGCCGCCGCGGCGGAGGCTCCAGCCAGCGCGACGGCGCCAAAGAGCTTCATCCGCGCGGCGCCAGCTCTCTTTTCGTCCGGCGCTCGCGGCGGGGGCGCGACGGCTCTCGCGGGCGCCTGAACCGGGGCGGAAGGAAAAGACACCAGCGTGCGCTCATCGCCCCCGAGCGGCCATTGCGCCACCTTGGTCATGCTGTTCGGCCGATCGGCGGGATCGGGTTGCAGCATTCTTTCGAGCAGCGGAACAAATCGACTGTCGATCCGGGACAAGTCAGGAACGCTCCTGCGGCGTTCGATTACCTCGACCTCTTTCCGACCCATATCGAGCGGCTTGCCGAGCAGACATTGCGCGAGCACCAGGCCGAGACTGTAAATATCCGATCTGGCGGTCACCTCGCCGCCGAACATGCCGAGTTGCTCAGGCGAAACATAGCTGTATTTGCCGGCGAAGCCGCCGCCGATCACCGTCTCGCCCACCAGCAGATCGCTGCGGGCGATGCCGAAATCGATGATGCGCGCCTTTTCGACGGCGCCGTCGAGCACGATCACATTGTCGGGCGAGACATCGCGATGCACAATGCCGCGGTCATGGGCGGCCTGTAGCCCAAGGGCGAGGCGCTTTTGCAGGGTGTGGACCTTTTCGACCGGCAAAGCGCCGCGCTGGGTCAGATCGCCGAGATGCTCGCCCTCGACAAACTCCATCGCGAGATAAAGCCGTCGCAGATCCGGCTCCTGAGAGAACAGGAAATATTTGACGATGACCTCATGATGAAGGCGCGCCAGCGCCGCCGCCTCTCTGCGGAACAGGGCCAGGAAAGCGTCGTCCCGCGCCATCTCGGGGCGAATGAATTTCAGCGCGACCGGCTCGCCGGTCTCGATCTCGAAGCCCTTGTAAACTTCGCCCATGCCGCCCGCGGCGATCAGGGATTCGATCTCGTAGACGCCGTTGAGACGCGTTCCCTTGGGCAATCGGCTGGAAAGATCGACCACATGCGTCATCGACTGCGCCTTCCTCCGGCCGGTACGATCGTCGTCTCCTCATCCGCTTGATAGCGGACGACGATTGCGGTCACATTGTCGAGCCCGCCGCGCGCGAGCGCAAGATCAATCAGTTCGTCGCAGGCGCGCTGGGGACCGCGGGTCTCGATTTCGCTCTGCAATTCATCGGGCTCCACATGCAGCGTGAGGCCGTCGCTGCACAAGAGAAATGCGTCGCCGGGTTGAGCCTCGCCGCAGGCTAATTCAAGAGAGAGATGGTCGGCAACGCCAAGGGCCCGCGTGATGACGTTGCGGCGCGGCCACACTCGGGCTTCCTCCGCGGTCAGGAGGTTTTGCTCCAGAAGTTCCTCGACCTCGGTATGGTCGCGAGTGAGTTGCCGGAGGCTTTTGCCGCGGCTCAGATAGGCGCGGCTGTCGCCGGCCCACAGACAGGCGTAGCGGTTGTCCCAGATCGCCAGGGCGACCACGGTCGAACCCATGATTGCTCCGCCGCGGCGCGCCGAAAACGTACGAATCCTGTCGTTCGCCTCGATGAGACGACTGTTGCAAGCCTTCAGCAGGGAAGCGCTGTCGGGTTGCGGAGCTATGGTGGATAGCGCCTCGACGATGATCGAACTCGCGACGTCGCCGGCCTCATGGCCGCCCATGCCGTCGGCGACTGCGAAGATCCCGGATTGGGCGGAGGTCATGAAACGATCTTCGTTGCGCGTGCGGGCTTTGCCGACATGCGTAGCTGAACCGATCCAAAAGGCGTTCGAGCCGGTCATGATTCATTCCGGGGTTGGGTCTCGAACTTGCCCGTGAGCATGCCCTTATAAAGATGAGGATCCGGCATAAGCTGCGACATGAACGCTACGCGCTCGAAATCCTCGCCGCCGATCGTCCACCAGTATGAGACGTTGGCGTAAACCAGGGCGTGTCCCGTCTCCCTGATCCGTTCAAATGTTCGAGCAAAGGACGTGGAGGCAGGCGAGACGCAAGCGAACCCGGGCCCAAGGCTCGAGCCTTCGCTTGCTATCTCAGGCTCGGAGGGAGCCGGAAGCGCTGCAAGCTGTAGCGGCGCCGCTTCGAACCGGAAATCCGGCTCCAGTGTCGAGAGGAGAAAGTCTTCGGCAGCGGAGAACCAGGCCTCCTGCGGGTCGAATTCGGGAGGAGCGATCTTAGTCCCCTCCTCCCCCGTCGTGATCAAGGTGAGCGGGAAATAGCGACCCACCTGGTCCATTGACGGCATGGTCACGCCGAGCGTCTCCGTTCCGCAAATCCCGGCGCCCAGCCAAAAGCGCCAGATCGGCGCGGTCAGGAAGGCCGATCGCCAGTCGGCGGCGAGCTGCAGGCGGCTCGCCGAGATCGAACTTTGAAGCCATGGCTCCCAGACCGATAAAAACCGGCGCGGCGTCTTGATCGCGATAAAGTCGCGCTTCGCCTGAAGCTTGCCAAAGAGGCCGCAACTGTTCGCCATCATCAAATCCCGCTCGGACAATGAAATTCACGCAAAGCGGGGAGCGTGACGGGGTTCAGAGTCGAGGCTACGGTAAACGAATATTGCAGCTCATGGCCGCCGAGCACGAAGCTGACGTCGAGCTTGTCGCCGCTTTTGGAGGCGCGGGCGGCGTCGAGCAGCCGAAAGAGCGCCCAAGCGCCATTGCGTTCGATGGTCGCGAGCTGCGTCTGGCCCGCGGCCGTCGGCGCGGATTGCGCGCGCGCGGGCGTCGGCGCAGCGTCCGCAGGCCGCGCATCTTCCTGATCGGCCCATAGCGAGACCGCAACGCGGCTGGCGCCGGAAGCGCCGGGCCATTGAATGGCCTGCTGCGTCACTGCGGTCGCAGATCGCGACGTTGCTACGGCGCCGTTGACTTCGAGCTTAGCGGTCAGTCCGACCCCGCTCAGCACCGGCGGCAGAACCTGCAGATTGATCTGAGGCGTAGCGCCCCCATTGGGGAAGAAAGCGTCCCTTATCTGCGCCGCGCGCTGGAATTCGCGCAGCGCGCCGGGAGAAAGATTTTTGGCAAAAGACTGATCCGCGCGCCAGCTCCACTCGCGTTTCGAAGTGTCGGCATATTTGACGAGGTTCTGCTTGAAGAAGCCGTCAATGATCCCGCCCGGGGCGAACAGGCGGCCAAAATCCGAGAGCGCGACTTCGCTCGTCGCGTTGCGCGTGAAAGGATAGCGCCCATTGACGATCTGCTGACAGGTTCCCGAGACCTGATCGCCGAGCGCCTGCGACAACCGGTTGAGTTCGACGTTGTTCACATCCTTTTCGAAGCTGCCGGCCGCGGCGGCGAGCATTTTCTTGAAAGGGTCCGGAAGCGTCGGGGCGGAGGCCTTGAGCTTTTGCACCTGCGGCGCGAGCAAAGCGTTGGCTTGCTGCGCGTTGTCGGGAATGGTCGCCGCGGTGATGAGATTGTCCCTGATCAC
This sequence comes from Methylocystis heyeri, assembly GCF_004802635.2. Taxonomy (NCBI): domain Bacteria; kingdom Pseudomonadati; phylum Pseudomonadota; class Alphaproteobacteria; order Hyphomicrobiales; family Methylocystaceae; genus Methylocystis; species Methylocystis heyeri. The sequence continues at coordinate 3,798,382 of NZ_CP046052.1, forward strand.
GTTGAGCTGGCTGATGAGATCGTCGATCGGCCTGTGACCGGGATCTCCATGCACCCACTCTTCGTAATTCTTGAACTGGATTTCTATCCGGGAGCCGGGCGCCTGGTCCTGATCGCTGAAAAGCGCAGCGTCCGGGGACGATGGCGCGGCCGCGCCTTTTGCGGACGGCTCCTTGGTGAGCGCCGTCTCGTCTCGGATCGATTCGAAAAGCGCCTTGATCGGAGAGGCTTGCGAAGCGGCCGCTGCGAGCGCGACATAACGCGGTTTATCTGCGGTGAGACGCTTCATCTGCAATCTGCCGAGGGCGTCACGCCACGTCTTTACAAAGTCGCCCGCATAAAGATTCAGAATATCGTTCGGCAGGGTCTTGTATTGATCGGCGATGATGGCCTGATCGGCAAATTTGCCGAGCGCCCAACGTTCGGATTCGACATCCTTGGCGATTCCCGGCAGGCGCTGCAGCAATCCCTTCTGAAAGCCGGCATAAGTATAAAATCCCGGCACACGGGCGCCGTCGGGTTCGGAGGCTGTTTCAAACACACGCTCGAATTCGGCGCCGCCCGCGCGCGACGCCGTCCAATCGGGGATGCCGAGCCCGCTCGCTTGCGAGCGCAGCAAGTGATAGGCGCGCTGAGAAACCGAAAGCTGAGCCAGAATCTTCTGATTCTCTTCGATGAAGGCAGGGCTCGCCTCGATCATCATGGGGCCGTCGTCCGCCATGTCCAGCATGGCCAGAAGATGCTCCTCGAGAGCGGCGCGTCCCTGCGCCTGCGCGCCGGAGCCGGGGTAAATCTCTTTCGCCCAATCTTGCTGCTCCCAGGCGAGCACGAGGCCGCGGTCGACACGGTGGAGGCCGCCGAGCATCTGATAGACTTTCAGCGCCCCGTAAATATAGCCCGGATCGTCGCGGTGGCTATCGATCGCTTCCTCGAGCCGATAGAGCAGGCGAGGGCGCAACAGCCGTTCCAACCCCATTCGGTACGCCTGCGCCGACGCGGCGGCCAAGCGCTCGCGCTGGCTCAAGCCGAAACGTTCGGCGAGAGGCGTTTCAGCATCCTGGTTGGCGTAGCCGACCGCGGCGTAACGCAATTTCCGCAGCAATGGGAGGGTTTTCGCCAGATCGCGATCGGAAACGACGTCTTCGCGCGTAAGCGCATTATCCGGGATTGCGGCATATTCCTGGGCGGAGGCGTCCACCGCCGCGACAAGCTCTTTATTTCGATGATAACTCGACCAAAGCGCAGAAAGCGTCGCCGCGCAGAGGGCGACCATTACGACGCCCGCCGTCAGACGCCAGAGAAACGCCGCGCGCACTGCTTTCGCGTCGGTCGAAACCCAGGCCGCCTCGTTGATGATGACCTTTTGAATGAGGTCATAGAGAAAGTAGCTCTTCCCTTGACTGGGCTGGTTGACCGCCCCCGCCGTCTCGGCGCCGAAATTCTTGACGAGCGCGTTGATGAGCTGGTCGATTGGAGCGCCGTGCTGCGTTCCCGACGTAAAATAGAAACCACGCAGATTAGCGTTTGAATGATAGCGGGTCGGTTCGAAGATCGCGTTGAGGAAATCATAGAGCGGGCGCTTGAGCGCCGCCATTTGCGCCGGAAACCCGAATAGCGATACGCGAAACGCGGGCGCCGGCTCTTCCTGCAGCCGATCAGGGATCTGCAAGGTCAACCGCTCGATGAGCGCGTCGAACTCCGTCGGCGTCTGCGCGACGAGATTGCTTTTCTTGTCTTTGGTTTGAAAGGTCGCGCCCCAGACCTGCCTGCGAGCGCTCTGGTCGAGATCGGCGAAATATTCGGAAAATCCGGCGATGAGATCGCATTTCGTGAACAGCGCGTAGACGGGGAAATCCACCCTGAGCCGCTCGTTCAGCTCGAGCAGCCGAGATCGAATCGCACGCGCATGCGCGGCAAGTTCGCTTGGCGAAAGCCTGATCAGATCTTCGAGACTTATGGCGACGAGCACTCCATTGATCGGTTGCTTGGCGCGATGCTTCTTCAGCAGATCGAGAAAGGCGAGCCAGCTGCGCTTATCGGCCGCCGCGTCGGAGTCCTGGGTGGTGTACCGGCCTGCCGTGTCGACCAGGATCGCGTCTTCGGTGAACCACCAATCGCAATAGCGGGTGCCGGAGACGCCCGCGATCGCGGCCGGCGTCGCAGTTCCCGAGAGCGGAAATCTCAGCCCCGAATTGACGAGCGCGGTCGTCTTTCCAGAGCCCGGCGGTCCGATGATCACATACCACGGCAGATCATAGAGGAACGTCTCCTTTCCGCCCGCGGCCTTCTTGAGTGTCCTTAGCGCGTCCTTCATGCGCTCGGCGAGCGCCGCAGAATCGTCTTCTTCCCCTCCCTCCTTGGCTATCGCGTCGGCGATGGTCTTCGCATCCTTCTCACGCCTCCACCAAAACCAGATGAAAAATCCCACGCCGACGGCGACCAGAGCTGAGGCGATGCCAAGACGAAGCCACAGGCTCTCGAACGGGCGCGAGCCATCCACGACGATATGAGGCGCCGCGAAATAGATCAGCAAGGCGACCGAAACGAGTCCCGCCGTGGAGAGCGCGATGCGCAAAAGGCGCGGTGGGTGTCCAAGCTCCAAGCTCATTTCACTATACCTGTCGTAGTCTTAAGGATTAGGTGGGGACGAGTCTCTGTCTGATCGTGTTTTTTCACGCGGTCCGATTTCCGCTTTTGCTCGAAAACACGCGAGAGCGCGTTCGGTTCAAACGCAGTCGAACGTGCTCTAAATCTCATTGATCGAGCATGTCTTTTCCAAAAGCCGCTTCGACGTTTTGGGAACATGCTCTAGTATCGGTCGACACGCGTCACCAGCACTTCGACGCGCCGGTTCCGTGCTTTTCCCTGGGGAGTGTTATTGTCGGCGACGGGTTCGTCCGGGCCGCGTCCATCAGTCGAGATCCGGTTCGGGTCGGTGAGCATCGGGCGCAACAGCGCAGCAACCGCATTGGCGCGTTCGATCGAGAGCTGCTGATTGTTCTTGAAATGGTTGAAGACGCTGAGCGGTTGATTATCCGTATGGCCGACGATCCTTATCGGCCCCGCTTCCTTGTCGACGATTTTCGCGATTTTCTCCGAGATGCCCGAGAATTGCGGCAAGAGCTTCGCCTGACCGGAGTCGAACATCGTGACCGCGCCGAGCCGGATCGATATCCATTTGCCGTAGTAATCCGCCGAGGCGACGCCCCGCGCGATTTCGTCCGAAAGCTGCGCGCGGATGCGTTGCAATTGCGTGACCACTTGCGGCGGGAGAGGGGCTGGTTTCTCTGCGACGCGCCGCTGGAGCGTGATCTTGCCGTTCGGATGCAGGCCGATCAGCGCAGTTGCAACGGCGTCGCTTTGACCGCCCAGCATTGAACGCAGGACCAAGAAAAGCGCGAAAAGCGCGAGGGCGATTACGCCCGCTATGCTCCAAAGCGGGATGGTTAAATGCGAGCGCGGCATGGCGAAGGCTTGCCCCCGCCAACGGGGCGAAAGAATCCTGGTGCCGCGCTGACGCTGGCGGCGCAAGTTTTCATAGAGGTCGCGCTGGATGAGCTGCAATTTGGTCAAGCCGCCGGCGGAGGTGCGATGCACGCCTTGAAAGCCCAGCGCGAGACAGGCGTGTTGCAGCTCCAGAACATTGTAATTGGTCGCGGGATCGCGCTTCAAACGTTCGAGTTCCTCGAAGAAGCGCACGCCGCCGGTGCGTTCGCCGAAGAAGCGCGAAAGCATGCTGTACTGTGTCCAGACATGACGATCCTCGGTCGGGATGTTCTGCACGATGTCGTCCGCCGTTGCGCAGATCAGATATTTCGCGACATTGGCCTGCTCGCGGGCGATGCCGCTGGCCCGCATCTCCTTGTCGAAGAAGTCGATCGCCGCGGCAACCTGCTCCATGAGGCTGGCGAAAGACGCACGCAACGCGGCGACTCGCAGGCGGCCAAGCAACAGCAGCAGGGGCGCTGCAGCGTGCATGATCGGGTTCTCGTTGCGCGCGACGAGTTCTTCGAAGCGCAAATCCTCTGCGCGTCCGAGCGTCGCGCTTTGCTGAACGTCCCCGCGCTCGGCGGTGATCCAAGAGTCGACGCCTTCGTCCGCGCCTCTAGGGCCCGGATAGGGTTCGCTGGCGCCGAAGGGGCGGTCGACGGGTTGCGGCGGCAGGCGCTCCGGCCGATAGGCCGGCGCCGAAGCCGGCGTGTAGGGCGACGACGGCCGGGACGGCGCAGATGACGGCGGCGGGCGGCGCAGGCCCGGATTGGGCGCGATGATGGTGCGTTCCGGTTCTGGCCCGAAGGGATCGTCATTCCCGCTCATCATCTCGCCCCTTCCAACACCGCCCAGAGTTCAAGCTGCAGTTCGGGCCAATCTCCGGAGAAGTGCAGACCGATCGAAGCGGCGTTCGAGAATTCCGGCCAGAGCGGCGACTGCTTGTCGAGAAAGAAATAGACGTGGTTTGAGATCGCGCGGATCTGTGCAGGCGGCGTCGGCATATGCACGAGCCGCACGCCGGGGAGGTTCGCGTGCACGATCTCGTTCATGCGGCCATTGGGCCCGAGCTTGAACAGCTGCGGCAACTGCTGCTGTATGTCCGTGAGCGGCAGCGCAGCGGAGACTTCGAGCACGAAGGTCGCATTGCGGAACAGCGAACGATCGCGAATGGGAGAGACATAGGCGTTGGTCGCCCGCTGGATGAGTTCGAGCCGGATGGCGCGCCGTCCGAGATTGGCGCTCAAAAACTCCTGTAAATCACGCAGGATCGGTTCGAACACGTCCTCGAGATGGTCGTGATCATATGCAGGATAGGTTCTCGCACGACGATCCAAAGCGGCGAAGGTCGCGAGTTCGCCCGCAAGCGAGGTGAACGCCGCATATATGCGTTCGGGATGTGTGTAGCCGGACTGACGCAAATGCCGTAGCAGCGGGATCGCGCGGTTGAGCGTCTGCAACATGAAATAGTCGACGCTTTGGAGCCCACCCCCCGCCGACGGGTCTGCGGCGTAGCGCGCGAGTTCCTCGACCTTATTGTCGATCCAGCCGATGACGCGATCTATCCAGCCCGAAACCACGGGATGCGCGGCGCTGATCAATACCGGCGGCGCGAATTTTTGGTCGAAGATCAGCGCACGGTCGCGGATTTCGACGATCCGCGCGACAGCGAGGCAATTGTAACCCTGTTTGGGCGTGCGTCCGATTTCCAAGGCGAGGCGCAAATGCGCTACGTCTATTTCTTCTTCATTGCGCAGCTCGGAAACCGTGTCGATGATGGTCTCGACACCTTCGACGTAACGGCTCGCGGCCTCTTTTGTGCGATGATCGACTTCGCGTGTGTTGGAGACGACGTGCGGCAGGGTGAGCCAGACGGTCAGTCCGGCGCAATTCTCCGGGGCCTCGATCGCGAGCGGCGGCATCCCATCGTCGGGCGCGTCAAACGGGGTGCCGTCGGGCATCAGACCCGTGGCTTTACGCAAGGCGAACTTGCTTTGCTGCGCAAGATCGAGGTCGATTTCAAGATGCGAAAAGCCCCATGGATAGGGGGAGATATGCGAAGTGCGGGCTTCGACGAGCCTTTCGAGATAGCGGTCGGCCTGTTGCAGATGGTGAGGGCGTAAAAACAACCCCTCTCTCCAAACGACCTTGCTGCGCCAGGACATGCTCCTCACCCCTCCCGTTGAATTTTAGCTCTTGTCGTAGCAATCCGAGAAATGCCGCATGAATACGCCGACGAGTCCGCCGTCATGCCGCGCGGTCATGGCCTTCCACCGGGTCTCGTAAAGCTCCCACAGGCGCGCTTTTCGTGCGGTCTTGAACAGTCCGCCGCCTTTTTCCGCTGCTTTGTCGATGCCGGCCGGGTCAAATTCTTCCGCGATGATGCGCATCGCCTGTTGCATCGCCGCGAAGGTTCTGACCTGATGTTGCTTGAGATCGAAAAACCCTTGCGCGAAAGCCTCCTCGGCGCCGAGGTAGCTGCGGGTGGACGGACCGAACATAAGGCGCATGGCGTCGTCGACGCTCGGCGAGAATTTGAGCGGATTGTTGCTTTCGAGTTGGATCGTCGTTTGCTGCGCGCTGCGCGTGACGCGTTTCGTTTCCGAGCGCGCGTCGAGCAGCAGCTTCATCTCGGAGGCGAGGCTGCGCACGAGCCCGCCCAGCTGACGACCGAGTTCTTCGGGACCTTGCTGCGACAATGGGCCGGTCGGCGCTCCCGATGCGGCGGCGAAGGCTGAAAGAAAGGCGGCGAAAGCCGGTTCCGCGATCTGCAATTCGGCGACGGGCGCCGCTGTCGGAGTCGCGGTCGCTTCGTGGGGGCTCGGAGTCGCTTCCATCGAAGCCGCGCTCGCCACATCCGCCTTGATGGGCGGCGAGTCCAGCCAGAACTCCTCGGTCTCCGGCATCGAGGGCCGGCGCGGAGTCGGCGCAGGCGGCGTCTCGGGCGGCAGGTCGAGAGCCGGCGGCGGCGCGATCCATTGTTCAATATCGTTGCGTGGCGCGGACGACGGCGTTGGGAGATCCGCGGGGCGATCCAGCCAATCGCCATGGACGATCGCCGCCGCTTCCATGGGGCGCGTGTCTTTAGGTGAGATCGGCGGGGGCGTTGCGCCTTCCGGCCGCCATAAATCGTCGTATACGGCCGCTTGATGCATGAAATCAGGCGAAACCGCGTCCGAGTCCCTATTAGCGTTCTTTTCGACTCGCACGGCAATGATGTATTGGCCAATGACCAGACGGTCGCCGTCGCTCAGGCGATAGGGGGACTGCGTTCTATTTTCTGAACCGTTGACGAAAACGCCGTTGGTGGAAACGTCGTAAAGCAGATAATCGCCGTATTCGTGTCGAATTTCGCAGTGCTTGCTCGAGATGTGACGCTCTGGATCGGGCAACGTCCAATCCAGATATTGCGCCCGTCCGATGTCCAGCCCGCGCGCCCCGGTGACCGTGTAGCGCAGCGGTCCGCCGTCCGGAAGGTTTGTAAAATTCTCGATCGTCAAGGTGAGTTGCATCGCCTAGCCCCTCCGCGCCAGTTGCATGCCCTGATCCAACCAGCTCCGAAGATAATCGCATTTCTGCGACAGCGGAAGCCGCGCGCCGGCGAGCAGGAACGCCGCCCGCACACATTGCGCCGTCAGTTGCGGCGTGACGCGGATGAGCAAAACTTCAGCCGCTTTCGCCGTCGAGAGCTTCAAAGAAGGTCCGGCGAAGCCTGCCGCGTAAGCGACGAAAGTCGCAGGAGATCTCTTGTCGCCCGCGCAGGCGATGTCATAGGCGGCCCTGCGCGACGCCTCGTCTGGCTGGCGCACCCATTTCTCGGCGGCGTCAAGGGCGCGCAATTCATGGGGCGTCGGCGCGGATGGTAGACAGCGCATCGCCTGGCAAGCCCACCAGCTCGCTTTGCGGCGCTCCAGCAGATAGGCGCAGAAGGCGATGGCCGCCATTTCCCGGCCGGCTGCCGCCAGAGCCGCAGCAAAGGCGAGGGGCGCTTCGCCGTTCGGCGCCGCGCCGATATCTTTGGCGGCGGTCGGAAACGCCGCGAACAGGTCTTGCGCGCTGACGAATCTTGCAGGGCTCATAGCGCTAAATCCTCAACCCGCCGGCGGCACGACGACGCCGGTCGCCACCATCGGTCCGGCCACCACCATGGGGCCTTCTTCGGTGATCACGCCGGGGCCGATGGTGAAGGTCGCACCGCCAGCCTCGAGCACGATCGACACGCCGGCTGTGATTGTGATCGTCGCGCCGGCCTCGATGTTGATGGCCCCGCCCGCCATGATCGTTATTTCACCGCCGGCTTCGACGCTGATGGCGCCGCCAACCTGGGTGCTCTGATCGGCTGCAACCTTCGTCGAGCAGGTTGCGCCGATGGTGGCGCTGCGATTGGTTCCGACGGTGACTTTGTCTTCCATGGCGATCGTCGTCTTGCGGCTGCCGCTCTCGAGGCTGAGTTCGTCGTCGCCCATCTTGATCGTCGTCTTGCGCGAAGATTGCCCGACCGGCGTCTCGAAGCGCTCGCCGATCGTGCGCGTTTCCGCGTGGAGTATCTGGGACTCGAGATCCTTTTCGGCGTGCAGCCGGATTTTCTCGGAAGCCTTCTGGTCCTCGAACATGAATTCGTTGTAGCCGGCGCCGCCCTTCGAGCTGTTGGACTTGACTCCAGACCGCGTTTTGTTGCTCGGCAGCGAATAGGGATAACCGTTGTCAGCGTTGTAAACCGCCCCCACGATCAGGGGCCGATCGGGGTCGCCTTCAAGAAACTCGACGACGACCTCCATGCCGATGCGCGGAATGAACTGTCCGCCCCATTTGGCGCCGGCCCACATTTGGGCGACGCGAACCCAGCAGGAGCGCGCATCCTCGCGGTCCCAGTAGAAGCAAACCTTGACGCGCCCGTAGCCATCGTCGTCTACGTCGATTTCTTCCCCATCCTTGTCCTTGCGCGCCACCACTTTCGCGGTCTGGGGGCCGTGAATGATCGGTTTGCGCGCAGTCATCGGCGCGCGATATTGCTGGTCTTTGGGGTGCAGCTCATATTCGCCGCTGTAGGGCCGAAAATCCGTCGGAGCGGCGCCCGCCTCCGAACGATAGCGCTCCATCGAGAAACGATGGACGCAATGCGCAATGAGATATTGTTTGTTCTCGGCCGCGTCTGGATATTTGTCCAGGGAGACCAGTCCTCCGGGGAAAAAATCCGCGGCCTCGCCTTCCGCAAAACGGCGATGGTCGAGCGCCTGTTCCGCTTCGAGTCGAAATTTCGCGTAATCCTTGCCGTCTCCCCGTTCACTGTATTTGCCGGGATAATCATAGAACTCCATTTGCGCCTTGGCGTATTTTTCGGCGCCTTCGGCGTCGCCGGTCATATCGGCGTTCGGTTTCTTGAAATCATAATCGCGCAAAGTCACCTTGCCGGTGCGCAAACGCCGGCTTGAAGACCAGCTGTGAATCCTGCGCTTTTCAAAGTGCGAAGCGCCGGCTTTTTTCGCGGCGTAATCGATGCTGGCGCCGATCGGCAAAGGTTGGTGGGACGAAGGCGCATCGGCCAGCACCATCTTATGCCCATCATTTGAATGCTCGAAGAAGTAATAGATTCCGTGCTGCTCCATGAGCCGGGAAACCAGGTTGAAATCGGTTTCGCGATATTGCACGCAGTATTCAAGCTTTGGACCGTTCGACGAAGCCGCGTTTCGGAAGTCGACGCCACGCTTGCGCAAGACTTCCTGAATAATATCCATTGCCGACTTCTCGTGCCAAATAAAACAGTTGGTCGTGCGGGTCAACAGCCATAGCGTCGGGCGCAGCAGAAATCTGTAGGAATAAAGATCGCCGCGCATTCCGGTCGCCTGGGCTTCGACGGAGACGCCATTGAAAGAGCGCTGGCCGTTTCGTCCGAGATCGAGCGTGACCGTACAGGCGCGTCCGAGGATTTGATCGAAGTCGATTGCGGCTTCTTTGCTGAGCGCATCGACCTGGTATTCAAAGAGTTCGCTCAGGCCTTCGGAGGCCTCGAACGCTTCGAGAGCGAGAGTATTCTCGCCCAGCGGAGTCGTGAAAGCGGCAATGCGCTTCGTCTGATCTAGATCCGCGTCCATCTCGCGCGCTCGCCTCTAAATGCTTCCGAGTTGGTTGTTGTCTCCAATAGAGAGACATTACCTCGCCTGAATCCGTTATCCAAGGGATACGCCGTTTCCGACCGTCGAAGTGTGGGATTTGCCACAGGGCCGTCGGGGGGCCGAATCCGGGCCGATGCTCTGAAGCGCCCAAGGCTGTAGTGGGATAATCGTTTCGTCTCCCGCGATTTTTCTGCGAAGGCTTGGTTCTCTATGCCGCAATGGCCGCGCACAGCCTCTCCCGCCCGCGACTTCTCTTGAAAACGGTGAAGGCGAGGCCGCTTGTGCAAGAAATACTATTCAGCTACCGTTCGAGACGATGCGCAAACCTGCCGCATTCGGACGCCAAGCGCGACGTTTCGCAAACCATGATTGATCGCTCAAATGTCCCGGATTGATTTGGCTTCGGCGGCGAAGCCGCTCAGCGAAACCGACCCCTGCGGCCTCGACCTCGATATTGCCGGTGACGAAGATTATTTGAACTTCGTCGCCATCGCCGAAGGTCTGCTGCCGACCGAATATTTCAGAGACGGAGAAGCTTTCGTCAGCACGGGAACGGAATTCGAGGACCATATTGCGCGCATCGCGCCGCTGCTCGCGCGGACCCGCGATGTAAGGCTGTTCAGTCTGCTGGCGCGGTTCTCGATCTTGCGCCGCGATTATGCGCGGTTCGCATCGTGCCTCGACGCCATTGCGGGCTTGTTCGAAGAACATTGGAATGACGTGCATCCGCGCGCCGACGGCGGTTCGTACGTGTTGCGCGCCGCGGCGCTCAGCCCGTTGAATGAGCCGACGGTCGTGTTCCCGCTGCAATATATGCCGCTCGCGGAAGACAAGCGGCTGGGCTCCGTCACCTATCGTGCGCGCATGTGCGCCGAAGGCGCAGCCAAGCCGCGGGACGGCGAGAAGATTTTGCCGTTGCCGACGATCCTGCAAATCTTGCGCGAGAGCGATACGGAGCGCCTTGCGGCGACGATCGACCTCGCCAGTCGCCTTGCCGCCTCCGTGGAGCGGATCCACACTGCCTTCGCGGAACATTGCGGACTAGAGAAAACGCCGACGCTCAACAGGATTCGAGAAACTGTCGTGGGCATAAGGGCGACGCTCAAAGAGGCGGCCAAGACCGACGACGAACCGGGAACGGAAGCCGAGGGCGATGCTTCGGCGATCATGCTCAGGCCCGGCAAGCTCGCCAAGGCGGGGGACGCGCGGCGCGCGCTGGACGCGGCGATCGCCTATTTCCGGCGACAAGAGCCCTCGAGTCCCGTCCTGCCGCTCATAGCGCAGGCGCGCGAAATACAGGGCAAGCCATTTGCCTCGGTCATGGAGGCGTTGCTGCCGCGCAAGGCGGGGGACGCCGAATTCATGATTGGCGATCGCAAGCGTTTCGCATTGCCTCTGGAACTCCTAGCGCCGATTACGCCGGAAGCGGATGGCTATGCCGAAGATGTTTCAGACGACGACGAAGAACCTGATCAAGCTCCGGACGAGGCTTTTATCGAAGACGCCAGAGACGGGAGCGCCGTCGAGGAGGGCTTGGAGGAGCGTGATGGAGAAGATCGAGTTTCAGCAAGTTCAGAAGACGAGATTGCGCCGGATGCCGAGAGTCTGATTGAAGCGGCGCAGCTCGACGCGGACGCTGGAGATCGTGTCATCTCCGAAGGCCGGCGCATAGGGCTCGCGAAGCCTGCTCGCGCGAAGGCCGACTTCGCAGCGGCGACCCGTGCCGAGGCTATGTCGTTGCTCGACGACGTGGCGCAATATTTTCAGGTCGCCGAGCCCTCGAGCCCCATCCCCTGGCTGATCGCCTGTGCGAAGAATGTAGCCAATCAGGATTTCCTGAGCTTGCTCGGTTCCGTATTGCCTGAAGATGCGTTGCGGGATCGCGATGAAAATTGAGGTCCCGAAGCGGGTTCAGTCTCTGGGGGCGAAAAGGCGCGTCATCGATACACGGCCTGCGCGTTCGCCTCGTTGACGAGCCCACGAAACCGGACCGGGCGATAGCCGCGCGCAAGCAGCGACGCCAGCGGATAAACATTGCGGCAGACTTTGCCGTTGCAACCGCCCGTCGAGGATTCAATGACCTCAGCGCGCTTATCCGGTGTGAATTTTACGAACAGCATCACATGCGAACCGGGCTTGTTGAGCGCGTCGCCAGGAAGCAGATCCCAGGGGTTTTGGAGCTGACGCGCGATCGCGGGAATCGCGATCGTCGTGAAATGGGTGGAAAGCCCCCAGGTCGCGCTCACGAAGGCTGAGCAATCGACTCCGATCACATCCGGACGGGGATTGTCGCGCGTGCAGACATTGCCCGCGAGGCGGCCGGAGCTGATGGCTCCCGCGATTTTTGCGAGACTACCGTGACAACCCCAGCAATAGGGGATGCCGACGACGTCAGAATTGAGCTTGCCGTGCAGATAGCCCGGGCGCCGGATACGATTGAAGCCGCTGCACGAACGGTCGGGATCCGGACCATAGGCGCCGGGGTTGACGCGCCAACGCGCATTGGCGAATTGCAGCGCAGTGTCGATCACATGCCGGCGATCCAACACGCGCAACGCCGCGTTCGCGCCGAGATTCACATTGGCGAAGCTGGGGCCGCCGGTCGAGCCGCCAGGGGCGGGCGGGCTGTAATCAGGCGACTTCGGATGCGGCGGCGACAAGTCCACTACGTCGCCTTTTCTGAAGGGGCGAAAGCCTACGTTCAAAAGATCGACGGCGCTGTGGCGGGTGCGCAAGAAATATACGTCACCATCGGTGGAAATCGTGACGAAGCGGCGCGATAGCGCCACGCTTGGATCAAACGGCAATTGATAGGCGCCCTCGAGCGCGCCATTCGGCCCAAAGCGCGCGACAAACGCATAGACGTCGCCGTTCGCGTCATTGGGGATGTTTTCAGCCAGCAGATAGATGCGTCCCGAGCGGTCGACATCGAGGAGTTCGACCGAGCCGAGGCGGTTCGGGACCCGCAGCATGAGCTTACCGATCGGCGACTTGTTCTCTGACTGCAAATTGATCGAGACGCCGGCGTCGCCCTTGGCCGCGAATTCGGCCATGACTCTGCCCTTGCCATGCGAAGCGACCACCTGACGGGGACGAACTCCAGGCTTTGCGCCGATGCTGCGGGCGATTTCATCGGCCGTGTCGTCACGGGAGAGTTGTTCCGAACCCATCTGCGCGAAAGCCGATAAAACCGCTTCGTCCGACGGCGGCGCCTGCGTGTAACTGAGGCTCCTCGTTACGCCGTCCCCTGCGGCTGACGCCCTCAAAGCTTGTGGTTCGCCATCCCAGACGTAAATGTTCTCATGCATTACGACGAGATCGCTTGGATGGGCGCCCTCCGGCAATTGCAGCGAACGTGCGCGTTCGCCAGAGGCTTTCGGATTGAACTGCAACACGCGCCGATTGACTTGATCCAGGAGGTAAACCTCGCCGTTGTCGCCGGAATAGATCGCCTGCGGTCCCTCGGACTCGCCGCGATCGCGAGGCATGGAAGGATCGAAGCTGGCGTCGACATAGCCGACCGCGTCCGGGCCGGCGCCGACCTTGAAACTACGCACGAGTCCGTCCTCGGCGCTGGCGGCTGCAGTGAAACCGGCGAGCAGCGCGGGCGCCAATATGCAGCTCCTGCCAACGATCTTACGCGTGAATTTGAGCATGGCGCTTTCCTTCCAACGCCGTTATCCTTTGCGACGCCTTGTCGCAATGAAGCTCACAATCGAATTATCAATCGTGCGCTTTCGCACAAAGCTGCCTGAATGCTCACTCCGGTCCTACGAGGATGATCTTGAGCGGCTGCAGGGGCGTGAAATCTGTGGCGCGCATTTCGAAAGCGGTCGATGAAACACGCTTCAAATTATTCATGCAAAAGCTGACGACGCGGTCCTTCTTGGCCTTGTCCACAAGGAGCCTGAATTCCTTGACCGGCATCGGCGGCGAACCGGTAGCGAGATCGAGCGCAATCCGCCACTCGCGCAGATTTGCGACATTTGCGACCGGCGGCGGGGCGGCAGGCTTGGCGGTTTCGGCCGCCGGCGGCGGAGGCGAATCGCTCTGCTGGAAGAGAGAGAATGGAAAGAAGCTTGGGACGGGATCCGGCTTCGCGACGCTCTTGGCGGATTCTTTCCCGGCCTCCAAATTTTTCGTCTGCTCGATATAGGTCGAGACAAGCTTATCCACGCCGGCGTACACAGCATGGTCCGGGCAATATTCGACACGACGTCTTTCGATCTCGGCGGCGAGCCCGCGCTGCGATCGCAACGGCTCGCGCCAGACGCTGTCTTTGCTTACGCCAAGGCTCGTACGATAACGCAGTTCGATCGAGAGGCTCTGCCCGGCCGCGATCGAGAGATTGGCGCGCCCCGTGGTCTTGACGATCCAGGTGGGAAAATACAGGGTTTCGCCCGCTTGATTGGTTCCCGACCGCGCCAGCAATCCCTGGTCGGCGAGCTTTTCGCGCGCCCCACGCCCAAGTGCGGAAAGCTGATTCTGGAACCCGTCGACCGGAACCAAAGGCAGATGATTGGCGCGCAATTGCGGCGACACGTCTTTATCATTCGCAAAGGCGGATTGCGTGAAGACGAAATTCAACGGCTTCTGGTCCGCGCTGGCCTTAATTTCCATGAAGTTCGTCGGATCTGTCCCCGGTATGGCCAGGGAGGCGTCCGGATCGTTGAAGTCGAGATCCGGTAGCGGCATCGTCAAGACGGTCGTCAGCGCTTCGGCGCTGGAATTGCTGATCCGATATTTGAGGCGGATTGAATGCGGGTCGACCGAAACATCTTGCGAATCGATGACAAGCGCGCCTTCCGACGATGAGTTCGCGAAGCTCGGGCCGCGTTGCAATAGTTCCGTCAGGCTCTCTTGCGCGTAAGACGCCTCAGGCGCGGTCAACAGCGCCAAAACAGCAACGAGCGCGTTGCACATTCGTCTCGAACGGATCATCGTGCTCGTCCTTTTTATCGATCGCGCCATCACAGTCATTGGAAGAACCGAGACAATATCAATCTATCGCATAATAAGCGACGGCGACGGACCACTGAGGCGCTTGCGCCTTGGCGCGGCGCCCGGCGGTGATGACGGTCAGAGCGCGCATGCTCTCGCGAATGAAAGCTGCAGCCTCCTTTTGCCCGGCAAGCGGCGTTGGAACATCCGGGAGATCGACGATTTGCAGCGGCGCCTCGCTCAAAACGGCGACGATCATGCCGACGCCCTTCGGCGCGGACGCAACGAAGCCATAGGCCGCGTCGTGGGCTGCCTTTGGTAAGGTCGCAGGATTCCCCGGCGTGACCAAATTCGCCTTGGAGTCGACGCCGCCCTGACCGGCCAGCATGAGGTCGTTGGGATAGATTTGGCTCAACCTTCCAGTAGCGTCAACGTCGAGCACGACGAGAAACCCCGCCCTTTTCGTCGTAACTCGAAACGTCATTTTGTCTCCGAGCGAAAAGCGTCGTTGCGGCAATACCGCTACGCTGACGCCAGCGGGATTGCTCTCCACCGGGTTGGCGTCGGCGTCCTCTGGCAGAACCGCCAATTTTTCTTGCGCCGGCTTGGCGTCGTCAATCACGCGGATCGAGCGGCGCGGCCCGGCTTCCTGCGCAAACGCCGGGGCGACGAGCAGCAGCGCAACCGGCAAAAATGAGAAGCGCATCACGAACGGGATCCTCTCAGCCCAGAGTCTTTCTTCAAGGGTGTCTTCTTCACGCGAACCGGCGCCGACTTCGATCGAAAACAGTTTAGGGTGCGGTGAAGAGGCTGATAACGCCGACGGCCGCGTCTTCCTGGGCGTATTGGCTCATGGCCTCGACTGCCTTGTATGGGTTGCGCCGTCCGTCGAGCTGCCGGATCGCTTCTTCGAGCTCCGCCTGCCGGCGTGCCGCCGACACTGAGATAATCGCATCGGCGCCGAAGGGTTCGCGCACGAAGAATTGCAGCGGAACTCTCTGTTGCGATTGACCGAGCACCGGGGCGTCGGAGCCACGGGGATAGAGCAGCTGGAGCGTGCCATCGCCGGCAATATCGAACAATATCAACGAGCGCCCCGCGAGCCCCGTAACTTCGACCTCGACCTGCTCGCTCTTGTGATGGAGCTTGTCGTTCGGCAGAAGCCTCATGGTTTGCGGCGCTTGCGCGGCGCGGCCTTTGAACCAGCGAATCGCCGCCGCACGGTCGATGACGATCGGGAGATCCTCCCGCGCGACGTTGTGGGCGATGACGTCGCCGCCAGCGAGCACATCTTTCGAGGCAGGGTCCCAGATCAGATCGGCGTCCGCGCGTTGCGCAACCGCCTGATACGGGCCGTGCGGCGCAAGCTGCGCCAGTGGCCTGGTCTGCCCATCCAGCGTCGCGATACGGATCGGGTCGTCCTTGCTCGGAGCCGTCTTCATTCTCGGCGCCGGCGGCTCGACTGGTGAATCAGGCGATTGAATATCGACAGGAATGATTTCGAGACTGCCCGGGGCGGATTGCGTCGAGGCGCCCACGGGTTCTACACGGACGCCGCGCCCAAAACGGGCGATTGCGTCCGCGCCGGAAGCGGCGCCCGATGCATAAGCGGCAGCGATCTGCTGGCGTTGGTCTGTGAGCTGATAGGTGACGTCACGCACATAAGACAGCAATTCGTCCACGGTGAGCAGCCCGTCGCCGTTCAAATCCGCCGCCCCGGCGAAAGCGCGCGCCACGGCGTAGCTCAAGGCGCCGCGAAAGCCTGCGCCGGCAAGAAAAATTTCCGGGGCCTTGCTGTTGCGGTCCGCCGCCGAAAGGAAAATCGAGCGCTTGAAATCGACGGGCGACATCATCGCATCGGCGCGAGTCGCAACCGATTTCAAATCGTCGCCGAGCGGCGTGAAGGTCACTGAGCGGTAGCGCAAATCGCCGCCCCGGGGATCGGCCTCGCGCATGAGCGCCCCGCCATGAAAGGCGTCGGCTACAAAGATCACGCGCGCGCCTTTGTCCTCGAGAGCCGCGATGAAATGGTTGAACTCCGAATGCAGCATCTTCTCGGACGCGAGCTTCCGGTCCTTGGGGTCGAAGTTCGCGAGCAGGAAAACGGCCTCCATGCCGTCCGGCTCCGAACCCGTCCACCGCTCCGGCTCTTGCGCGCCGTGGCCCGCCAGCGAAACAAGGACCGTGTCGTTGTGGCGCACGCGCGCCAGCAGATCGTCGAATGCGCGTAAAATGCTTGAGCGATCGGCCTGCGCGTCGAGCAGCAACGTGACATCGGAGGCGCCGATCTTCCGCATGCTCGCTCCTATGTCCCGAGCGTCGGCGACGGCGCCCTTCAAAGCAGGCTCCCGGCGATAGTTATCGATCCCGATTATCAGAGCTCGGGTTTCGCCGCCCGCTTCGGAGCAAGCCGGACGCGGGAGTGCGAGCGCAGCGAAAGCGAGTGCGAAAGTCAGTGCGACCGTCCGTTGCATGGGCGCCATTGTCATGCTGCCACTCTTTCGGATCTTCAAATTCAACGTGTCCCGCCGCGTCACTCTAATTAAAGATCCCCGGCGGGCAAAGCCTTTCCGTGGACTACCGGCCCGCCACGACCCAAAGTCGCCCGAGCGTCTCCGCCTGAAAAAACCTAGCCCTCTTGGCTGATCTTTCGCCAAACGCGCCTTGAAGATCATTCATCCGCCGTTGTTTTCCTTTCTGGCGTTTTTGCCGAAAGTAGATGTCTCGGACAAACGAGCGGACTTCAATTTCATAAACGTAATAACGGGCGCTGGATCGCGACGTGGCAAAACGCACAGCCTGCAGTGCGCCTCTGCTTTGGGCCCTGAGGCGCAAAATGGGCTCCCGTGCCTGTCCGCGCTTGGCTCGTTCTCCGCTCTTGTCACGCGGATTTTGCGACACCGCGAAAGTGTCGCTCGCTCAAGTCAAAGGCCTTGCCGCATCAAGGCGACTCAGTCGATCATTTGGAATCGCTTCCCACCTCTCCGGCTCAAACCGGACAAATCCTCTGCGATGTAATCTGGAGCGGTCATCTGCGATATACACTTTCGATTTAGGGCTGCTTTACAAAGCTTGACTGCACGAAAACCTGCGACTAGTCTCAATCCTAATGTATACGACCGTTCAAGGGGCGCCTGTCGTGGCGGCGGTTGACGTGAATATATTTGGCGACGTTTTACGCACATCTAGGCTTAGGAGCGTCTGGGTCCCGGTCTTCCGGACCGGGGCGGCGTTCGTGGACAAGCGAACCGGATTCGCTTTGGGCAATATTGGGCGCCGCCTTTCGATCAAACTGATGCCGACCTCCGATGAGGCGGCGGACGCCGCCGGCGCACACGCCAGCATCGCCTCACTTCGTGAATGAGCCGCGACCCAGCCTGGGTCTGTGCGATTTCGCGGCCGTCCCGGCCGCACGCCCATGCGGCCTTTGGCTCCTGGCGGCAACCGTGACGACGCCCCGGAACAGCATCTCTGCCTGGTGGGAGCACTGTGGGTTTACTCACATTCATTCGCGCCGAGAGCGGAGATATTTCGTTTTATGACGGAGAGCTTAAGGGAACAAACGCTCTTAATGCCGGCTTGCTCGATTTCCTGGCGAGCCATGCTCCGTTCGCAGCCTCGGTTTGTCCGAGACAGGTCCGCTTCGGCGGTCCTGCGAACCCGAAGCGCGGGGGCGCCCGCAAAGGAGAAGTGTCATGGCTCGGCCCAGTGATAGTGGACAGAAATTCATCAGTCGCAACCGTCCGCCGCGTGTCCAGATCGTCTACGAGAACCCGAACAACGCGGAAGAGAAGATCGAACTTCCTTTCGTCATGGGCGTTATGGCCGATCTTTCGGGCAATGCTTCCGGCGTAGAAAAACAGGAGGTGGCGCAACGAAAATTCCTCGATATCGACATGGATAATTTCGAACGGCGCATGGAGGCGATCAGCCCGGGCGTCTCGTTGCGCGTCGCCAACAAGCTCGCCGATGAGCCGGGCGAAAAACTTTCGATCAATCTGAAGTTCCAGCGGATGGAGGATTTCGGTCCTGCCGCAATCGCCGAACAGACGCCGGCTTTGAAGAAGCTCCTGGATGCGCGCACGCAGCTCGCAAATCTTCTGCGTTACATGGACGGCAAGGTCGCAGCGGAAGAACAGCTTCGCAAGCTGCTCAAAGATCCGCAACTTATGGCGGCGTTGCGTCAGCATTTTCCTGATCAGCAGAACAACGAACAATAAGTGAAGAGGAGATCATCCATGTCGCAAGAACAAGCTCCCGACAAAGAACTCCTCCCGCAGGCCGGACAGGATTTCGAAGATTTTTCGCAGCTGCTGAAACAAAGCTTCAAGCCGCGCACCGAGCGGGCTGAAACCGAGGTGCAGAGCGCCGTATCGACCTTGATCAAGGAAGCGCTGGCGGACTCGACCGTCGTCAAAGAGGACGTGATCGACACGATCGAGTCGATGATCGCGGCGATCGACGAAAAATTGACGTCCCAGATCAACGAGATTTTGCACGCGCCGGAATTTCAGCAGATCGAATCGGCATGGCGCGGCCTGTACCATCTCGTCTACAACTCCGAAACCGACGCGATGCTGAAAATTCGCGTCATGAACGCCTCCAAGGAGGAGCTTTATCGCCATCTGCGCCAATATCCGGCGGCGGCGTGGGACCAAAGCCCGCTGTTCAAACGGGTCTATGAGGAGGAGTTCGGTCAGCTTGGCGGCCAACCCTACGGCTGCCTCATCGGCGACTATTATTTTTCACATCGCGCTACCGATGTGCAACTGCTGCGCGATCTCTCGAAGATCGCGGCGTCGGCGCATGCGCCCTTCATCTCGGCCGCCGATCCCATCCTCATGGGCATGGACAGCTGGACCGAACTCGCCAATCCTCGCGATCTTTCCAAATTGTTCGATACGCCGGACTATGCGGCATGGAAGAGCTTGCGCGACTCCGATGACGCGAAATATCTCGGCCTCTGTCTGCCGCGCGTGCTTTCACGCATGCCTTACGGCGCCAAATCCGAACCCGTGTCGCAATTCGCCTTCGAGGAAGAAACCGACGGCCACTCGGGCGAAAACTACGCCTGGATGAACGCCGCCTACGCGATGGCGACCAACATCAATCGCGCCTTCAAGGAATATGGGTGGTGCTCGCGCATCCGCGGCGTGGAGTCGGGCGGAGAGGTCGATAATCTGCCGACGCACACCTTCCCGACCGACGATGGCGGCGTCGATCTCAAATGCCCCACGGAGATCGCGATCAGTGACCGGCGCGAGGCCGAGCTCGCCAAGTCCGGACTGATGCCGCTCATTCACCGCAAGAACACCGATCGCGCCGCCTTCATCGGCGCCCAGTCGCTGTTCAAACCCAAGGCCTATCAGAACAATCCGGATGCGACGGCCTCGAGCAATCTCGCCTCGCGCCTGCCTTATATGTTCGCGGTCAGCCGCTTCGCGCATTATCTGAAATGCATGGTGCGCGACAAGATCGGCTCCTACAAGGAGAAAGAGCAGCTCGAGCGCTGGCTGCACAACTGGATAATGGATTACGTCGACGGCGACCCCGTTCATTCCAGCGAGGTCACGAAGGCGAAGCGGCCCTTGGCCGGCGCCAAGATCAGCATCGTTCCGAACGAAGAGAACCCCGGTTACTACTCCGCGACGCTGGAACTGCGCCCCCATTTCCAGCTGGAAGGCATGGATATCGGCCTGCGCCTCGTGTCGCGACTGCCGACCGGAGAATGATGGGGCTCGAAGCACGCAATGTGATTTTACCCACGGCCGAAAAATAGAATTCAGCACATGATCAGGCGTCGTCGATAGAGACGAACACGAAACAGGAGAAAAACAATGGCGGTAGATGCATTTCTCAAGATCGATGGAGTCAAGGGCGAGTCCAAGGTCAAAGGGATGAATGATTGGATCGATATTCTGGACGTGAATTTCTCGATCCACAACCGGGCCAGTTCGCATTACGGCGGCGGACAGGGCGTCGGCAGGGCCGATTTCGGCGACATCTCCTTCGTCAAGCGCTATGACAAGGCTTCGCCGACGCTGATGCTGTTCTGCGCCAACGGCAAGCACATCGACAAGGTTGAGGTTATCCTGCGCAAGGCCGGCGGCGACAATGCGCTGGATTTCCTGAAGATCGAGATGAAGCGCTGCTTCGTCACCAGCGTCGTCCCCTCGGGCCTCACCTCCGGCGATGGCATGGAGCAGCTCAGCCTCTCTTTCGAGGAGTTCGATCTCACCTACCAGGAGCAGGACGAAAAGGGCAAGAAAGCCGACGCGGCGAAGTTCTTCTACGACGTCAAAGCTCAGGAGAAGAAAAACTAAAATGGCGATTGGCGCCGCCCCGAGCGGCGCCTCGCCAAAATATCGAAGTCGCCGCACGCCTTGGGCGGCGACGGGGGCAGACAGGCCGACGCGCGGGACTTTTTCGGTTTTCCCGCCGTCGTCTTCCAAACACGGTGCAAGGGCGCAGGGTCTAGGTCATGGGCACGACGAATTACACCCTTCAGATCGAAAGCGTGCGCGGCGAAACCAAGCGCAACGGCAAGACCGACCTTATTGAAGTGCTCGGCTTTGAATATGGCGTCAGCGCGGGACATTTTCAGGGCGAAGCCGGACACAAGCGGCGCAGCTACACGAATGTCCGCTTCACGAAACTGACCGACCGCTCCAGCGTCACCATTCAGCAGATGCTCGCGCAGAACTCCAAAATTCGGCAGGCGACTCTTTCGCTGACGAAATCCGGGGGCGACGAACCTCTGGTTTATTACAAAGTCGTTCTGAAAGACGGCTTTTTCACCTCATTCAAGATTCGCGGCGAGGACGCCGCCGACGAATATGCTTCGATGCCTCGCGAGGAATTCGAGATCAGCTTCCGGCGCATCGAAATCGAATATGAAGAGCAGAGCGAAAAGGGCGTGAAGGGCGGCAGCGTTTCCTTCGCCGACGATATCGCAACCAACGAATAGCCCCCGAAAGGAGCGTCCATTGGCCCAGTCGCAACAGAGCAAACGTCTCAGTCCTTCGCTGACCTACGTGTTTCGGCAGGCGCACAAGGCCAGAGACGCCGGGGCGGGCGCCTCCGGGAGCGAAGGCGGGCTACGCTCGGGCGCCCTGCGCGCCACCCAGCGCGCCATCATCAACGAAGCTGATCTGCGTCGCGACGTAGCCCAGGACGTCGAAACGCTGCTCAACTGCATATCGCTCGAAAGCGCCCTGAATCTTCATGATTTTCCTCACGTCAGGGAGTCGGCGCTCAACTACGGCTTTCCGAGCATCGCCAGCCGCACCATGGATGAACTGGAGCGCTCGGGATTGGAGTCGGAGATCGAACGGGTGCTGCGCACCTTTGAGCCGCGTCTCATCGCCTCCTCGCTTCGCGTGCAGCGCGATCGCCGGGTGGATGCGGTCGAGCTCAAGATCCGCTATGTTGTGCAAGCCGATCTCGCCTGCGAGCCGGTCGCCCTTCCAATCGAATTTGTCGCGGACGTCGAAGTGACGACCGGCAAGATACAGATCAAGACGCGCTAGCCATGAACCGGGAATTTCTCGACCTCTATAATCGTGAACTCGATCTGCTTTACGATCACGCCCGCGAATTTGCGGAGGAGTATCCGGGCATTGCAGGGCGCCTCGGCGGCTTGACGCGCGAAGCGATGGACCCCTCCATCATGGGCCTTCTCGAAGGCTCGGCTTTCCTTGCCTCGAGAGTTCAGCTCAAACTGAAGCATGAGTTTCCCGAATTCATCAACAATCTGCTGGAGCAACTGGTCCCGAACTTTCTTGCGCCGACGCCGGCGATGACGCTTGTCAAGGTGCGTCCGCCCGCGGGCGATCCTTCGCTGCGAGAGGGGCGGGGCATTCCGCGCGGCGCCGTCCTCGACGCCGTCTATGCCGAGAACGAACGCAAAGTCGCCTGCCGCTACAAGCTCTCGGCTCCCATCCGGCTGTGGCCCTTCGAGATCACCGAGGCTGAATATTTTTCCAGCGCCGCGCCCTTGCAGGCTCTGGGGCTCAAAGCGAGCAGCGAAGTCGCCGCGGGCTTGAAGCTGACGCTGGAAATGCGTGACGCCCCCGGCGCCGCAGAAGCCGGGCGGGGGGCGCCGGAATCCTGGTTTTCGGCCTGCGCAATCAAAAACCTGCCCATTCATCTCTTAGGCGCCGAGAGTGACGCAATCGCGCTCTACGAGCAGATCTTTGCGCATTGCGTCGGCGCGTGGCTCCGGTGCGCCGACGAGTTCGGCGACCCCGTCGTCTCGGCGCTAGATAAGAGCGCCATCACACAGATCGGTTTCGACGAGGGCGAGGCGCTGCTGCCCGGCGACGACCGGGTGTTCCGGGGCTTTGAGCTGCTGCGGGAATATTTCGTCTTTCCGCGCAAATTCATGGCTTTCGATCTCGGCGGGCTGGAGTCGGCAAAGGAAGCGATGAAGGCCAAGACCGTGAGCGTCATTCTGGCCTTCGATGAAATCAATGCGAGTCTGGCGGCCGCCGTGCAGCCTCGCATGTTCTCGCTCTATACGGCGCCGGCGGTCAATCTGTTCGAGATGACCACCGATCGTGTGCAGTTGCGCAAGAGCGAGCATGAATATCTGGTGGTTCCCGACCGCAGCAAGCCGATCGATTTCGAACCCCACCGGATTCTGGACGTCTACGCCCATCTGCAAGGCGGCGGTGAAAAAATTGCGGTGCGTCCGCTCTATTCCGCGCAGCCGGGTTCCGCCCACAGCAAGGATTACTATTATACGATCCGTCGTCTGCCGCGCCGTCGCTCACAGGAGGAAAAAAAGCGCGGCTTCGCCGAGAATTACCTCGGTTCCGATGTTTACCTCTCGATCGGCGAGGCGACTTCGCTCAACGATGATGCTCCAATTTCGGAACTCAGCGTGCGCGCGCTGTGCTCCAACCGGCATCTGCCTGAACATTTGCCCTGGGGCGCCGGCTCCTCGGATTTCAGGTTCGCAGATGACGTGTCGCTTGACGTTATGAGCGTCGCCGCGCCAAGCCCGCCGCGCGAGCCCATCGTATCGCAAATGCGCAGCAGGACCGAAACCGCGCATACGGGCATCGTCGCCTGGCGTCTCCTCAACATGCTCAATTTGAACTTTTTGGGTCTCGTCGAGCGGGGGGCGGGCAAGAATGCTGCGGCGCTGCGCGAAATCCTGGCGACATTCGCCGATTTCTCCGACAGTTCAGTCGAACGGCGGCTGCGTGGCGTAAGGTCGGTCGAGAGCAAGCAGGTCGTCAGGCGCTTGCGTCGTGCGAGCGGCGTAGGAGCGGCGTCGGGCATCGAGGTGACTGTGGCGCTCGACGACAAGGCTTTTGAAGGCTCAGGCGTCTTCCTCCTCGGCGCCATCCTGGATCGCTTTCTCAGCGAATACGCCAGCCTCAACAATTTCACGCAACTCGTCGTGCGCACGACTGAACGCGGCGTCATCATGCGCTGGCCCCCGCGCATCGGGTCACGGAGGCTGCTGTGAGCTATTTCAAGGATTTCGAACAACAGCCCTGGCGCTTCGATTTTTTCGACCTGGCGAGGCATATAGAGCGCTCGCTCGGGAGCGGCTCTTCAATATCGCTTGGCCCGCGTCCGCGGATCGGCGACAGCGCTTCGCGCAAGGACGAGACGATCGATATCGACGGCCGCGCGGTCAAACTGTCGTTCGGACAGGATCCCTGGATGGCATTTCCGGGCTCCAATGTCTCCGCGGCCCAATGGCGCCCGCGAAACGACGTCATATCCCCGGAATTCGATCAGGACGCTCCACCGGAACCGGACAGGCTGCATTTCGTCGCGAAGTTCTTGGGACTCCTCGGGCCGCAGGGAGCCCTGCCGCTGTCGCAGACCGAAGAAACATATGGCTGGCTGCTCGAACACGACTCGGCGTACGCGCATTTTCTCGACATCTTCAACAATCGCTTTTTGCAATTATTCTATCGCGCCTGGGCCGATGCGCGCCCGATCGTTCAGCATGATCGGCCCGATTGCGACCGCTTCGGCGCCTATGTGAATTCCGTCATCGGAGTCGGCTCGCCCGCCTTCGCGAATGTGAGCGCCGCGCCCTCCGGGATATCGCTTTATGCAGGCGTATTGGGAACGCGCATAAAATCCTCCTCGCGGCTCAAAGCCGCGATCCGGGGATTGTTCGGCGTTGCGGTCGAGATCGAAGAGTTGGTCGGCGGCTGGCTCGTCTTCGAAGAAAGCGACCTCTCCAGGATCGGACGCAAGAATTGCGGACTTGGTTCAGATCTCATGCTGGGCGCAGCTTCCTTCAGCGTGCAAGACAGGTTTCGCATTCGCATCATCGTCGAGAATATCGCCCGCTATCGCGATTTCCTGCCGGCTGGCGAAGACTGCCGCAAGCTTGCGGACCTCGTATTTTTCCATATCGGCGAGGAGATGAACTGGGACGTCGAAATCGCTCTTCCGGCCTCCCAGGCGACGCCTGTGCGCTTGGGGGAGGCCGGGGAACTCGGCTGGACCAGTTGGATGGCGCCGGATCTCGAAGCCGGCGGACTTCGCAGCGAAGCGAGATTTAATCCGGCCGAATGCGCGCGGCGCAAAGCGGCGATTTAGAGGAAATTTGCCAATGGCCGACATCAGTCTCGAAATCGTAACCGGCAAGCTCAATCGAGTCGGTTACGACGCCTTCATGCGCGCCCTGCGACAAGCAAAAGGGGCAGGACATCGCAATGTCGAACTTGCGCATTGGCTGTCGCACATATTGCAGAGCCCTCGCAGCGATCTCGATCTTTCCGCCGATTACTTCAAGCTCGATCGCGCCAAGCTTCTCGGCGATATCGAGCGGGTCATCGATAGCTTCCGCAGCAACGAAACCCAAATGCCGGGCGTCGCCAACGCGGTGGTGGACGCGCTTGATCGGGGGTGGTACTACGCGACGCTTTTTTATGGCGAAACTCAGATCAGAAGCGGCCATCTGCTCACGGCGCTGCTCAAATCCGTGGAGATGAGACGCGCGCTGTTCGCGCTTTCCCGAGAATTTGAAAAGATCGGCGAAGACGTGCTGACCGCCGAGCACCGCAAGATTTGGGCGGACTCCGAAGAGGAGAATCTCCGTCCTCTCGACAATTCGGGTCTTGTTGGCGCTTCCTCGGCCCCATCTGAAGGGCGCGGGGCGCAGACCGCGCTGGATCGGTTTGCGCAGGATCTGACCGAGAAGGCGAGGAGCGGCAAACTCGACCCGGTGCTCGGCCGCGACGACGAAATTCGCCAGGTCATCGACGTGCTGATGCGTCGCCGTCAGAACAATCCCATTCTCGTTGGCGAGGCGGGCGTGGGAAAGACCGCCGTCGCTGAAGGGTTTGCGCAGCGCATCGTCGCTGGGGATGTGCCGCCGCCCTTGCTCGGCGTCAAGCTCATGTCGCTCGACATCGGATTGCTGCAGGCGGGCGCCTCGATGAAGGGGGAGTTCGAGCAGCGACTCCGATCGGTAATCGACGAGGTGCAATCCTCCGCCTCGCCGGTAATTTTGTTCATCGATGAAGCGCACACGCTGATCGGCGCCGGGGGCCAGGCCGGAGTCGGCGACGCAGCCAATCTTTTGAAGCCAGCGCTGGCGCGTGGAACGTTGCGAACGCTCGCAGCGACGACCTTTGCCGAATACCGGCGCTATATCGAGAAAGACCCGGCGCTCTCGCGACGCTTCCAGGCCGTCAATGTGGACGAACCGAGCGTCGACGGCTGCATCGAGATGCTCCGCGGCATGGCGAAGCCGATGGAACGCCATCACAAGGTGCGCGTCTCCGAGGCCGCCATCGCCGCAGCGGTCAGGCTTTCGCATCGTTATATTCCCGCACGCCAGTTGCCCGACAAGGCGATCAGCCTGCTCGACACCGCCTGCGCGCGCACTGCGATTTCGCAAAGCGCCACGCCGGCGTCGATCGAAGACGCTCGCGCGGCCATCGCCGCGTTTGAAAGCGAGAAGGCTGCGCTCATCGGTGACCGTGACCTCGGACAAACCGATGACAGGCGCTTGGACGTGATTGAAGAGCAGCTTGCCGTGGCCCGCGAAAAGCTCGCAACGTTGGACGCCGCTTGGGCAAAGGAAAAGGCGTTGGTGGAAGAGATACGCTCGCTCCGCGAGATCGCGCTGGAAGCCGAAGCCGAGAAGGCGGAGGCGGGACGCGCGTCGCTCGACGCCAAATGGGAAGAACTCAACACGCTCGATCCCGAAAAACGAATGGTTTATGCGCATGTAGACGAGCAATGTGTGGCGGCGATCGTCTCGGACTGGACCGGCATTCCGGTCGGCCGCATGGTCAAGGACGAGATCGAGACCGTGCTCACGCTGGCCGATGTCTTGAACAAACGCGTCGTCGGCCAGAAGCATGGTCTTTCGGCGATCGCCAAGCGCATCGAGACCAGCCGCGCAAGACTCGACAATCCGAACAAGCCGGTCGGCGTATTTATGCTGGTTGGCCCGTCAGGCGTCGGCAAGACCGAGACAGCTCTGGCGCTCGCCGAGCAAATCTATGGCGGCGAGCATAATATCGTTACCATCAACATGTCCGAGTTCCAGGAGCCCCATAGCGTTTCGACCCTCAAGGGCGCGCCTCCCGGCTATGTCGGTTATGGCGAAGGCGGACGATTGACCGAAGCCGTTCGCAGAAAGCCTTACAGCGTGGTGTTGCTCGATGAGGTCGAGAAAGCGCATCCCGATGTGCACGAGATCTTTTTTCAGGTCTTCGACAAGGGTCAGATGGAAGACGGCAACGGGCGTCGCATCGATTTTAAAAACACGCTGATCATCCTGACCTCCAATGTCGGGACGGATCTGATCATGCAACTTGCCGAGGACCCGGATTACGCCCAGAATCCGGAAGCGCTGGCGCGTGCTCTGCAACCCGAACTTCTGCGCGTATTTCCACCGGCGCTGCTCGGGCGCATCGTGACGATTCCCTATTTCCCGCTGTCCAGCGAGACATTGGCGGGCATCGTGCGGCTGCAATTGAACCGCATCGGCAAGCGCGTTGCGGACGGCTATCAGGCGGAATTCGTCTATGACGACGCCGTGGTCGACCACATCGTATCGCAATGTCGAGATCCGGACTCCGGGGGCCGAATGGTCGATAATATCGTCACCAACACGCTTCTGCCCGCGCTCTCGCGCGATTTCTTGAAGCGCGCCCTGGCAAAGCAAAGCTTTTCGCAGGTTCGGGTTTCGATCGCGGAGGGAGACTTTCGCTACGCCTGCGATTGAGGGGGGGCGCCTCGGCGCCCTTCGTCGAGGCGTCGGCGAGTTAACGACTCTCTTACCTTAACGGCCATAGCGTCCTCCTGCATCATCAGAGGAGTCATGCATGGCCGACACCGATACTGTGGGAATCGCGGGCGATCGTATCCGCTCTTTGATTGAGCGTGTCGAGCATATCGAGGAAGAGATCAAGGCGCTCAACGAAGCGAAGAAGGAAATCTTCGCGGAAGCAAAAGGTGACGGCTTCGATGTGAAGGTGCTGAAGGAGATCATCCGTCTGCGCAAGCAAGATAAGGACGAGCGCGACGAGCATGAGTCCCTGCTCGATTTGTATCTCAGAGCAATGGAAGCGCCGGACGCCGCGCGGGCAAAGGCCGCCTGAAGATTTAAAGAGGGAGGGGCGGCTTTCAAAAAACCTGGCCGCCCCTCTTCGACCAGGGCGCTTCCAGCCGAAGTGGACGCCGGTTCGACGTTGGAAGCGCGTTAAACAAAAGCTTTTAGTGCGTTCACGCACACTCCGGTCGTTTGACTTCGCCGTTTGACCGAAAACCTCTTTTTTACCGGAGCCGGGTTTCTTGAAGTAGTTCGGGAGACGGCGAACGGATCAGACCGCGCACTATCCATGGTTCCGCATGCGCAGTATATGCTGCCCGGCCTCGGCGCTTTTGACCGGGCGTCTTTGCAAATCGCATATTCCTGAGCCACGGGTTGGGAGCAGACAGAGATGGAGACGCAGGACCACGCCGCTGAGTGGAGTTCTCGGCTGGAGCGTTTCACGCGGCTCGCAACGGGGCTCCTGCTCATGGGTTTCGCTGGCTCGCATTTTCTGAGCCATGCGACGGGCCTCTTTGGCCTCGAGGGAATCGAGCGATTTGGCCGCGGCGTCATCATGGCCCCGTGGCGAACCGGCCCTGGCCGATGGTTGCTTCTGGCGGCCTTGCTCATACATCTCGGGCTTGGGCTGATTGCGCTTTTGCGCCGGCGTCATCTGCGGATGCCCGCCGTGCAAGCCGTCCAATATGGCCTTGGTCTGCTGATACCGCTGTTGATCCTGCCGCATGCTGTGAATGTCCGGCTCGGCTATTCTTTTTACAGTCTCGATGACAGCTATTATCGCATCCTCTATCAGTATTGGATCAGTTCGCCCGCGGCGGGTTTAACCCGCCAATTCTTTCTGATGCTGGCATTATGGACGCATGGCTGCATCGGGATCCATATGTGGCTGCGTTACCGGCCTTCCTATCGAAAATTCAACAAGACGTTGCTCGGTCTCGCGATCGCGGCGCCGGTTTTGGGCATGTTCGGGATCATGAACGCGGGCTGGGACGAAAAACTGCGCTCTGTCACCGAACCCGGGTTCGCCGCGCTACATGGCGCGCCGCATCCGGGCACGGTCCCCGCCGCGCGCCTCGCCTCCCTGGTCTCTCTTTCGGATCAATGGCGCGTCGCCTATCTCGCTCTCATCGGCGCGGTATTCGCCACGCGGGGGTTGCGCCAATGGCGTGCGCGGCGGGGGGCAGGGGTGCAGATCCGCTATCTCGGGACAAAGACGGTGACGGCGCCGCGCGGATTTTCCATACTCGAGGCGAGCATTTTCAACCACATTCCACATGTATCCTTGTGCGGGGGAAAAGCGCGCTGCACGACCTGCCGCGTAAGAGTCGTGGACGGGGGCGAACAACTCCCGCCGCCCAACGCCATCGAGCGGGCGACGCTGGAGCGCGTAGGGGCGCCCGAGGGCGTCCGCTTGGCCTGCCAGACGCGGCCGCTCGCCCATCTCACGGTTGAGCCGCTCGTGCCGGCCTCCGTCGCCGGCGACGCTCAGGGCGTCGCCTTCGAACATGGCGGCGAAATGCTGATCACGGCGATGTTTGTCGATTTGCGCGATTCTACGCGGCTTGCGGCGGGGCGATTGCCTTTCGATACGCTTTTTATCGTCAATCGCTTCATCAAGGCGGTGACCGGCGGCATCGAAGCGCATGGCGGCTATGTCACCAGCGTCGCAGGAGACGGCGTCATGAGCGCTTTCGGCGTCAACGGAAATGGCGCGGAAGGGGCGAGCGGCGCGATCGCGGCCGCCCTCGACATATGGAAGGCGCTGGAGCGCTTGAATTACGAACTCGAGCCCGAATTGAAGTTTCCGTTGAGGTTCGGCATCGGCGTCCACACCGGACTGGCCGTGGTCGGCGCGATTGCGTCATCGGGGCGCAGCTCGCTGCAGTTCTTGGGGGATACCGGCAATGTCGCCCAGCGCCTGGAAGCGGCGACCAAGGACCGTGGTTGCGTAATGATCGCTTCAAACGCGGCCTTTGCGGCTGCGGGGCTGAACCCAGGCGTGGCTTCGGAGCATTCGACGATCGTCGTCCGAGGTCTCGAGGGTGCGGAAATTTCCGTCCGTCTCTTTCGAGAAAGAGAAAGCGTATTGGACGACCCCCATCAACCTGGGCCGGTCGGCGCCATAGGATGAGGGCGAAGCGGCCAAAAGCCGCCCCACGCAGCCGCCGGATATCAAGCAGTTGATATCCAATAGGGTTCGATCGAAGATCAAATGTTCGAACACTCTCCCTGAAGAGCCGGCTTCGGAAATTCGGGCGCGGCATGAGCGATTTTCTGCCCGACAGCGGCGGGGATTTCGCTGCGAATCAAACGCGCTCGATGACGAGACGGAGCCGGCGCTCCCCCGGAGCATGTTCCCGTAAATGCGAAGCCGTTCCCGGAAAGAACAGCTCCATCGGCGCCATTTGGAGCGCGTTCGTCTCTGTTTAGGCTGAACGCGCTCCGTCGATCGAGCCCCTCACTCGCCGATCTCGCATTTTTTCGGCGTCTGGTCGGCGTTGGCGAAGAGGTTTTGCTTGACGATCTGTTCGGCTTGGACGCCGCCTTGTTTCAGATCTGCGTCGTAGATGTCGGTCGAATATTCCGGGGCTGTGGTTTTGGCTTCGGAGGCGTCGACGGGCGTGCGGTCGTCGGTGACGTCGATCGTCGTCACGGTGGAGAGGCCGGGGCGCAGAGGGTTCTTGGCGAGCTCATCGGCGGGAAGCGAGATGCGCACGGGCACCCGCTGCACGATGTGGATGAAGTTGCCGGTGGCGTTGTCGGGGGGCAGCAGCGCGAACACGCTGCCCGAACCGGGAGTCAGGCCTTCGACCTTGCCGTGATAGACGACGCTGCGGCCATAGAGGTCGACGACGACTTTGGCCGGTTGGCCCGGGCGCACTTTCGCCATCGAGTTTTCCCACAGATTCGCCTCAATCCACAGGTGATCCAGCGGCACGATGGTCAGGATCTGATCGCCTGGACGCACACGGTCGCCGATCTGGGCTTTGCGTTTGGCGACATAGCCGGAGGCCGGCGCCTTCACCGCCTGCCGGGCGAATTCGATATAGGCTTCCAGATATTTGGCCTTCGCGGTCACGATGTCGGGATGGGTCGAGGGCGTCACATTCGCGACCCTGGCTTCGATCGACTGCGTGTCCGCGCGCGCTTCGCGCACATCCGCCTCGAGCGCGGCGAGCTGATCGCGCGCATTCTGCAGCACCTGTTGCGAGACCGACCCGCTCGGGGACGCCTGCTGATAGCGAGCGAGATCGTGGCGCGACCTGTCCCGCAGGGCGATGCGCGAAGCGATTTTTTCGCAGGATTGGCGCCGGTTCTCATAAAGGGCGCCCACCGTGCGCACTGCGCGCGCAAGCTCGCCGCTCGCCTGCTCGAGCGCCGCTTGCGCCCTTTGTCCGTCGAGCCGAACCAGGAGATCGCCGCGCTTTACGTTTTGGGTTTCTTCCGCCAGGACTTCGGCCACGACGCCGGTGGCGTCCGCATAAACCGGAATGAGGTTGCCTGTCACGAAGGCGTTGTCGGTCTGAACTTCGAAGCGGCCTTTGGCCGCCCAGTTTCCCGCAAAATACAGCCCGGCCGCCAGGGCGACTGCGGCGACGCCGGCCAATCCGATGTTTCTGCGGCTGCGAATCTGTTTTCGGTTAAGCGACATGTATGGTCGACCCTGCTCGTTCGAAAATCACCCCATTTTGTCCGGCGCCCGTCTCACGACGAGAGGTTTGCGCGCAAATCAGCCTCCGCCGAAGGACTCGATGAAGTTGACGTAAGGCGAAAGGCCGTCGTCTTCCGGAACGATGCGAATATCGCCGGGATTGGGGCCCTGTTCGTAACCGCCGCCCAAAGCCTGGATCAGATCGACCCGCGCCGAGAGATGATCGGCCTCGAGAGCGCGCTGGACATAGGCCTCCTGCAGCGCGTCGTGGCCATAGCCGATGATCTCGCGGCGATCCTTCAAGCCGTTGTTCCAGCGCACCCGGGCGAGGTCCAGCTTGGCCTTGCTGGCGGCGACGAGACGCGCCTGAGCGTCGACCACTTCGTGGGTCTGCTTGACGTTTACGAGACTGTCCGCGACCTGCTGCGCCGCATGCAGCAGCGTTTCATTATAGCCGTCGACCGCTTCGTCATATTCCGAGCGCCGTTCCTCCAGCCGTCCGCTCAGGCGGCCGCCTTCGAACAAGGGCAGATGGAATCCCGGCTGCACGATGTAATTGAACGCCGAGGCGCGGAACAGGTAGGTTCCGAGCTTGTCGATATGGGTCGAATGCTGCGAAGCTTCGAGACCGGTCAGTATCGTCATATTGACCGAAGGCAGAAACTCCGCCTTGGCGTAGTGTATGCGCTGGGCCGCAGCTTCCGCGCGATGCATCGCGGCGGAGAGGTCGGGCCTGTGAATGAGCAGCTCGACCGGAAGCGCTTTGGGCAGCGGCGGCGCGCTCGGCGCAGCGACCCGTCCGGAGGCGAACAGGCCGCGTCCCGCATCCGGTCCCTGGCCGCTCAGGCGAGCCGCCAGATCCTGCTGCAGCGCCAGCAAAGCGGCGACGCCCGCCTCACGCTTGAGCGCGTTTTCGAGATCGACGCGGGCCGAAGCGGTCGCGTCTTCGATGTCGAGGCCGGTGCGAAAGCGTGTTTCGGCGATGGTCAGCGCCTCGCGGCGAAGCCGGACCATCTCCCGTGCGAGCTGGAGCTGGCGCTCCGCGGCGAGGCCACGGAAATAGGCGCGCGCAATAGCCGTCGTGAGCACGAGCTGGGTCTCGGCGAGCTCCGCCTGTTGCGCCGCGCGCTCTCCCAGCGCGGCGTCGAGCGTCGCCCTGTTCTTTCCCCAGAAGTCGAATTCGTAATACATCGACATCGGGTTGATGTAGGCCATCGTTTTTTCCTGGCCCGCGATGGCCGGATTATACGAGGCCACGACGCCGTGGCTCGGAATGCGGTTCTGCCGCATCCCCCAATCGGAGCCCACGAAAGGCAGCAGTTTCGAACCTTCGATCTGGGTCATCGCATCGGCCTGTTTCAGCCGATCGATCGATCGTTTCAGGTTCTGGTTTTCCGCGAGCGCCGTTTCGATCAGGCGATCGAGCTCCGCGCTCTTGAACTGGCGCCACCATTCATGGGTCGGCCACTGAGCCGGCCCGGCGCCGCTTTGCTGAAGCGTATGTTCCATGGCCGGCGGCGCGATGAATTCGGCGCGCTCTTCGTTTCCGGTCGGGGCGCAGCCCGAGCCCGCCAGGGCGAGGGCGCCGAGGCTGATTGCAGATCTAAGCCGCTTCATGGCTGTTCCATCAACTCCTCGGCCTTCAGACGCCGCAACTCCTCCTTGCGCCGGAATGGCGCGATCGGCGTCGGCCGGGCGAACCATATGAGAGCGGCCAGCGCCACGAATACGACGGCGCCGAAAAGGAAAACGTCGTTCAATCCCAATAGCGCAGATTGCTCCTTCATGAGTTTCCCAAGCTGTTTGTTCATGGCGGCGGCGCTGACGCCGGCGTCCTGCAGTTTGCCCGTCAATTGGCCGAGAAGATCCAGCGAAGCGAAGCGTCGTCCTCCAAGATGGTCCGCGAGCTCGAGCTGATGGAAGGGCTGTCGGCGAAATTGAATCACGGCCATCAGCGAAATGCCGAAGGAGCCGGCGACCGTGCGCAGGAAGGCGAGCTCTTCCGCCGCCCTGATCAGCTGCGATCCCGAAAGCCCCTGCATCGCCAGCGCCGCCAGAGGCGCAAAAAAACACGCGATGAAGAAGCCGTAAAACAGGAACGGCCAGAAGACCTGATCGAAAGAGGCGAGCTTGTCGAACAGGCCGAACCAGGTGAGGGTCACGGCGAGGCCGACGAAGCAGAAAAACGACACCAGCCGGACGTCGATCTTGCGGTTGAGTTCGTGCATGATCGACACGAAGGGCGCGGCGAGGATGATCATGCCGAGATAGACGAGGCCGG
Organism: Methylocystis heyeri; assembly: GCF_004802635.2. NCBI lineage: Bacteria > Pseudomonadati > Pseudomonadota > Alphaproteobacteria > Hyphomicrobiales > Methylocystaceae > Methylocystis > Methylocystis heyeri. Next base: position 3,832,406 of record NZ_CP046052.1, read on the forward strand.
CGAGCGAGGACGAATAGCCGTTGAGCAACTGCAACTGCCCGATCTCGAGCGACAGCAGGCCCTGGATGACGAGAAAGCCGAACACCGAACAGGTCGTGGCGATGGCGTAGTTGCGATGGGCGAAGAGGCGCAAATCGAGCACGGGGCGGCGCTCGCTCAGCTCCCATATGACGAAGGAGGGCAGGGCGATCGCGACGACGATCAGCGCGAACTGCAATATCGGCGACGCCAGCCAGTCGAAATCATTGCCCATGTTGAAGATGGTCTGGGTCCCATAGACGATCGCGACGAGGAGGATGCTTCCCGTAATGTCGAAACGCGAGATCTTGCGCGCGAAGCCGCGCCCGTAAAGCAGCGACGCGACGACGGCCGCAACCAGCAGCGACACGACGATGTTCGAGATGAACAGCATGCGCCAGCTCGCGAATTCGGCGTACCAGGTGGCGATGGCGACGCCTATGGTGAAAGGCGTCATGCTCATGACGCCCCAGAATCCGACCATGAGCGTGCGAAAGCGCTCTGGAACCTCGCCCAGCGCGAGTGCTTGTCCGATCGGAAGTATGACGCCGCCGACGAAGCCGAGCGCTATTCGCGCCGGCAGAAACAGCCACAGGGTTTCGCTGGAGGCGCACAAAAGAGAGGCGAAGGCGTAGAGAACGAAGGCGACGGCATAGGCGCGATAATCGCCGAAACGCGCGGAGAACCAGCGTGCGAAGGGAAGTCCGAGCGCGAGGCCGACCATATGGTCCGTCGTCGCCCAGGAGCCGAAACTCGGGGTGACGCCGCCGAGGCTTCCCGCAACATATGGGGCGACCGAGGTGTAGCCCGGCACATTGGAGAGCACGACGATATTGCCCAGAGCCAATACCGCGTTGAACAGCCAGAAACGCCATCCCTGCAGGGGCCTGTTGTCGACCGCCTGTATCGCCTTTGGTCGATCGGCGGCGGACAGCCGAGCCGTCGCCGCCTTGTCGGACGGCGTCGCATTTATGCTTTCACGCAGGATTTTTGAATTCTGCATAGACTTCTACCGTGCTGTTTGCTGGTAGGAGTCATCAGCCCGTTCACTGCATCGAGGTTCGGGCGGTTATACGGCGAACTCCATCGCCGTTAAGAACTTAGACAGGACCGTCAGCATCTTGTCAATAGATTCCGCCGCCTTTCCACAAGGCGGCGGAATATGCAGCGCATTTGCGCAAAAGCGGACATGCGCTTGCGCATGAAGAGTTCGACCGTTCGACGCCGGCTCAATATCTGGCGGCCACGGCCTCGGGCGCGCTCCAATCGAAATGATAATTGAGTCCCGCCCGCACGATCTGGCCGTTCACGCGCCCGTGGATATTGGTGACGGCGGCGCTCGATATAGCGCCGGAAGGAACCGCGACCGCCGTCAGCGGCGCCGGCGCGCCGAACGAGCCGAGATCGTAGCGGAGATATTCGGCCTTGGCGCTCCAGTTCGGCGTGAACATCCATTCGAACCCGCCGCCGACGGTCCAGCCGACCCGCATGTCGGAGAAATAGCTCGAGCCTCCCGAGACGTTTACGATCGCGGCGTCCGGCGCAGCGTTGAGAATTTCGCTCGCGGAACTCAGCGTGGCATGGCCATAGGCGAGACCGCCGGTGGCGTAGAACAGGCCGCTCGGCGTGACGAGATAGCCGAGCCGCGCGCGCGCCGTGCCCAGGAAATCGAGCCTCTGCGAAGCGGCGAGGCTTCCGAGCAGGAAATTGCCGGGGACGGCGATGCTCGGGGTTGCGCCGTTCGAACTCGTCGCGCCGCTGCCCCCCGCGACGCCCTGGATGTCGGTCTCCAGGCCCGCGACGACCCGCTTGGCCAATTGATAGTTGAAGCCGGCCTGTCCGCCGCCGACGAAGGCGGCGTTGCTCTCGCCGAAATTCCCGTTCCAGAGCAGGGCGAGCGCGGGATCGAAGCCCGGGCCGAGCGGATGGTTGGCGTAATTCATGGCGCTATTGCCGCCAAAGCCCACGCCGGCGTTGAGGCCGGCGTAGAATCCGGTCCATTGTGGGCGCGGTGCGGCGTCGGTTCTCGGCCCCTTGGTTACGCGGGCGGGCGCGTCCTCTTCGGCGTAGGCCAAAAAGTCGAGCGGGGATTTCATATTGGGAGCGCCGGGCCCGAACAGCGGATCGAAGGCGCCGGTCGACAGCGGACCGGAGAGGGTCGCGCGCAAGGCCAGCGGCTCCATCGGATGGAAGTGGCGGTCCATCTGGCCGATGGCGCAGACCGCGGCCGGAGCGACGCCGCCGAAGCAGGCGGCATAGAGCGGATCGCTCGGCAGCAGCGATCCATAGGCGTAGCTGATCTGGTCGGATTTGGAGTTCAGCACGTTGAAGGCGTCGAGCTGGAGCTTTAAGCCGTTGTCCCAGCGGTAGCCGCCGCGCAGATCGAGCCAGCCGGACGCCGGCGCCCGGAAATATCCGTCTTCGGTCAAGGGATAGGCGCCCTTGAACCTGAATTTCAGCGCGCCGAACCAGCCGGTTTGCTCGCCGAGCTCCACGGCGAGCTGGGCGATGATCGGCGGCCCTTCGGGAATGTAATTGCCGGGCGCATTGCCGAGATATGTGAAATAGCCGATCGCGTCGGGCGTGAGCAGCGAGGCGTAGGCGATCGACTGCGCCGTATCCCAGCCGCGATATCTGGCATGGCTCAGCGAGAGATCGGCGTCGATCCGCAGCCAGCTGGAATAGGTGTAGCGGTTGTTGAGTTCGATGCCGTAGCGCCGGCTCGGGCGGCCGAAAACGGTCGTGCCGGTGTCGCCCTCGAACACGCTCTCCGAGTCGAAATTCAGCCACCAGAAGCTGATGGTGGAGTCGAGCCCGTCGATGAATTTGGTGCGGGCGCCGATTTCGGCCCCGCGCGATTTGGTGAGGAGGGGCACCGTCGCCACCGGCGAGCCGTCGCTCGGGCTCAGAGTGGTGACCGTCCCGCGCGCGTCGTTGGAATGGAATCCCTCGCCGAAATTGAGGAAGACTTCCGTTTTTTCCCAGGGTCCGAGAACGACGCTGGCTTTCGGGCTGTCGACGACAGCCTGTTTGGAGCCTGAATTCCAGGGCCCGGTCCAGATCGGCAGGGCGCCGATGGTCCAGAACGGCATATTGGTCGGCGCTGCGACCGGGTTCTGATAGTCGCCGACGCTGGCCGAAAAGAAATCGCCGCGCAGGCCGGCCACGGTCTTGAGCCAGGGAGTCCATTTGATCGTGGTGTCGGTCCAGAGGCCGACGTTCCCCTCGGCGACCTGATTGTTGGTCACCTGATCGTAGGGCACGGTCTGATAAGAGTCCTGTATGCCGACGCGGATGTTGTCGTAGCGCGACTGCAGGCCGATGCGGGTTTCGATCGGAAGCCCGTTTATCTCGTATTTCCAGCCGTGTTCGCCCTTGAGCCCCAATATGGTGCGGCGGTCGAACTGTCGGAACTGATCGCCGATGATCGGCTGCGTCAGGTAGTAGTCGAAATTATTGAAGAGGTTGAGCGTGGAGTGGATGGCGAAGGCCTCGATCCACGAATGGCTGTCCGCATTGGTCTCGGACCAGCGCCCGGAAAGGCTGAAGCGGGTGGTGTCGCCACGGTCGGTGGGGTCGATCACGCCATAGAGCGGAATGACGCCCTCGGTGACGGCGCGCTCCGGAATCTGGTTGGTGGCGTGCCAGCGGTTGGCGTAGGCCATGGCGTCGATGGACAGGCCGTTCTCGGGCCCGCCCTGCGACCAGCGCATGACGCCGTTGATCTTGTGGGCCGCGTCCGGAATGACCCAGGGTCCGTTGGATATGCCGAGCTCGATCGCCTGAAGCAGATTGCCGCCGCCGAGCTTGTCGTTGTTGATCGCGAGCAGCCGGCCGTAGTCGAAGCTTCCTCCGGTGGCGGAGAAATAGCCGTTCGGAACCTGGTCCTTGTAATAGATGTGCACGGCGCCCGCGGAGGAGAAATCGCCTTCGTCGGCGTAATAGGGTCCCTTCCTGGCCACGACATAGGAGAAAAGTTCCGGGATCAGGAAGTTGGCGTCCGCATATCCCTGTCCGTGGCCATGGGTCGGCATGTTGAGCGGCATGCCGTCGAGCGTGATCTCGAAGTCGGTGCCGTGATCGAGCTGGAACCCGCGAAGCTGATATTGATTGGCCTTGCCCTCGCCGCTGTGCTGCGTGACCATGAGGCCGGGCACAGCGGTCTCCAGCGCCTCGCCGGGCCTTGCGAAAGGAACCGCGTTGATCTCTTTGCCTGTCGTGAACAATTCGCTCGACGCCCGCTGCGTGGCGTTGAACCTTTCCTGGGCTTGCTCGACGACGGACGAAGGCGGGGGCGCCGGCGCGGCCGCGGGCTCCGCTTCGACCTGCGCAGCGGGAGCTGGTTCGGCCCTCGCCGCCGGCTTGGCGGCGGGCGCGGGCCTGGGCTTGGCCGGATGGGGCTTGGAGCGGCCGATTTCGATCTGAGGCAAGGCTTCCTGGGCCATCGCCGAAGAGACGCTCAAGAGCAGGGCGACCGCCGAAACCCCTTTTGACCAACGGCTGCTCATGACCTTTTCCGCCCCCGTATGTTTTTTTCTAACTTTCGTCTTACTACGGCCTCCGCGTCAATTGGTTGAACCCGAAATCGGGTGGGAAAATCCGCCTTTGTGTCATTTTTGTCACATCTTTTCCTGCGCCAGAGCAGGGCGGGCGCCGACCGGGCGGCAGGCCGAGCTAATGCTCGTGCTCATGTTCATCGGCGTGATCATGGGCATGGCCGCCGCCGGGCCGCTCTGCGCTGGCAGGGATCACCACGAGCTGCCCATAGCGCACGCCCCTTTCGCCGGTGACATGCTGGGCGAAATGCTCCACCTCGGATTTTTGTCCCCGAAGCAGCGACACTTCGAGACAGCTCTCCTCGTCGATGTGGACATGCAGAGTAGCGATGCTGAGGTTGGTGTGGCTGTGGTGGTCGTCCATCAGACGCTTGGATAATTGCCGCGTCTCGTGGTCGTAGACATAGACCAGGGCCGCCATGCAGCGTCTCGCGCGATCGTCGGTTTTCGGCTGCCGCAGCAATCCTGCGCGCACGAGATCGCGAACCGCTTCGGAGCGGTTCTGATGTCCGGAAGCCTCCATATAGCGGTCGAGGCTCTCCATCAGCTCGTCGTCGATGGTCAGGGTAACGCGCTGCACCGGGACAACTCCTCAACTGGCGTTCCAGCGCGCTCATCCCTCGAACGAAGATCGTTCGGGCGGTGAGATATCGCGCGATAAAAAGCGTCGGAGCGCATTTCCTTCGCAAAAGCCGGTCGACTTTCGCCCGAATGCGCTCTCAGCCGGGATTCGCCCTCTTTTCTAGCCGATCCGAAGGCGTCGCCGCAATCTCCGACGCGCCTGCCCGCCTTGTCGCGCGCCCTGGCTTGCGGCATTGTGCGCGCCAAAGCAACGTCAAGCTCCAGGGAAACGCCCTTATGAATCCGCTGTGGACGAGATTGGCCGCCGTAGTTCTGCTTTCGCTGGGGCTTTTATTGCCCGCCGCCGCGCATACGCCGGATATTTCCACGGCGAAGCTCATAGCCAAGGACGGCGGCTGGACCGTCGAAGAGGGCTTTCTCGCCACCGATCTCGAGCGGATGTTCTCCGAAACCATGAACGAGCGCCCGAGCGCCGATCTGTCTGCGCCGGGCGTGCTGGAGGAGGAAATCGGCAAATTCGTCCAGCGCAGGGTGGTGATGAAGGACGCCGCGGGCCGCCCCTGCGCGGGCAAGGTCGAGCACGCCGGAGAAGACCCCACCAACCAGGACAGCGCGCTGGTGGTGTTGCGCTTCAGCTGCGTGGGCGAACTCACCGTCTATGACGCCGCCAAGCTTCTCGCCGCCCAGGGCCCAAGGGGCAAGCAGCTCGTGACCGTGACCGGCGGCTCCAATCCCGGCGAAATCATGATCGACGGCAAGAGCCCGCCGCTCGACCTGACCAAGCCGCTGCAGACCACCTGGCAATTGATGCAGAAATTCGGGGCCGCGGGGATCGAGCATATCCTCACCGGCTATGACCACATCTGCTTTCTCGTCGCCGTGATCCTCTGGGCTTCGCGGGTCTGGCCGGTGGTCAAGATCGTGACCGCCTTCACCATCTCGCATTCGATCACGCTGTCGCTGGCGGCGCTCGACGTCGTGACCCTCCCGACCACGCTGACCGAATCCGCCATCGCCCTTTCGATCATCTATGTCGCGGTGGAGAATTTCTTTTCGCGCGACACCGACAAGCGTTGGCGCGACACATTCCTGTTCGGCTTCATCCATGGCTTCGGCTTTGCGAGCGGCCTCAAGGAGCTGAACGTCCAGCAGCAGACCATCGTGCCGGCGCTTGCGAGCTTCAATATCGGCGTCGAGCTCGGCCAGATCGCGATCGTATTGGCGCTGATGCCGGTTCTGTTGCTGATCGACCGCCAGACCGGCGGCAAGCGCAACGAGAAACTCGTCTATGGCGCCTCCGCCGTGATTGCGCTGCTCGGCGCCTATTGGCTGTTGCAGCGGATCGGGGTCATTCCGGCTTGAGCGGCTCGAAAATCCTGTCGGGCGATCTTTTCGGCGACCTGCCGACGGTTCTGGCCGAGGAGGAAATCTTTCTCCTCGCCGATCGTCCGGGCGCTCGGATCGAGAAGATCGTCTCGACCGGCCAGGCCAGTCCGCCGGGTTTCTGGTACGATCAGCCCTTCGCCGAATGGGTGTTTCTGCTGCAGGGCTCGGCAGGACTGCTCATCGAAGGGGAGGGCGCTGCGAGAGAATTGCGCCCCGGCGCCTGGCTGGAAATCCCCGCCCATGTGCGTCATCGTGTAGAGTGGACAGATCCCGCTCGACCGACGCTTTGGCTGGCGATTCACTTGAAATCATAGGGCAGGCAAGCGATGCGCCCATTGTTTTCCTTCTCGCTGATGTTCTGCTTGGCGATCTTCGCTCCATCCGTGCAGGCGCAGGACAGCGCCGCGTCGCAGCGCGAAATTCGCGAGGCGCTCGAAGGCTGGCGCGAAGCCTTCAACGCCCGCGACGCCGCCCATGTCTGCGATATCTTCGCCCCCGATGTGATCGCGACCTTCCAGGGACAACCCGAGCGCAATCACGACGCGCTTTGCGCGCTTCTGCGCCGCTCGCTGCAAAATCCCCGACGCACGCTGAGTTATGGGCTGGAGATAAAGGAAATCCTGGTCGCCGGAGATCTGGCGGCGGTGCGCCTGATCTGGACGCTGAAAGCCGCGTCGAAAGGCGGCCGCGCGGTGCGTGAGAACAAAGAGCCGGGCCTGGATATTTTCCGCCGCGAGCCCGACGGCCGCTGGCGGATCATTCGTTTTCTCGCCTTTTCGGAGCGGGGCTAGAGCATTTTCCCAAAAAGTGCGAAGCGGTTTTGGAAATGAACACGCTCAATCAATGAGGTTTGGAGCGCGTTCGACTGCGTTTGAACCGAACGCGCTCTAGAATCTTTGTTTAATCGTGTTTTCTTCACGCGACCGGTATCCACTTCGCTCGAAAACACTCTAGCCCTTCATAATGCTGATGCGGAGCGCATTCCGATTTCTCGGAACGCGCTCCGCAGGGCGTCTTCTTGACTTACGGCCATTTCGCCCCTTGCGAGCAGGTCTGGTCCTGTGGCGGGTCGATAGCCGTGGTCGGTTGGGCAGGCTTGGCAATGGCGAAGTAGCTCACGGATTTATGCGCGCTGTTGGGCTCGGGCATAGAATAGGCGAAGTTTCCGGCGCTCGCCGTAAGATCGCAGCACCATGAGCGGCTCGAAGCCCGATAGGGATTGGTCGGATCGTTGGGATTCTCCAGATTGCCTTTGCAGTAGATCGGCGCGGTGGTTTGCGGAGTCCACGGATTGCCGGTGGGCAAGAGCGGGAAAGTGGTGGTCGGGTCGCTCATGACCGTAAAGGTGTAGCGCTGCGCCGGAACCTTGTTGTCCTCGAAATATACCGGGCAGTTCTGGGGATTGTTTGCGTTGATGATGAAGCTCGTAAAGTAAGGCTTTACATCCTTCCAGTTGCTGTCGTTGCAGACGGAGTAACGCATGAACCTCACAGCATCCGAGGAGCTATAGCCGAAGGTGACCTGGATCGGGGACGAGGCCAGGGTCTGGTTTTCCAGGTGGCTCGTGCTGCCAACGTCGATGATAAACCCGGTTCCTTCGGCCTGGATGTTGCCCACGGCGTCGTCGACCGAATAGGAATAGGCGTTCTGGATATTGGCGTAATCGGGGCCGTGGACGAATCTGGCGTAAGGGTTGAACTCATATTTGCCGTTATCCAGCGTCCCGTAATTCAGCTTGTCGAACTGCATCTTCACGGCAGCGTATTTTGCATAATTGTTGTCGCTGTAGGTCGGAGTGTTTTCAAGCTTGTTGACGCTCGCATCGCATCCGTTTTCGGTGAACGGACCCCAGCCGTAGAGATGGGCGATCATGAGATTGTCGGAAAGGTCGACGGGGTGGACATTGGGGTCGCCGTTGCACTTGGTCGAAAAAATGCTCACGTAATTGGCGTAGTTCGCCAGCAGCAACGCCTTGGCGTTGAGGAGACCGTCGCAGAACTGCGTCGAGTTGAGCGGATCGGCGCTCGCCGTGCAGTGGCCCGGAGGCGGATTGGGAATGGAAGCGGTCGGGACCGAGCCAGCCCAATAGATCCAGTTTTCGAAGAGAGCCCTGATCGGCGGCCACAGGCTTTCGGGCGCGGGCCATTTGCTCGGGTCCGCTACAGGGGTGAATAGCGTAGGCGGGGTGGACGAGGTCAGGTTTGCGAAAACCTCGAGAAGCGAGGGAATCTTCGCGACCACATCGACTTTGTTTGTCGGCGTTTTCTGGTAGATGCCGTTCTTCAAGATCCATTTGTAATATCTGTACAGGTACCGTGGCCAGCCGACGAATTGGGGCGTCGTTGTGAACTTCTGCATCGCGGTCGAAAACTGCTCGTAGCTCTGAGGCGAGCCGACGTAGCCGACCTGATTATTGCCGAGCGGCCCCATCGCCGCCGGTCCATAGGCGATATTGACGTAGCTCACGTCGAAGTCGACGTTCTGGTAATCGAGAGCATTGGGAACGTCACCCGGCTGACATTGCGCAAAATCATCAAAGGGACATAGCCCGACGCGGGCGCCGAGGGTGAACTCGATCAACTGGCTGGGATTTTCCTTGCCCAAATCGGCCGCGCTCCACACGAGAAGCAGGCCCTGTCCCGGCTTGCCGCATCCAGCCGAGCAGGTCGGCTCGGCCGATCCAGCGATGTGCGGGAGAAGGTGATCGCGTCGGGCCGGGCGACCGTCGATTTCTCCGGGCTGTCGCGCGAGCATGACCGCCTCCTGCAACGGGAGCGGGGGGGCCGGCGTATCGCTGTAAAACATCTGGATGGTCGCGCCGTTCCACCAGTCGGCGTAGCTGTTCTTCTCAGCAGGGCTCGGGTTCTGCGTCATCACGGAGTAGAGCGGCACCGTGAGCTCGATGGAGGAGCCGGGCGCTATGGCGAGCGGTTTGGGGCCGTCCATCACGAAAAACCGAAAGCCCAGGTCATTCTTGTAATCATATGAGCCAGTGAGAATCTGTTGCTTTGTGATCTGGAAATAGGCCTGAAGCCAGTTGTCGCCCTTTATCCCCACGCCGGTGCGCGTTCCGGTGGTGTAAACCGGAAAAACATATTTCGCCGGATCGTCGTTGAATATCTTGACCGTCATCGTGGGGACGCCGGTGGATGTGGCGCCCGTTCCCGTGATTTGCGAGCGAGCGACGCGGCCGGACGATTGCGCGCCGGCGCCGTCGGCGCAGCCGAGGACAATCCCCAGGGCGACCATGAATCTGGCGCATGTTTTGATCAATGTTCCAACCTCCGGCAGCATGAAACCTTCCTTCGATGTGCAGCAAGCAAATGTTATGGCTTTATCGCATAACAATTTTTAAGTTGCATAATTTAATGGAGAATAAACCGGAGGCTGCCGATTGTTCTGGATCGAACCGCTCGAGACGAAACCAGAAAACTTGGGTCTCAGAGTATAGTAGCGCTTGCCCGCGGAGCCGGTTCATGCAGAATATATTGAAATCACTTAATTTTGGTCTTTTGCGTCGACTACGCCGCCGATGAGATTCCGCGACAGCAGAAATTCGGAGGTCGGTTCTATTTGTTTTAGGGGCGCCAATTCGACGCCCGACAAAACCCTTTCGGCCCGGCGGCGGCGCGCCGCGACCGCCTGATCCCATGAGACGCTCTCGAACATGACGGGGTCTCCTGGACGCATTTGCGCCAGCGCATCCAAATCGGCGCCGATCACATGGGCGATCTTGGGATAGCCGCCGGTGGGCTGGCGGTCGGCCATGAGGATGAGCGGGGCGCCGTCGCCCGGTATTTGGATCGCGCCGAAGACGAGGCCGTCGGAGACGATGTCATGGCCCTTGAGATGCTTCAGCGCCGGCCCTTCGAGGCGATAGGCCATGCGGTCGCAGCGCGGGGAAATCCGCCATTCCGAGGATAAGAATTCCTCGATCGTCTCGCTGGAAAAGTAATCGTCCTGCGGTCCGAGCAAAACGCGGATTCTCGCTCGCGCAGGCTCCAGCCAGGGCGCCTCGATCGCCAGCGGGCGCCCCGGCGCCGGGCGGAGATTCTCTATCTCCAAAATGTCGCCCGCGCGCAGCATCCGGCCGTCCAGCCCCCCGATGGCTGCGCGGGAATGGGTGGCGAGCGATCCCAGCACGGGGGAAAGCGCGAAACGGCCGAACGGCGCGACATAACACCAGGCCCCCGCCTTGCCGGCGCGGATCGAGAGACGCGCGCCGGGTTCCAGAGCAATCGCGCAGGCGGCGGGCAGGGCCCGTCCGTCGAGCCTGAGATCGAAAGCCCCGCCGGCGATGGCGAGCCCGATCCCGCCGCCTTGCGTCGTAAGCTCCAGGCCGCCGAGGGAGGTCTCGATCGCTGCGCCATGGGCGTCGCCTGCCGCCGCGGCGGCGGCCAGAAACGCCCCTCGATCCATGGGGCCTGCGGGCGTCACCCCGAAGCGCATGAAGCCGCGCCTGCCGGCGTCCTGAATCGTCGCGCCGGGTCCCGCCGAGAGGATGCGAAGCGCGGCTTTCATGGCGTTTCTTCGCGCCGCGCGAGACTTTCGCCGCTGGCGGCGCGCGCGTCCAGCGCGCGGAACGCGTGAATGTCGACGGGTTCGAAGCGAATCGCGTCGCCGGGCTGGATCAGCGTCGGCGGATCGCGCTCCAGCGAGAACATCCGCTCCGGCGTGCGGCCGATCACATACCAGCCTGTCGGCATCGGGTTGGTCGCGACCAGAGACAGGCCGCCCCCGATCAGAACCGCGCCTTGCGGCGTCGGACCGCGCGGGGCGGCGCGGCGCGGCAGCGCCAGCTCTCTCGGCAGGCCGCCGAGATAGCACCAGCCGGGCGCAAAGCCGTACATGTAGACGCGATAGTCTGCGCCGGCATGGGTTGCTGCGAGCCGCTCGCAGGTCAGATCGAGTTTTTGCGCGGCGAGGGCGATGTCTTCGGCGAGTTCGGGATCGTAGCAGCAGGGCAGGCGCCAGCAGGCGCCCTTCGGGGAGGTTTCGGCCCGGCGGTTCGGCTCGGGCGTGTCTTCTTCATGCGAACCGGTCTCCGCTTTGCTCGAAAACCCTCCGGGGGCGAGGGTCTTCAGCATCGAGACGAGCTCTGCGCGCGAGACGACCAGGGGATCGTAAAGAACCATCAGCGAGCGGTAGGTCGGGATGGTTTCTTCGATCCCTCGTGGCGCGGCGTTTTGGAGAGCCGCTTCGAGGCATAAGACCCTGGCGTTGAGCGCCGGGTCGACGCTGTCGCCGAATTCCACCACCAGGGCCGCCTCGCCGGCGTCGAGAAAACGGGGCTGCGGGTAGGTCATGGCGGGGGCGAAAAGGCCCGGATGTTCCAGCCCGCAGCTTCGAGCGCGGCGCGCAGGCCCCCCGCCATTTCGACCGCCCGGGGCGTGTCGCCATGCACGCAGATCGAATCGATGGGCGTAGGGAGCAATCTCTCCCCTCTGGTTATGACCCCGCCTTCGGCCAGCATGCGCAGCGAGCGTTCGATCACCTTGTCCGTTTCATGGAGGACCGCCCCTTTTTGCGCGCGGGGCGCGAGCCGGCCGTCGCGCGTGTAGGCGCGGTCGGCGAAGATCTCATGGGCGACGCGCAGATTGGCCCGTTCGCCAGCGGCCACTTGCTCGCTCAGCGCTATGGCGAGCAGGATCAGGGAGGAATCGACCGTGGCGACGGCGCGGGCGATCGCTTCGGCGATTTCCCGATCGCGCTCGGCGAGATTGGCCAGCGCGCCATGCGCCTTCACGAATGCGATTCTATGCCCCGCATAGGCGGCGACGCCCTGAGCGGCCCCGAGCTGATAGGCGATGCAGCGTTCGATCTGAGGCGCAGACATGGAAATGACGCGGCGGCCGAAACCGGCGAGATCGGGAAAGGAGACATGCGCGCCGACCGCCACGCCGGCTTGCCCCGCCCTCGCGAAGCAATCGGTCATGATGTCGGGGTCGCCGGCGTGAAAACCGCACGCGATATTCGCGCTCGAGACGACCCGCAGCATGGCCGGATCGTCGCCCATGCGCCAGGCTCCGAAGCCTTCGCCGAGGTCTGCGTTGAGGTCGATGGTCGGCAAAGGCTCTCCTGCAATGCGCCGGATTTGGGAGCGCCTGTCGGCGCATAGAACATCTTCGGAAAAATAGACATGCAATTGCGATAAGAATGCGCTCAACCCCGAGGACCGGAGCCATTTCCTATCGGCCGGACGAATTCATGCCGCCGGAAAACGCTCCGGGGACGGCCGGAGCGCCGGATCATGAGCCGGGACGGACCTACTCGGCCGCGAGTCCTTGCGCGGTGGGAAAAGCCACCTCCACCAGAGTGCCTTCGTTCTTGCGGCTCTTGATGAGGAAGGAGGCGTGATTGGCTTCGATCAGCGCCTTGGTCACCGGCAGCCCGAGGCCGGTTCCCCAGTTCTTTCGGGACGTCTCCACCTGACGGAACGGCTCCAGCGCCAGCTGGATCTCGTCGTCGGACATTCCGATGCCGGTGTCCTTGACGCGGATCACGACATAACCTGCGTCGGTCAAGGCGCTGGAGACGATCACCTGGCCGCCCGCTTCGTTGAATTTCACGGCGTTGGAAAGAAGATTGAGCAGGATCTGGCGCAGCGAGCGCTCGTCGGCGCGGATGCGGGGCAATCTCGGAGCCAGCGACAGCCGCACCACCACGCGGTGCTGATTGGCTTGCGTCTGCATGATGGAGACGCATTCCGCGACGATCGCGTTGAGGTCCACTTCTTCGACGACGAGCTCCAGCTTCCCTGCCTCGATCTTGGAGAGATCGAGGAGATCGTTGACCAGACTGAGGACATGGACGCCCGATGTGTGTACGTCCTTGAGATATTCCTTGTAGCGTTCCGAGCCGATGGGGCCGAAGCGCTCCTCCATCATGACCTCGGCGAATCCGATGATGGCGTTGAGGGGCGTCCTGATTTCATGCGACACCCGCGCGAGAAACTCGGATTTGGCCGCATTGGCGCGTTCCGCCTCCTCCCGAGCCGCATCGGCTTCCGGGCTTGGTGCGAGCGGCTGTGCGCCGCTGGCCGCAAAACACAGAAAGCGCGCGGGATCGCCGAAGCCGAGCAATCTTATCGAGACGGGCCGCGATCCGGCGCTGAGCCTGTCGAAATCGCGCTGTTCGGTTCCGGAAGGCGCGCGCGAATCCGATGCCTCGCCGAACAGACCGGCGAGACGGAGCGCGTCTTCTCCGGTGAGATAGCGGACGAGTTTGTGATTCTCGCCGGCTCCCTTTTCGAGGCCGATCAGGTCGGCGAAGGCCGGATTGGCCCGCTCGATTTCCCCCTTGCGGTTCAAGACCGCGGCGGGCGCCGGACTGGCTGCGAAGGAGGCGGCGAGTTCCTCGTTTTTGAGTCGCAGATGCGAGAGTTCCGCCGCCTGGGTCCTCGCCAGGGCTCTGGCGGCGATCTCCTCCGCGCCGGGCGGCGTCGAGGCGAGATGGCGGCGGAAGCTGATCAGCGTGGCGGGCGTCCCTTCCCATTCCACGATCTGGAAATGGGCGTCGGTACCGAGGGTTTCGCCGTCCTGGGCGCGGATCTCCACCGCGCTGCAGGGCGCAGCCGACGTCAGGGATTGAGGGGCGCGGCCCAGAAAAAGGCGGGCCAGCCCGCCGTCGGCGGCGAGCGACTCCAGATTTTCATAGCCGAGATAATCGAGCAGGGTCCGATTGGCGTAAAGCGCCTCCGAGCCCCTGGCGATCAGGACGCCGACAGGCAATTTGTCGATCAGCGCCGCCGATCGGTCGGGCGGTTCGCCGGCGCCGGCAGGGGGCGCGACGCCCCCGATGGCCCGGCCGATCTGATCGATCAGCTCACGGGCGGGTCCCGGGGTCGCAGCGGCGGAAGCGCCCGAAAAATTGAGCGTCCGGGCTATTTCGTCGAAGGCGCTTTGCTCCTGGGCGGAAAGAGCCTGTCCGTTCCTCGAGCCCTCCCGGGGCTGTGAAGCGGGTCGCAGCGCCACGACATTCGGCGCAGGATGCGCGGCGTCGGGAGAGGAGTCGTCCGGCCCGGCGGCGATTCCGGCCGCTTCTTCGGCGGCGGTCCCGCTGTTTTGGGCCGGGCGTCCCGATGCGGGGGCGGGCCTTGCCCCCGGCGCGCAAAGGACCGCTTCGGAGAGCTTGATCACGCCGTAGCCCTGGAAGCCGACGAATCGCCTCGCGGCGTCGTGAATCGGAAGCGCGCCGAGGAGCGTCGGCGCCCTGGCGGGCGGGTCTTCGATCGGCCAATCCACCTCGACCCCGCTCCACGACTTTTCGGACGCGAGCGCAGCGGCGAAGTCGGCTCCGAGTCCCAGTTCTCGGGACAGCTCTCCGACCTCGCGGCCGAGAAGATCCGAATATTTCTGGCCCACGACGTCGGACAGCACGTGGGTGATGTCGACGAAGCGGCCCGCGGCGTCCGTCTTCCAGAGAAAACGCGGGGCGATGAGGCCGTGCCGATCGAGCAGGCGGGAGCGCGTGGAGGCCTCGACCCGCGGCGGCTCGAGGCGAGGCTGCTCGCCGTCAGCTGGTTCTTCCTCTTGGACGGGCTCGGGCTCCTGCGCCTTTGCCGGTTGCGGCGCGGGCGCCGAGGCCGCCCTCAGCCCGAGTGCGGCGAGAACCACGACCGCCTCCGCGCCCTCGCCGGACAGGCGGCGGCAGAGGATCGTCACCGTGCGAACCTGGTCGCGCAACGGGATGGGCAAACGCTCGAGACGCGGCGCCGCTCCATTTCGGACCCGTTCGACGATGTCCCGCAGCGGGCGCGCGTCGTCGCCCGGCTCGGCGAGCATGCGCTCGCCAGGGTCGTCGCCGAAGACCGCCTTCGCCGAGGCGTTGGCGTACACCGCCCGCAGCGGTTCTCCCGCCAGGGCGACGATCGGGGCGCCCGACGCCTCCAGGGCGGCGAATGCGGGGTCGGAGGCGATCACTGTCGCCGCATTGTCAGGCTCGTCCTCGGACATCTGGGACTCGCTCGCTCCTCCGCGGCCGGTCGGAATCCGCGGCTGCTCGTCGCAATCATTGTTCAGTTAACGACAGATTAATCCCTTGCCGCGGGATGGTCTACGCAATGCGAAGACTTTCCACGTAATTTGAACATTCATGATTAATGGCGCGGGGACGGCCGGCTCCTCGAAGGTCGCCGGGTCGCCGGTCCGAACAATCCATGTTGCAACGCACAATGGATTGGTTCATATTCGCTCGCGCCTGCGCTTGCGGCGCCTGCGCGGGCAAATTCAGCGGATGGCGCTTACCAGCTTCGCCGCAATCGGCTCAAACAAGTTCCAGGGAGAAACTTCATGGCGGGTTCAGCCTACCAGATTCCGAACGAAGTGCGCGATTTCGCGGAAAAGAGCGTGGAGCAGGCGCGCAAGGCGTTTGAAGGCTTTTCTGGAGCGGCGCAAAAAGCCATCGCTTCCGTCGACACCACGGCCCTGCCCTTCAGCGCGGGCGCCAAGGACGTCGGCCAGACGGCCCTTTCCTTGGCCGAGGCCAACGTCAAGGCCGCCTTCGATCTCGCCCAGAAGCTGGTGCAGGCGAAGGACGTGCAGGAGGTCATGCATCTGCAGTCCGAATATGTGAAGAACCAGTTTTCGGCGATCCAGGAGCAGACCAAGGAACTCGGCGTAGCCATTCAAAAGGCCGCCACGCCCAAATAAGCGGTCGCCGCACCGCCGATTCCCGCGGCCTTGGCGCTCGTCCCCGGCGCAAAGGCCGCTTCCTCCAGCCGCCCAGACAGACGGAGTCAGAGTTCATGACGACCCAGAAGCGAGAGGTAAGGAAGAAGTTCACCATCGCCCCCCAGCCGGCGGCGCCGGAATCGGGTGAAGGCGAGGCCGCCGCGACGATATCGGAGGCCGTCGCCTCCAGCCCGGAAACGGCCGGCGGCCTGGAAGCCGAGCTCAGCCCGGAAATCGTGGAGCTCATCGAGATCGTCGCCGAGGCGCCGGCGATCGCCGCCGCTCCCGAGGAGCTGTCGTCGCCGCTTTTTCCGGCTCCGACCGTCTATGTCGGGGAAACGGCGGGCAAGGCCGCCGGATTTTATGTCTGGGCGGAGATCTGGCCCAGCCGGACCTTCGACCTCTGGAACGAGAACGCCGCCGCCTGCTTTGAATTCGTCAGCGCTCTGAGCAAGGCGAAAACCGTGAGCGAGGTCGTCGCCCTGCAATCCAGCTTCTTTACCGATCGCCTGGGAGCTTATGCGCGGCTTTCCAGCGAGGCCGCCAAAGAAGTCGGCTCCGCCGCTCCGAAGGGCTTTCTCGCGTTCGGCTGAACGCGGGCCTGTCGTCAAAGGGTCGCTGCGACCAGCGAGCGCAGCGCCGGCGTCACATCGGGCATGACACCGAACCAGTCGCGAAACGCCGGTCGAGCCTGGTGCATCAGCATTCCGAGCCCGTCGACGGCGGTAAGTCCCTGCCGCCGGGCCGCGGCGAGGAGCGCAGTCTCCAAAGGCGCGTAAACGATATCCGCCACCATCGCCGAGGCCGGCGCGGCGGCGAGCGAAATCTCCAGAGGCGGTTGTCCGATCATGCCCAGGCTGGTCGTGTTGACCACGAGACCAATTCCGGCCAGTCCGGCGTCTCGCTGCGCCCATGGATGGGCCGTGACCCGCGGCCCGAAATCCGCAGCGAGGGCCTGTGCGCGTTCATCGGTGCGGTTGAACACCCGGATTTCGTTTGCGCCCGCGTCGATCAGGCCGGCGACCACCGCCCTCGCGCCGCCGCCCGCTCCGATCACTGCGCAAGGCGCGTCGCCCGCGCGCCATTGCGGCGAAGCGGCGCGCAAGGAAGCGACGAAGCCATATCCGTCGTAGTTCTTGCCCGTGAGCGAGCCGTCCGGCTCGACCACGACGCAGTTCACCGCGCCGATGCGCGCGGCCTCGGGCTCCACCTTGTCGAGAAGCGGCAGCGCCGCTTCCTTGTGCGGGATGGTGAGATTGCAGCCCAAAAATCCGAGCGCGGGTAGAGCCCGCAACGCCCGCTCGAGCCCGTCTGGCGCTATGGCGAGAGGGACATAGACGCCCTCGAGCCCATATTGCGCCAGCCAGTGGTTGTGAATCTTGGGAGAGCGCGAATGGCCGATCGGCCATCCCATGACTCCGGCGAGAAGAAAGCGACGATGAGGCGGCATCTTTCTTCCCTCCGCGATTTTTCGTTTCGTCAGTTCCGGCCCTGCGAGCAGCCCGACGCGCCCTTGCGTTCCGCGAGAGCCGAAAAGAGCGCGTCGTCCTCGGTCACGCCGGCGTTTCCGGTGGTGAGAAGCTTCTCGCCATAGAAAATGGAATTGGCGCCGGCGACGAGGCACAGGATCTGAGCCTCGCGGGAAAGGAAGGAGCGTCCTGCGGAAAGACGCACGCGCGATTTCGGCATTACGATCCGGGTCGCGGCGATCATGCGCACGAGATCGAGCGCGTCGACCGGCTCCTGTTGCGCGAGCGGCGTGCCTTCGACCGCGACCAGAGTGTTTATCGGAACGCTTTCGGGATGGGGGTCGAAGCTCGCGAGCGTCTGGAGCATGCCGGCGCGGTCCTTCACGCTTTCGCCCATGCCTATGATGCCGCCGCAGCACATCTCGATGCCGGCGCCGCGCACGGCTTTGAGCGTTTCCAGGCGATCCTGATAGCTGCGCGTGGAGATGATCTCGCCGTAGAACTCCGGTCCGGTGTCGAGATTGTGATTATAGGCCGTAAGTCCCGCCTCCACGAGCCGGTCCGCCTGGGAGCGGTTGAGCATCCCGAGAGTGACGCATGCCTCCATGCCGAGCTCGCGCACGCCGCGGACCATCTGCAGAACGGCGTCGAAACGCGCTCCCTCCGGCGCGGAGCGCCAGGCCGCGCCCATGCAGAAGCGGTCGGCGCCCGCTTCGCGCGCCGTCTTTGCGGCGCCGAGCACATCGTCGACGCTCATCAGCTCGACGCGGTCGAGCTTCACCTCGCGATGATGCGCGGACTGCGGACAATAGGAGCAGTCCTCGGGACAGCCGCCGGTCTTGATCGAGAGCAGTGCGGCCTTCTGCACGTCGTTGGGATCGAAATGACGGCGATGGACGGCGCTCGCGCGGGCGACCAGCTCCAGCAGCGGGGCGTCGTGGATGGCCACGATCTCCTCCACGGTCCAGTCGTGTCGCAGCGTGAAGTCGGCGGGGGCGTTCATTGTGCGCGGCCTTTTTTGAGCTTGGGGGCGCCGGCGTCCGGCTTCGTCTTCTCTCCAGCGTCCGACTTCCAGATTTCAAAGGCGGCCCAGAGCCCCAGGGCGACGTCGAAGCCGGCGTTGGCGAGAGCGAAGGGAGCGGCGGTGAAGGCGGCGCCCGTCCCGAGGTAATGGAAGGAAATCGCCCAGAAGGGATGAAGCAGCAGCCCGGCGACAGCGAACCAGGGCGAGGCGACGAAGGAGAGGCCGGCCAGCGATCCGTATATTGCGACGCCGGTCAGCTCTATGCCCGTCCATGTGCCGGGAGCGTCCGAGCGCATGGCGAAGCCGACATAGAGAAAAGAAACAGCGAGCAGGGCGTAGGCCGCGAAATGGAAGACTTTTTTGTGCGCCCAGCGGGCCAGCACGATGAGTCCGGCCGCAAAAGCGACGCCGAGGGCCGAGAAAAGGATGATTTCGTTAGCGTCATGCATGGTTGAACCGCTCGCCAGGCCTGCGCCCGTTCGTTGTGATCTTTCGCCGCTGCACGGTCTATAGGTCCAAGCGCCGCGGGGAACAAGGGCGGAAAAGAGTTCCCGCCCGGCCGCCCCAGGCGGGCGCCGGACCCCCGCCGCGCCGCGCCGCGAAAATGGCGGAACGCCCTCGCCTTGATTCGCACAAGCAATTGATGGCGGGCAATTTTCATCCGAACGCCGTTTGCGCTCCGACGAAAATCGCATGGGGTCCGGCGCCGTTGGAAAGCGATTGCGTCGCAAAGCCTGCTATGGGAGAGTTCCGGCGCTCTCCCCCTTTCAGGTTTCCAATACAAGGATTATCCCGCGCGATGCATGTCGAAGAGAACTCTCCGGCCTCTCCCGCTCCCGCAGCTGTGGTCCCGGCGCCCGCGGCCGAGCCGCATCGGCGCGCCGAGCCGCACAAGGGCGAGCGCGGCCTGCACGACGACATCCGGCTTCTCGGCCGACTTCTGGGCGAGACGGTGCGCGAGCATGAGGGGGACGAGGCTTTCGAGCGCATCGAAACGATAAGACGCCTGTCCGTCGCGGCGAGCCGTCACGGCGACGCGGAGGCGGATTGCAAGCTCGATCAGCTGCTCAGAGCGCTTTCCGCCAAGGAAGCGCTCGCCGTCATTCGCGCCTTCAGCTATTTCCTTCATCTCGGCAATATCGCCGAGGATCTTCATCCCCTGCAGCTTCGGGCGCGGGCGGAGGCCAGCGGCGACAGGTCGGGGCTGGCTTCGGAGCCCAGTCTCGCGCGGTCGTTCTCCCGTTTGCGCAAGGCCTCCATCGGCGCGGGGAGGATTGCGCAGGTCCTGTCCCGGGCCTGGATCTCGCCGGTGCTCACCGCCCATCCGACCGAGGTTCGCCGCAAAAGCCTGCTCGATGTGGAGCATGCGATCTTCGCGCTTCTGGAGCGGCGCGAGAATCTTCATTCCAAAGCGGATCTCGCGCAGAACGAAATGCAACTGCGGGCGCGCATTTCCCAGATGTGGCAGACCGAGCTCCTGCGTCAGTCGCGGCTGACCGTGCGCGATGAAATCGAGAACACGCTGAGCTATTACCGCGCCACCTTCCTGCGCGAGATCCCGCACATATACGCCGATATAGAACAAAGACTCGAGGGGCTGCGGGTGCCGCCTTTCCTGCGCATGGGCGCCTGGGTCGGCGGCGACCGCGACGGCAATCCCAACGTCACGGCGGATTCGCTCGAGACCGCCTTGCGCATGCAGGCGGACACGGCGCTTCGCTTTTATCTGACGGAAGTGCATCAGCTCGGGGCCGAGCTCTCCATTTCGCGCAAATATGCGGGAGCGACAAGGGCGCTCGAAGATCTTGCGGCGCGCTCGGGCGACGACAATCCCCATCGCGACGACGAGCCCTATCGGCGCGCCCTGATCGGGGTTTACTCCCGCCTCGCCGGCACGCTGGAGCTTCTGACCGGAGGGCAGGCCCAGCGCCACGCCCTCTCTCCCGGCGAGCCCTACGCCAACAGCTGGGCTTTCCTGGCCGATCTCGTGACGGTCGACGAATCGCTTCGCCTGCATCACAGCGAGGTGATCGCCTCGCAGCGGCTCGAGCCGCTGATCCGCGCCGTGGAGGTGTTCGGATTCCATCTTGCGACGGTGGATCTTCGCCAAAGCTCGGACCGCCATGAGGAAACCATCGCCGAGCTTTTGTCGCGCGCGCGGGTGTCGCCCGATTACGCGGCCCTTTCCGAGGCCGAGAAGCAGCAGCTGTTGATGCGGCTCCTCGCCGATCCGCGTCCCGTCGGGCTGGTGGGCCAGGAATATTCCGAAAACTGCGCCAGCGAACTGGCGATATTCGCCAAAGCGGCGCAGATGCGGAAGAAATTCGGCGACGAGTCGATCCGCCACTATATCGTCAGCCATACCGAGACCGTCAGCGATCTCCTGGAAGTGCTCCTTCTCCAGAAAGAGACCGGCATGATGCACGGCACGCTCGATCCGAGCGACGCCGGCGTGGCGTCGGCCGAGCTGATCATCGTGCCGCTGTTCGAAACCATCGAGGATCTGCGCAACGCCGCCCCGATCATGCGGGAGTTCTATGCGCTGCCGGGCGTCGCCCGGCTGGTCGCAAATTCCGGCGCCTGCCAGGACATCATGCTGGGCTATTCCGACAGCAACAAGGACGGCGGCATATTCACCAGCATCTGGGAGCTCTATCGCGCGTCGACCGCGCTGGCCGAGTTCTTTTCGGGCCTGCCCAACATCACGATGCGCCTTTTCCACGGGCGCGGCGGCACGGTCGGGCGCGGCGGCGGCCCGAGCTACGACGCCATCCTCGCGCAGTCGCCGGGAACCGTCAAAGGCCAGATCCGCCTCACCGAGCAGGGCGAAGTCATCGCCGCCAAATACGCCAACCCCCAGATCGGCCGCACCCAACTCGAACTCCTCGTGGCCGCCACGCTGGAAGCCACCCTGTTGTCCGATCTGCAGGCGCCTGAGCCCGATTTCCTCTCGGCGGCGGAAAAGCTCTCGCAGAGCGGCATGGCGGCCTATCGGCGCATGGTCTACGAGACCCCCGGCTTCGTCGATTACTACTTCGGCTCCACCCCCATTTCGGAGATCGCGTCCCTCAACATCGGCTCCCGGCCGGCGTCGCGCAAACCGTCCCGCCGCATCGAGGACTTGCGCGCCATCCCCTGGAGCTTCTCATGGGGCCAGGCGCGACTGGCCCTGCCGGGTTGGTTCGGCTTCGGCTCCGCGATCTCCGATTTCCTCCGCGAGGACAGAAACGAACGCCTGAAACTGCTGCGCCGCATGAACCAGGAGTGGCCGTTCTTTCGCGTGATGCTGTCCAACATCGACATGATCCTGTCGAAGACCGATCTTTCGATCGCGCGTCATTACGCCGGACTGGCTCCGGATCAGGATCGCGCCAGGGAGATCTTCGCCGAGATCGAACGGGAGTACAACCGCGCCATCGAGGCTCTGGAGGCGATCACCGGCGCGAGCGAGAGACTCGCCGACAATCCGGGGCTTGCGCATTCGTTGAAGCTGCGGGTGCCTTATATCACTCCGCTGAGCTATCTGCAGATGGAGCTCATTCGGCGCTGGCGATCGGGAAAGACCGGCGACGACATTCGCCAGGGCATCTTGATGTCCATCAACGGCGTCGCCGCGGGCCTGCGCAACACCGGGTGAGAATCCGGCTCGTCATTAATGAGACCGTAAAATGAAGACTTTACGGATGTCGCGCCGTTTGCGGCGACGGGAGGAGCGACATGGCTGACGCAAGGCTTGAGCGGATCAGGGCGAAGGCGTTCGAGGAAGGGAAAAGGCTTTTAGGCATCTCCGCCTATTTCTGGGTCCTGCTGACGATGTTCTCGTTGCACAAGGCCTTCATGCTCAATCTGAACGTCTTTTCGTTCCAGCAGGCCGCCGCGATAATCAACGCGCTTGCGATGTCGAAAGTCGTCGTCATCGCTCAGGCGTTGCATTTTGGACAGGGATACAGGAACAAGCCGCTCGTCTATCCGGTCGTGCTCCAGGCGGCGGTCTTTTCGGTTCTGCTGCTCGTTTTCCATCTGATCGAGGAGACGCTGATCGGAAAGTGGCACGGCAAGACATTGGCGCAGAGCGTCCCCACCCTGGGAGACGGCTCGCTGCAAGCCCTCATGATGATCGAGATCATCCTGTTCGTGGCGCTGATTCCCTTCTTCGCCTTCCTCGAGATGGAGCGCGTCGTCGGATGGGAGACGCTCCACACTCTTTTCTTCGGACGCAAATATCAGCGCTGAAAAACCGCGCTCCATTCTCATGATACGGCTTCCGCGAGATCGCTTCGCGATCCGTAGAAGCGACCGCTGCAAAAATCACTGATCGGCATAGATTTTTGGGCGAAGGAATACGAAACGCGGCTCCAATCGGGCGGATTTGGCATGATTGGAGCGTCCCGCGAGAAGCGCCCCGGGGCGCGAGACCGACCGGAAACCGGCTTATTGGAGGATTTTCAAGTCGGGTGGAAACACCCGACGACTCGAACAATGCGCCCAATCAAGAACCTGGAGCGCCGGTTTTGATTCCGTCGAGACCGGCGTTCCCGGAGACCCGCTCGGCGAGGTTCTGTTCCCACCGCAGCGCCTGCCGCACGATTTCCTCGAGGTCGTCATGCTGCGGGCGCCATCCGAGGGCGGATTTGATGAGATCATTGCCTGCGACGATGGCCGCCGGATCGCCGGGCCGGCGCTCGCTCACCTCGACGTGGAAATCCCGCCCCGAGACGCGCTTCACGGTCTCGATGACGTCGATGACGGAAAAACCTTTCGCATAGCCGGCGTTGCAAACGAGGCTCTGCCCGCCGCCGCGCAAATGGGCGAGTGCGTCCATGTGAGCGCGCGCGAGATCCGTGACCTGAATATAGTCCCGCACGCAGCTTCCGTCGTGGGTCGGATAGTCGATCCCGAACAGCTGCATCTTCGGGCGCAGGCCGAGGGCCGTTTGAACCGCCACTTTGATGAGATGCGTGGCGTTCGGGGTCGATTGGCCGGCGCGCCCCGCAGGGTCGCCGCCCGCGACGTTAAAATAGCGCAATGCCACATATTTCAGATTGGACGCCTTCGAAACGTCCTCCAGCATCCACTCCACCATCAGCTTGGAACGGCCGTAGGGAGACATGGGTTTCGGCGGCTCGTCCTCGGTGACCGGGTTCTGCACCGGATCGCCATAGACCGCGGCGGTGGAGGAAAAGATGAATCTTTCGATCCCGGCCGAAGTCGCGGTCTCCAGAAGGGTGCGGGCCTTGGCCGTGTTGTTGGAGTAATAGAGCAGGGGGCGGGCGACCGACTCGGGCACCACGATTTTGGCGGCGAAGTGGACGATTTCCGTCACCCCGTAGCGCGCGATCGCGTCCTTCACCAAATTTTCGTCGCCAAAGTCCCCTATGACCAGCGGGACTTGCGGAGGAACCGCCCACCGGAAGCCGGTCGAGAGATCGTCGAGCACGACGACGTCTTCGCCTGCGTCCAGGAGTTCGAGAACCATATGGCTGCCGATATAGCCCGCGCCGCCCGTCACCAGAACCGACATGTCGACACCCGTCGCTGTGGCGCGCTTCCGCCCTCGACCGAATGGTCTGGAGCGATGGCAAGCTACGCCGGATTAAAGAGTTGGAGCGCATTGTTGTCGCAAAGACCTGTCATCGCTTGTGACAGGGCGCTCCGATTCGTCACCCGAAATTAACGGGCGGGACATAACTTTCGTTGCACTCCGCGAAGGCGCAATAGTCTATAAGCGCGGCGCATCACCTTCTGTAACCCAATGGATCACGCATGACCAAGCGCATTCGCAAGGCTGTTTTCCCGGTCGCCGGGTTGGGCACTCGTTTTCTGCCTGCGACCAAGGCCGTGCCAAAGGAGATGCTCACCGTGGTCGATCGTCCGGTGGTGCAGCATGTCGTCGACGAAGCGCGCGAGGCGGGCATAGAGCATTTCATTTTCGTCACCGGGCGCAACAAGGGCATGATCGAAGACCATTTCGACATGGCCTACGAACTCGAAGACACGTTGAAGCGGCGGAACAAAACAAAGGAATATGAAGGCCTGATGGCGGACCTGCCGAAGGCCGGCGCCACCAGCTTCACGCGCCAGCAGGCGCCCTTGGGGCTCGGTCATGCGGTCTGGTGCGCTCGCGACATCGTGGGCGACGAACCTTTCGCCGTGCTGCTTCCCGACATGATCACTCTGGCGAACGGGCCGCGCAAGAGCCGCTGCCTCGCGCAGGCGGTCGAGGCCTATGAGAAGCACGGCGGCAACATCATCGCGGTCGAGGAAGTTCCCGCGAGCGAAACCCATCAATACGGCATCGTCAGCGTGGGCGCGGACCACGGCCATAGTTTCGAGATCAAGGGCATGGTGGAAAAGCCGCCGCAGGGAACGGCGCCCAGCAATCTCATGATTTCCGGCCGCTATATTCTCAATCCCGAGATTTTCGAAATTCTGGAGAAGGGGGAGAAAGGCGCCGGCGGCGAAATCCAGCTCACCGACGCGATGATCGGGCTGGCGGCTTCCCAGTCGTTCCACGGCGTCCGGTTCGACGGCAAGACCTACGACACCGGCTCGAAGCTTGGATTTCTCGCGGCCAACATCGCTTTTGGACTGGAGCGTCCCGACATTGCGGACGGATTGCGCGCGGAAATCAGGAAGCTGGTCGGCTGATGCGGCGAACTCCGGGCCTGCGCCTCAAACCTTCTTGGGGCGCAGCCGGATGATCACGTCGCAGCCGACGATTTCCATGCCTTCCGGGGGGGCGGGCAGGCGCGAAAATTCCACCGAGCTGTCGGGGGCGTCGAACATGCGCCCGGTCGCCTGATCCATGAAATGATGGTGCGGAGAGGTGCGGGTGTGGAAATAGGTGCGGGGACCCTGCACCGCGATTTCCCGCAGCAATCCGGCTCGCGCGAACTGGTTGAGAGAATTGTAGACGGTCGAGAGCGACATCTGGAGGCCGGCTTCTCTCGCTTCGGCGTGCAGCGCTTCGGCGCTGACGTGACGGTCTCCCTTGCCGAACAGCAGCCGGCTCAGAGACAGCCGCTGGACCGTCGGACGCAGGCCGACCGAGCGCAGCCTGGTCTTGAGTTCGGATTCGGTCGGAGCGCTTTTGGCGGGCGCCTCCCGCATCCTGATGGGGGCGATGAAACCCGTCGCCGAGGGAAATTGCGTCATTACGCTGCCTGCACGGAACTTCCGCGCTCCCTTTTCTGTCGATAAACTCTGTCCCGAGTAGAAGACAGCGTCACGGCCCTGTCAAACGAAATGCCGGAAAGTGTAAACTTTCCAAAGAAGGCGCCGGGGCGTTGCTTCGGTTCGGAAAACCCCATGCAAGAATCGGACAAGCTTTCCCTCGATGCGCGTTTGGATCGGCGCCGGCTGCTGCAGGCGGTCCTCGTCTGCGGCTGCGCCTACGCTGACGGCAGCCGGGCGCAGACCGGGGATTTTCAACAATTCCTGCAGGGGCTGTGGCCCGCCGCCGAGGCCGCGGGCGTCGGCAGGGAGACTTTCGACGCTGCGGTGCTCGACCTGACCCCGGATCCCGCCGTGGCGGCCAGGCCGGCGGCGCAGTCCGAGTTCACGGTGTCGATCCCGGCCTATGTGTCCGGCGTGACGACCAGCGCCCGGATCGCCCGGGGTCGCGCCGTCGCCGGGGAATATTCCCATATTTTGAGCGAAATCGAGCGGCGGAGCGGGGTTCCGGGCGAGCTCATCGTCGCTATACTCGGGGTCGAGAGCAACTTCGGGACCGCGACCGGCGGCGCCGACGTTCTGCGCGTGCTGGCGACTTTGGCCTACAAAGGCCACATGACCCAAAAGCTCAGCGACGAGTTCGTGGCGGCGCTCGTGATGCTGCAACAGGGCGCGCCGCGCCGCCGCCTGCGGGGCTCCTGGGCGGGGGCGATGGGAATGCCCCAGTTCATGCCTTCCGCCTATCTCAAATATGCGGTCGGTTTCGCCGGCGGCGCCGCGCCCGACATCTGGACCTCCCAGCCCGACGCATTCGCTTCGATCGGGAGTTTTCTGCAAAAATCCGGCTGGAACCCGGCCCTTCCCTGGGGGCTGGAGACGCGGCTGCCGCCCGATTATGATTTTGCCGCCTATGACATGGACTTTTCGCAGTTTCGGGCGCTGGGCTTTACCGGCGCCGGCGGCGACGCCCTGCCGCAATCCGGCGCGGCCAGTCTTTATCTGCCGGCGGGGGCCAAGGGGCCGGCCTTTCTCATCACCGATAATTTCGAGGTCATCCGGCAATATAATATCTCGGACGCCTATGCTCTCTCGGTCGCCCTGCTCGGGGACCGCATCGCCGGGCGCGAGATTCCGCGCACCCCCTGGCCCAAGGTGACGCCGCTGACCACCGCCGAATGCAAAGCCATGCAGCAGGCGCTCGCCGAACGCGGCTTCTACCACGGTCCGATCGACGGCAAGCTCGGGCGCGTCGCGAGGAACGCCGTCCATGCCTTTCAGTTGAGCGAAGGCGTTCATCCCGCCGACGGATTGGCCACCAAAGCGGTGCTGGATCGCCTGAAAGGCCGATGAAAGGGTGCGTCCGGTTCGCTCCCCGCCGCCAGCGAGGATGAAACCGGGATCGCGCTCGGCGCATTGAGAGACGACGGCCTCGCCCAAGGCAAGGGCGAGCCGCATCCGCGCTGCGTCTCTCGGGCTGCGGCGTAAAAAAGGCGCGGCGACGCTGCCCAGGCGCTAATATTTCAGGAAATCGATTCGGAAACGAAGCTCATGATTTACGATCTGCTCATTATCGGCGGCGGCGTCAACGGCTGCGCCATAGCGCGCGATGCGGCCGGCCGCGGACTTTCGGTTCTTCTCGCGGAGCAGGGGGATCTCGCTTGCGCCACCTCCTCGGCCTCGACCAAGCTCATTCACGGCGGACTGAGATACCTCGAGCAATATGAGTTCCGGCTGGTCCAGGAAGCCCTGTCGGAGCGTGAGCTGCTGCTGCGGGCTGCACCCCACATCATCCGGCCTTTGAAGTTCGTGCTCCCTCACGAGAGGGGTCTGCGCCCGGCGTGGATGATGCGGATCGGCCTTCTGCTTTACGATTATCTGGCGCCGCGGAAGCGGCTGGAGCGCTCGCAGGGGGTCTCGCTGATCAACAACGAACTCGGCGCGCCCTTGCGTCCGTCGTTCCAGCGCGGCTTCACTTACGCCGACTGCTGGGCGGACGATTCTCGTCTCGTGGTCGCCAACGCTCTGTCCGCCCGCGAACACGGCGCCGAAATCCGGGTGGGCGCGAGGTTCGTTTCAGCGCTCCGCATCCGCGACCGATGGATCGCCAGCGTCGAGCGCGGCGGCGAGGTCGAGGATATCGAAGCCCGGATCATCGTCAATGCGGCGGGCCCCTATGTCTCACGGGTGCTCGACGGCTCGCTTCACATAAAATCGCGCAAGCATGTCCGGCTGGTGAAGGGCTCCCATATCGTCACGCGGAGATTGTTCGCGGGCGATCACGCCTATCTGCTGCAGAACCCCGACAGACGCATCATTTTCGCCATTCCCTACGAGCAGGAGTTCACGCTGATCGGCACGACGGACGTCTCCTATGACGAGCCCGCCGGGCCGGTCTCGATCAGCGGCGAGGAGATCGAATATCTGACCGACTCGGTAAACCGCTGCTTCAACCACATAATTTCGGAAAGGGACGTGGTCTGGAGCTATTCCGGCCTGCGCCCGCTGTTCGACGACGGCGCCATCGAGGCCTCGGTGGTCACGCGGGACTATGCTTTCGATCTCGACGTCGAGGCGGCCCCGGCCTTGTCCGTGTTCGGCGGCAAGCTCACCACCGCCCGGCGTCTGGCCGAACATGCGCTCGAGCAGCTGACGCCCTTTTTCCCGCATCTGGGGCCGGCCTGGACCAGGGCGGCGCCGCTGCCCGGCGGAGACATCGGCGATTTTCCGGCCTTTCTGGCTCAGCTCACGCGGGAAAAGCCCTTCCTGCATCCGACCGTCGCGCGCAGGCTGGCTCACGCCTATGGAACCCGGGTCTGGCGGCTCCTGGGCGCGGCCCACGCCATGTCCGATCTCGGCGAGGATTATGGCTGCGGCCTGACCACGGCCGAGCTGCGTTATCTCGTCGAGGAGGAATGGGCGCGCTGCGCCGAGGATGTGCTGTGGCGGCGCTCCAAGCTCGGCCTGCATCTGACGCCCGCGCAACAGGCAGCGATAGCTGCGGCGCTGGCGCAGATCGTGAAGGAGACGGCGTCCTGATTTGTAGTGGCGATCGGACGCCCAAACAAAAAAGCCGACGGTTTCCCGCCGGCTTTTTTAAATTGACTGCGCAGCTTTTACTGCTGGGTCGCGCCGAGCGAGGAGACCTCGATCTTGACGCCCGGACCCTGGGTCGAGCACAGCGCGACGCGCTGGATATAGGTGCCCTTGGAGCCCGCGGGCTTGGCCTTGGCGACGGCGTCGACGAAAGCCTTGACGTTTTCGGCGAGCTTGCCGTCGTCGAAGGAGACCTTGCCCACCGTGCCCTGCACGATGCCGGCCTTTTCGACGCGGAACTCGACCGCGCCGCCCTTGGACGCCTTCACCGCGGCGGCGACGTCCATCGTGACCGTGCCGACCTTGGGGTTCGGCATCAGGCCGCGCGGGCCGAGCACCTTACCGAGGCGGCCGACCAGCGGCATCATGTCCGGGGTCGCGATGCAGCGGTCGAAATCGATCGTGCCGCCCTGAACGGTGGTCACCAGTTCCTCGGCGCCCACGACGTCGGCGCCGGCGGCCTTGGCTTCGTCAGCCTTGGGTCCGCGGGCGAAAACGGCGACGCGCAGAACGCGGCCGGTTCCGTTCGGCAGATTGACCACGCCGCGCACCATCTGGTCCGCATGCTTGGGGTCGACGCCGAGATTCATCGCGATTTCGACCGATTCGTCGAACTTGGCCTTGGCGCGCTCGCGCACCAGCTTGATGGCCTCGTCCAAGGGATAGAGCTTCGTGCGCTCGATGCCTTCGCGCGCCTTGGCGATTCTTTTTCCGATATGCGCCATGATCTTACTCCACCACCTGCAAGCCCATCGCCCGAGCCGAGCCCTGGATCATCGTCATCGCGGCTTCGACAGTGGAGCAGTTGAGATCGGGCATCTTCTTTTCGGCGATCTCGCGGATCTGGGCCTGCGTGATCTTGCCGACGGAGCCGCGACCCGGGGTCTTCGAGCCGGAGGCCGGCTTCTTGCCGATCTTGAGGCCGACGGCCTTCTTCAGGAAGAAGCTGACCGGGGGCTGCTTCATCTCGAAGGTGAAGGAGCGGTCCTGATAGGCGGTGATGATGACGGGGATCGGCGTCCCCTTCTCCATCTGCGCCGTCTTGGCGTTGAACGCCTTGCAGAATTCCATGATGTTGAGGCCGCGCTGACCGAGCGCGGGACCGATCGGCGGCGAGGGGTTCGCCGCGCCGGCCGGCACTTGCAGCTTTATGTAGCCGGCAATTTTTTTCGCCATTGGGTTTCTCCAACGAGTGACGGCCCCGCGCGCAAAAATGCCCGCGAGCCGTCGGTTGCAGTTCGTGGTCCGACGCGAACTCCCCTTGGCGACAAGGGCGCGCCCGCCACGCATCGTTTCCCGAAGCGGGTTGCGCCGCGGGAAAGCGGGCTTTTAGGCGATAGCGGGGAAAAGATCAACTGCGCTGGCCGACCCGCAATCTGAGCAAAGGGGCCGCGCCGTCCGCGTCGCCCGCGATTTCCAGCCCCGCAGCCGGTCAAGACGGGTTGGGGCGTTTTCATGTTTCACGAAAACACAGAAAACGCCCTGAGTTTTTGCGTCAACGCGTTTCCCACGCCGAACCGGCGTCCACTTCGGCTGGAGACGCGCTAGCCTCCCTGGCTCGTAGCGATGCGCGCGCCGGCCTGGTAAGCGCCATCGTGAATGAGCTGAATAAGACTGTCCACCGCCTCGTCCCATGTCGGCGCGACGGCGATTTTCCGTTCGGCGGTCCGCCCGCAAATCTCCATGATCTTCTCGGCCATTGCGCGCGGGTCGAGCATCGGCACGAAATCGACATTGCGGCCGCCGTTTTCGCGAAACACCGGAAGATCGGAGGCGATGACGGGCAGACCGTACCGGGCGGCCTCGACCAGCGGCAGGCCGAAGCCTTCGATGATCGAAGGAAAGACGAGCGCGCGGGCGCGGCGATAGCAAAAGCGCAGATCCGTGTCGCTCGCCCGGTCGAGCCAGAACAGACGCCTCCCGAATTCCGGGTGATGCGTGATGTGATAGGCCAGCGCCTCGCTCTGCCACCCGGGCCGGCCGACGATGAGATATCGGGCGTCGACCCCCATGCGCCACAATTGTTCGAAGGCGTCGAGCGCGATCGGATAGGCCTTTCGCGGCTCCAGCGTCCCGACGCTGAGGAAACAGGGCGTCTCCTCCGCGAAGATGGCTTGCGTCGTCGCGGAGACGGGCCGTCGATCGTCTTCTTCGAAATCGGCGCCGAGGCTCCACCAGCCGACGCGAAGATCGGATCGCCCGAACGGCGCGTGTTTCAGGATGTAGTCGATGAAATCCTCCGCCGCACTGCGCGAGACGCAGACGACGCCGTCGCTCTTCATCACGATGGTCTCGAACCATTCGCGGAACTCCGCGCGCATGCGCGGCGAAACCGCCAGCGGATGCGTGAGCGGGATGAGATCGTGCACGACGGTGACGAGGCTCCCGCCCGCGGCCCGCAGGCGGCGGATGGTCGATGCATATTCTCCCGCCATGCCCCAGCAGGCGTCGAGCAGCACGAGCCGGTCGCCCGGCGCGAAGGAAAGCTCGCTTGGCAAAGCCGGACAATCCCACCATGGCAGCAGCCTGTCATTCTCGATGACGACCGGCAGCGCGAAGCCGCAGTTCGGGGCGCGGCGCGCGACCTCGCGCACGACGCGCTGGATGCCCGTGCGCCCTCCGAAACGATGGGTCGGCGTCACGTCGATGAACAGCCGCCTGGCGCCGGGCAGGGAGAAGCCGTGCGCTGGGGGGAATTCGCTCGGCGGGCGCGGGCGTGGCCGGGATATGCGGACGCGGGAGCCGTCGTGAAGATGGCCGAGGCCGAGCGCGCGGGTCACGGTCCAGTACAGCTCCCGCGCCCGGAAGTAGAGGGTCGCGGAAACCGGATCGAGCGCGTTGCTGGCCCGGTCGCGGATGAGATGCAGGTTCTCGTCCTGAATCCAGGCGGAGAGCCATGCGTCGATGCGCCGGTCGCGGTCGCACGGCGCGAGGCGCGCCGGGCTCGAATAACCCCACGCCTCGCGATCCTCGTCGAAAAAAACGACCGAGGGGATGTCGTCCATCATTGTCGGCTCCGTCTTTCTTTTCGGGGTCAGCGCGGTTGGCAGGAGGCGTTTTCGCCGGGCGACGCCGCTTCGCACATCTCCTGGACCGAAGGGCGGGGCTCGGCGCCGGTCCGGGGGCTCGACATGGCGTAGGCGCCCGCGCCGATGGTGACGACCACCGCCAGACGTCTCAGCAGGGCGGGTTTGGCATGGGCCATTGTTGGTGGCCGGACCGCGGGGCGCAGCGGGGTGCAGGACATCTCGAAACTCCAACGTGGGAAATGATCACACGTTCGTATCTTGCGTGTAAAATATTCCCACGTCAAGAAGGCGTGGGATTGTGGCCCACTCAGACTCGGGTTACCAAAGCTCCATGAAGGAGAGCCACGACGACGCGCTTCCAGACGCGCAGAAGCTTCAGCAGCCGCTCGCGCGCCTGCTGCGCCCGCTCGTGCGCCTCTTCATCCGCTGCGGCGCGACCTTTCCCGCGATTTGCGATCTGCTGAGGGAGCTTTACGTCAATGTCGCCGTCCACGACTTCGCCTTGCCCGACAAGGAGCAGACCGACAGCCGCATCAGCCTCCTGACGGGGATCCACCGCAAGGAGGTCCGGCGCCTGCGCGAAGCGGGCGCTCCGGTTCGCATGACGCCGGCCTCGGTGTCTCGCACCACGCAGATCGTCGCCCTGTGGCTGGCCGACCGCCGCTTCGCCGACGAGAGCGGCGCGCCGGCTCCCCTGCGGCGCGCGGGCGCCGAGGGGAAAGGGCCCACCTTCGAGGAACTTGTCGAGGATGTGACCAAAGACCTTCGCCCACGCGCGGTGCTCGACGAATGGCTGGATCGCAGAATCGTCGTGCTCGATGCGAAGGGCCGCGTGGTTCTCACCGAGGCGGCGATCGCGCCGAACCGCGGCGACGACCGCCAGCTCCATTATTTCGGCCGCAATCTGCACGACCATATCGCCGCGGCCGTGGAGAACGTGACCGCGAACCCCGCGCCCTTCCTCGAGCGCGCGGTGCATTACGAAGGCCTGTCCGACGAAGCGGCGCGCCGGCTCGAGGCCTTGTCCCGCAAACTGGCGATGGAGGCGTTGCTCGCGGCCAATCGCGAGGCGCAGACGCTTCACCGGAGCGACGCCGGCGGCGAATGGCGCTGGAACTTTGGCGTCTATGTCTATCGCGAGCGAGAGCCGCGCGGCGACGGCGCGCCAGAAGACCAAGCGGGAGAACCGTCGTGAAAAAATTTCCCGCGCTCGATCGGCGACGGCTCCTCGCGTTCTTGTTCGCCTGTGTCGCCGATGGCGCGGCGCGGGGAGGCGCCAAAGAAAGGCCGAAAGACAACGGCCTCGGGGGCACCGGCTATATTTCCGTGCTTCCCGACATCGACAACGGATTGGGGGGCACCGGCGTCGTCGGCACGATCCGCGGCTTCGGCAGCATTCTCGTCAACGGGCTGAAAATCTCCTACGCGCCGACGGCGGAGGTGACGATCGACGGGCGGACCGTCGATGTTTCGCACATGCGCATCGGCCATGTCGTGTCGCTTGTCGCGGAAAGCAAAGAAACGGGCTTCACGACGACGCGCATCCGCATCCTGCGCGAGGTTGTGGGACCGATCGAATCGATTGTGGGTCGCAGCCTGCGCGTCCTGGGGCAGAAGGTCGAACTCGGG
Organism: Methylocystis heyeri; assembly: GCF_004802635.2. Lineage (NCBI taxonomy): Bacteria > Pseudomonadati > Pseudomonadota > Alphaproteobacteria > Hyphomicrobiales > Methylocystaceae > Methylocystis > Methylocystis heyeri. The sequence goes on from NZ_CP046052.1 coordinate 3,866,036, forward strand.
CCCGGCGTCGCCGCCGCCGGACTGGCGGTCGGACGCCATGTCGCCGTCAGCGGACTGCGCATGCCGGATCAGACGATCGTCGCGAGCCTCGTCGAACCCGTCGAGGCCGGAGCGGAGCAGATCGTCGGCACGGTGACGCGCGACGCCCAGGGACGGCTCGCGATCGGAACGCAGCCGCTTTCCGGGGTCGCGCGGTCGCTCGCGGGACAGCGGGTCGCGCTGCGCGGCGCCGTCGCAGGCGGCGGCTTCGACGTTTCCGCTGTCGCGCAGGAAGAGTGGGTGCCGCGCGGGGTGCTGCAGGCGGTCGTCGAAACCTATGTCGAACGCGACGGCGCGACGATCGAGGCCGCGGGGACGAGTCTGACGACGCCGCGCGACGCCTCCTTCAAAGGCGTGGCGCGCGCGGTGATCGGCCTCGTGATGGATCAGAGCGGAGGCTGGTCGATCAAGACTTTTCGCGTCTCGGAAAGCCTCGGAGACAAGGGATCTGGCCGTGATTTCCGCCAGCGGATGAAAGACGCCCGGGAGACCGCGCCGGCGCCGTCGGGCGACGAAGACGGTTCGCATTCCGGCGCCGGGGCCCAGCCGCCCGACTTCGGAAATGGGCCTCCCGGCGGTTTTGGCGGTCCGTTCGGACCCGGCGGCGGTTCGCCTCCCGGCGGTCTTCCTGGGCCCGGGGGACCGGGGGGCGGTCCGCCAAGGCGCTGAGCGCGCCTCCTCACCCGTTTTTTCTTATCGGAAATGACGATGAACCCGCCGTGCGGGGTCTTGACGTGTGAAATTTACCCACGCATAGTTCGTGGGTAAATTTCACACAAAGCGAAGACGACTGTCGCCGTCGCTTTACCGAAAACAGCAGACCCGGCCCGCCGGGTCGGAAAAAACGGCCGCGACAACAAGCGGTCGTCTCGGCGGGCGGCTTCTAACCCCATCCGGTCGCCGACTTGTGGCCCGCCAGGCCTCGCCCTGGCGGGCCACTGCCAATCCAGCCGAAAACCCAAAAGCAGGTATTTCACGCAAATGAAGAAAGTCAGCCTCTCCATCCTCCCTCTGATCGCGCTCCTCGGCCCGGCGAGCGCCGCCGATCTTCCGTCGCGCAAGACGGCTGTCGCGCCGCAGCCAGCGCCCGCCACGTCGTGGAACGGGTTGTATTTCGGTCTGAACCTCGGCGGCGGATGGGCTCAACGGAGCGGGGGCGGCGTCGTGGGCGGCGGCCAGATCGGCTACAACTATCAATTGACCCCGCTGTTCGTGGTGGGTCTCGAATCCGATTTTCAGGGAACCAGCCTGTCCCTCTCCGGCAGGCGTCCGCCTCTGTTCGTTCCGACGGCCCTCGGCGCAGGCGCTGTTCCGCCATTCACGGGAGCGCAGGGCGGGGGGGCTGTTCCGTGGTTCGGCACGGTGCGCGGACGCGTCGGGGTTCTGGCGCTGGGGCCGAGTCTGTTGCTGTACGGCACGGGCGGCTTCGCCTATGCGGGCGCGGGCGGCGGCGTCGCGACGGGCTGGACGGCGGGCGGCGGCGCCGAATGGGCTTTCGCGCGCAATTGGTCGGCGAAGGCGGAATATCTCTTCAACGACGTATCGGGCGGCGGCGCGGGCGGCCCCGGCGGCGCCACGCGGGACGTAAGCTTTCATGTGGTTCGCGTCGGCGTCAATTACCGATTCGACGCCGGCGACTTGCTCGGCCGCACGAAATTCTGATCCGACTTCGGCGGGGTCAGGAGGCTGAACGACGGCGGCCGCCGCGCCGAAAGGCCGTGCAGTCCCCTTGTGGTCGCTGCGCGCTACCTTGGCCGCCGAGAGGAATGACGCGCCAGAAGCGGCCGATACGCGAGACCTCGAAGGCGACGAATGGATCGTCGCCTTCGCGAAAAAGGGGATGCTTCAACGCCCCTCGGACTTAAGGCCGGCATGCTGTTGGAGACGGCGAAGGCGCTCTTCGAACTCGGTGAGCAACGTACCGCGACCTATTGCCAGCAATGATGTTCCATCACGGAACGGCGCAGGCCAACAATCTGATCGCTCAGCGCTTTTCCTGCTCGCCCATTCTCTTTTCTAGGCTCATGAGGTCCGACGCCACATCCGCGCGCAGCGATTTGACCTCGGAGCGGACGTCGGCGATCTCGCCGCGAAGACCATCCACTTTCGAGTCGATCTAGCGCAGCAGCGCTCGCGCGAAGCTCCAAACGAGGTCTTGTGAATTAAAGCAAAAAAGTGAGGCCGCTAATCACCCGCCCCGCCGCTTCGAGGCGACCCTCCCCGTCGAGGGAAGCGAAAGCGCCCTTCTCCCGATCGCCCGCGGCTCAGACCTTCTCGACCTGCGCGAATTCCAGTTCCACGGGGGTCGCGCGGCCGAAGATGGAGACCGCGACCTTGAGGCGCGAGCGATCCTCGTCCACTTCCTCGACCACGCCGTTGAAGGAGGCGAAGGGGCCGTCGGCGACGCGCACCGTCTCGCCGACCTCGAAGGAAATGGTGGCCTTGGGACGTTCGACGCCCTCGGCGACCTGACCCTTGATGCGCCTGGCCTCGTCCTCGCTGATCGGCATCGGCTTGTTGTCGGCGCCGAGAAAGCCCGTAACCTTGGGCGTGTTCTTGATCAGAGAGAAAACCTGGTCGGTGAGGTCGCATTTCACCAGCACATAGCCGGGGAAAAACTTTCTTTCAGTGTTCACTTTGCGACCGCGCCGCACTTCGACCACATGCTCGGTGGGCACGAGAATTTCTTCGAAGCGTTCCAGGCAGTTTCGCTGCGCGGCCTGCTCGCGAATGGAGTCCGCCACCTTCTTTTCGAAGTTGGAGTAGGCGTGGACGATGTACCACCGCATGGTCATGGCGCTGAATCGGCTCCTGAAAAGCGAAAACTATTTTCCGACCTGAAGCATGAGACCCACGCCGAGACGCAAGGCCCAGTCGACCACCACGAAGAACAGGCTCGCGGCGATCACCATGAGGACAACCAGTCCGGTGGTGATCAGGGTTTCGCGGCGCGAAGGCCATGTGACCTTCTTCGCCTCGGAACGAACCTCCTGGAGGAACTGTATCGGATTGGCCATGGGGACTTGCCTGACGCCCTGGAGTTTCATGAACGGGAGCCGTCGCCGGCTCCGCAAAACAAATCGCGGCGCGGAGCCTGCCGGCCGCGCGCCACGGAAGCCGATTTATAACGGCTTCCCTCCGCGCCGCCAAGCGGAATTTTCGGTCATGCGAAATCCGCTCGATTTAAGCCGTATAACGCCGCCGCCCGCATTCTCGTCGCAAGTCCAACTACAGATTCGGCGCAATGCGCTCGGGCGAAGCCGCGGCTCTTTTCCGCGAGGGGGGCGCGGGTGTATTCGATGTCCGGGAAAACACGCCAGCGCTCGATCGGAGCGCGAATTGAAAGCGATGACATGGGTTCCGGCGCGGTTGCAGAGGCGGATGTCGGCGCAGGCGGCGAACAGCCGACATCGCCAAAATCGCTGGCTTTTTTGTCCTCCGGGGCGCCGGAGGCCGAGGAGGCGAGAGAGCGGCTGGTCGCCAAATATGGCGAGGTCGCTCCGGAGGACGCCGACTGCATCGTCGCGCTCGGCGGCGACGGCCTCATGCTGCGCACGCTTCATCGCTTCCTGGGCGACGGCAAGCCGATCTACGGCATGAATCGCGGCTCGGTCGGATTTCTGATGAATCAATATCGCGAGTCGGGGCTGCGCAAGCGGATCGGGGCGGCGAAGCGCTCGATCATTCATCCGCTTCTCATGCATGCGGTCGACGGCCAGGGCGGGGAGTTCCGGGCCCACGCCATCAACGACGTCTCCCTGCTGCGCCAGACCTCCCAGATCGCCAAGCTGAGGATACTCGTGAACGACAAGGAGGCCATGGCCGAGCTCGTCGCCGACGGCGTGCTGGTCGCGACTCCGGCGGGCTCGACCGCCTATAATCTTTCCGCGCACGGGCCGATTCTTCCGCTCAACGCGCCGCTGATGGCCCTCACCCCGATCTCCGCTTTCCGGCCGCGCCGCTGGCACGGAGCGCTTCTTCCGGACGACGCCAGGGTGCGGCTGGAGGTGCTCGAAGCCGACAAAAGGCCGGTCTCGGTCGTGGCGGACCATGACGAGTTCCGCGACGTCGCGAGCGTGGATATCGAGATGGACCACGCCACCTCGCTGGTGCTGCTGCATGATCCCGGCCATTCTCTGGAGGATCGCATCCTGCGCGAGCAGTTCGGCTATTGAGAATAGCCCGTCATTTCCAGATAGCCTTCGCCCTGATGCGAGCCTGAAAAGCTGATCGGGCCTTCCCAATAGGGAAATCTGGTCCCCATCCAGCTCGAAGGGTTGAGCGGCGCGGTCTCGATATCGAGGCCGTGGCTTCGAACCCCGAGGCGCCAGCGGGTCGGCAGCGTCGCGGCCTCCAGCCGGGTCTCGGCCAGCGGCTCGATCGAAATGTCGCCGGGGCCCAGTTGCTGCGATTCGCCTGTGGCCGAAATCCAGTTTCCGGTGAGAAAATTGCGCCCCGTGACGCTCCGCAGACGGAAAAGCATCAGTTTCTCGTTCCCAGGAAGATGCAGCGCAAACCAGTCCCAGCCCTTTTGCTCGGGGGCGAGATATTGCCCGCTCCATTCGCGGTCCATCCAGGCCCGGCCGGAAACTCTCACCGGCTTTCCATGCAACCGGATCTCGCCTTCGACGGCGTAGAATGGCTCGCTGAAATAATAGGAGGCCTGCCCGGTCTCCGACTTTTGGCTGTAGCCGCGGTCGCCCTGGGCGACCGGACCCTTTTCGGAGGTCAGCGCAAGCTTGTAAGAGAAACCGTTTCCTTCGGCGGCGACGGAGAGCCGGGATATTCCCTCTCCTGGCGCCTTCATCGACCAGTCGTCGATGAAGGCCTCGAAAGGTTCGGCGCTCACGCCGGCTTGGCCAATGCCCCCGCGTGCAAAAGTCTCGGCGAAAAGATGTTCGCTTGCGCTCGTCGCCGCGGCGTGGCCCATGAAGATGGCGCCGCTCTCCCAGCCGGTTCCTTCCGGCCCAGGAGCCAGCCCCACGCGAAACAGCGTCCATTGCGCGCCATAAGCGGCGCCGGCGCGGTCGTGGAGGTTGGCGGTCAGATACCACCATTCGACGCGAAAACCCGGATGGGCGCCGTAATCGCGCGGAAAGGCCAGCTCCACGCCCGGCGTCGCCGTCAAATATCCCGGCGCGTTCCGACCCAGCCCGCGAATCTCCCCGGCTCCCGCGGAGAGGGAGGCGAGGCAGAGCATTGCGGCGAGACCGGTGGAGTATTTCCGGTTCAGATTGAACCGGAAATACTCCATGATTCCTTGTTCGATCGTGTTTTCTTCACACAAACCGGCGTCGACTCCGCTTGAAAACACTTTTCTAGCGTTCACTGGCGAACACTCTCAGGAGATCGACGGGCTCCCTGCGGGCCAGCCTGATCGCGGGCCAAAGCGCCGCCGCCAAAGCGGTTGCGAGAGCGACGGCGAAGATCTGCGCCCATTGGGCTGGAAAGGCATGGAAGGGCAACCGCCAGCCGAAGGCTGCGACATTCACCACCGCGACGAGGCACCAGGACATGAACAGGCCGAGCGGCAGGGCGCAGAATGCTACGGCGCAGGCGAAGACCAGGGCGCGGATCAGCTCGAGCCCGGCGAGGCGGCGCCTGGATACGCCGAGGGCCCAGACCGGCGCCAATTGGGCGAGGCGCATTTCGCCGATGGTCAGCAGGCTGAAGAGAAGCGCGGTCGCCGAGATGATCAGGGTCAGGACGTTCAGCGCCGCGGTGACGGCGAAGGTGCGCTCGAAGATCGAAAGAGACAATTGCTTGACATAGGCCTGATCGACGAGGCGCGCGAGCAGGGGGCCGATCTCCTCCTGCATGTCGCGGATGAGGCCGGCGGCTTTTTCCTGGGCGACCCGTAGACTGTAGTTTATGCGGGGCGCATGCGGCCATTGACGTTCGAATGCGGCGGCGTCGACGCGCAGCTGCCCGAAAGGATTTCCGTAATCGGCATAGACGCCGACCACCGCGACGCGCCGGATTCCGGCCTCGGTCGGAACGTCGACGGCGTCGCCGAGGCCGAGCTTGAGGCGGCGGGCGAGCTGTTCGCTGATCAAAGCCGCGTCGCCTCGCGCCAGACGATCCCACGCGCCTTCGCTCTGCTCCAGCAAGGGGAAATGCTCCCGGTAGGTCTGGTGCGGGCGCATCGCGAAAACCTCCGCAGGCCAGGGATCGATTTTGGTCCTGGTCCTCCATGCCGGCAAGATCGCCTCGACCTCGGGGCGACGCCGCAGCCAGTCCTCGATCTTTGCCGCTGCCGCGTCGTCTCTCGCCTCGAAATAGACCTCGGCGATCAATCTTTCATCCAGCCAGCGCGTGAAGGAGACGCGGAAGCCTTCCACCATTCCGCCGACGCCGATATCGGCGGCGAGCGCGATCAGAAGGGACATCAACGCAAGGGAAAGACCGGGCAGCTGCTGGCGGCCGTCGCTCCAGAACCATTGCGCGATCGGACCCTTGGAGCACTTTTCGCCGAGGCGCAGCGCGCCGTCGACGACCACGGGCAGGATAAGGGCCGCGCCCACCAATCCGCCGGCGATCAGGGCGAAGCCGGCCGCGAGTCCCTGGCCGAAGGCCGACAGGGCGAGGGCGCCTGCGATGGCGGCCGCTCCCAAGAGCGCCTGCCGCCGAAGATAATGGCGGTGGGCCTCTCGCCACGCCTGCGGCCGGGTCGCCAATATCGGCAGGCGGAAGGCCCGGAACAAGCCGCCCGCCGCTGCGCTCAGGGCGCCGGCGAGCGCCATCGCTAGTCCCGAGACGATCCAGCCGGGCTGGAGCTGGAGCCGCGCCGAAACCGAGGCCCCGTAGAGGCTGTCGAGGGTCGAAGCGACGTTGGGCAGCAGGGCCTCCGCCATCCAATAGCCCAGAACGAGGCCTGCGCCCCCGGCCGCGACGGTCAGGACCAAGAGCTCGAGGAGCATCGCGCCGACGAGCGCCCCCGCCGATACGCCGACTGCGCGAATGGCGCGGATTGCAGCGATGCGCTGTTCGAAAGCGAGGCCGAAAGCGGCGTGAACGATGAACAGCCCCACCAGAAAAGAAAGCAGCGCAAAAGCCGTCAGATTGAGGTGAAAACTATCGGTCAGGCGCGAGAGATCGCTGGTCTCTTCGGGCTGCGCGATGCGGAGCGCGTCGCCGACGATTTCACCGAGAGGCGTTTGGCCTTCGGCCTCGACGACCAGTTTCGTCAATTGCCCGGGTCGGTTCAGAAGCTTCTGCGCCACGCCGACGTCGACGACGAGCGCCCCCGGCGGCGCCTCGGGGAGGGCCTGCGCCTGTGGCAGGGCGGGCGTTCGGTTTTGGGGCGGCGCTTCGAGCTGGAAGCTCCGGAGCGTTTCCGGCGCAGCGTAGCCGATTCCGGGCGGGGTCAGGAATTTTTCCAGGCTGACCCCGCGGGAGAGCCCGGCGAGCCGGGCGCCATGGGGCAGCGTGAGCGGCTCGACGCCGATGATGCGCAGGTTTTTTTCGCCGAGGCGGATCGTCCCTTCGAGGACCGGCGAGACTTTCCAGCCCGCTCGGCGCAGCTTCACATAGTCGCTCTGCGCAATCATGCCTCCATTGGGCGCGACCAGAGTCCGTGTGCCGGGGCCGTCGACCGCCGCGGCGGCCTCGGCGTAGCTTTGGCGGGCCTGGGCGTTGAGGGCCTGTACGCCGCTCCAAAGCGCCGTTGCGATAGAGAGGCCGACGAGGAGCGCCGCGAGATTGAGCGGATGGCGGCGCCAATGGGCGAGCAGCGCAAGAAGGACCCAAATATTCCGCTTCATCGCGCCGCTCGCGCCTTGCGGCCGGGCGCGTCTTCCTCGATGGCGACGCCGCAGGAAAGACAGGCCTGCCGATCGAGCCGTGCGGCGAGACGGGCGCTGTGCGTCACCATCAAAAAGGCGCATCCGGTCGCCGCCACCAGCTCCAGCGCGAGACCGAGCACCGCGTCGCCGGTCGCTTCGTCCAGATTGCCGGTCGGCTCGTCTGCGAGCAGGAGGCGGGGCCGCACGGCGAGCGCGCGGCCGATGGCGACCCTTTGTTGCTGCCCGCCGGAGAGTTGTTCCGGATAGCGCGTAAGGAGGGCGCCGAGGCCCAGGCGCTCGGTGAGCTCTTCGAGCCACTGCGGGTCGAAGCGTCCCGATATCCTGGCCTGAAAGGCGAGATTGGCTCGCACGTCGAGGCTGGAAATGAGGTTGAACTGCTGAAATACGACGCCGAGGGTCTTACAGCGAAGGGCGGCCTGTTCGGCCTCCGCCAGCCGGGAAATCGGCGCGCCGTCGAGCCGGATTTCGCCTGAATCGGGACGGTCGAGCGCGCCGATAAGATGGAGCAGCGTACTTTTGCCGCTGCCGGATTCGCCCATCAGGGCGAGGCTTTCGCCCTCGGTCAGCGTCAGCGCCGCTCCTTTGAGGATTTCGAGCGGTCCCTGCGGCGAGGGATAGGTCTTTCTCAAATCCTCGACCTGCAGCAAAGGCCGGGGCTGAGGTTTATCTGGTGGCGTCATGTCGGGGGCCGCCGATCTGGCTGGATGGCGGCATAGGCCTACCACGTCCCGAGAAGGGGCTCCATTGCGGAATGCGCCAGGCCCCAGGGGCGGCGAGAAAACCGCATCAGCCGTGGGAAGGCCAGGGAAGCCGCTCGAGCGGGGCCATGGCATTGGCCATGTCTTTGGCGGCGGCCATATGCGCGGGATTTTCGACGTCGAAGGTTTCGGTGGTGGCGGACATCAGCAGCCCGCCATTGGGCAGACGTTCCGCAAGGACTGTGGAAGGAGGCGTGATCATTTCGGCGAGCCAGGGACAAAGATATTTCATCCAGGCCGGCCCGAAATATATTCCGCCCCCATAGGTTTGAACGAGCGGGTGCGATGTAGCTCTCGCGTGCACGGGGTCCCAGGCGTGGACGACCGCGAGCAGAGCAGCGCGAAAGATCCGGTAGCTCACCACGTCTGCGTCTGGCCGGCAGCCGATCACCGCATCGGTTGAAAGGATGACACGATTTCCAAAGACATCGTTAAGGACAGAGGCGGCCCGGCACGACACGGTGAAGGAGCGTGTTTTCGGCGTGTTGCGTGTGAGCGCGCCGAAGGAATAGCCCTCGCGAGGTGAGGGCTCGTTGTTCCAGTAGTCCCGCAGGACATTTGCGGCGATTTCGGCGGCCAAGCGGTCGCGGACCTTTTCGAGCTTCTCGGGAGAACGTCCTGTACAGGTCCAGAGGCTGAAAACGGGGTCGATCTCTTTCAAAGCATCGGTCATGCTCAGGAAACGCACGGCGAGTTCATCCGGTGTTTCCGCGCGCGCCTCCCAATTGGCGCCGATGAAAAAATCTTTGCTTTTGCTTTTTACTTCTATGCCTATTGGAGGACGGGGCATCACCACAGCTCCGGGGGTACGACGAATATTTTGATCCTTTTGAACCTTTCGTCTGCCTCAAACCACTGTCGTACGGCTTCGGCGGCTTCCGGTTCGGCAAAAAACCATTCGGTATCACGCGATGGGGCGGCGCCGACGTGGCGATTAGCCTGTTTCATAACTTCGTCGCGCATCTCCTCTTCGAATTTTTTGCCGGCTTTGAGTCTCCAAGCATAGCCGGGACCCTTGGCTTCGATCATAGTTCCGTCGCATCCCGGCTACGCTGAGATTTATGCGGACGAGGGCGAGCAAATCGACGGCTTCATGGTCTCGCGCGCGCCGAGCCATCCGGAATTTTGGAAAAGCATGTTCGATTCGATGAAGGCGACGTCCGGCTGTGTCTTTTGGCCCAGCGGCGGTTGCGTCATCGCGGATCCTTCCGTTCGCGAGCACGTTGATCTGGAGTTGATCGAAGCGCTGGGCGAGCCCAGGCTGGTTGCGGCGCCTATGCCGATGCTCGACCGATTAAGCTAGCTCGCCGCCATATCCGGCGGGGCCGGCAAATCCTGCTCAGCGTTCGGGTTGCCTGCGGCGGATTTCTTCCTTCACCCGTCGCCAATGACCGGTGGGGCGGGTGCTGTCCATCACCCGTTCTTCGTCCTGGGCGCGAAGCGTCGCCTCGCCGAGCGCGCTGTCGCCGAACCGTTCGATCAAGGCGATGGCGTCGGCCTTGACGAGAGCCGTGCAGACCGCCCGACGACGCAACCAGCGAAACACCATGGCCCATCAGGGTTTGAGGCGTCGCGCTTCCCGCCGCCTCCTGGGCGGTCGCGTCGCGACGGCGCGGTGGGAGAAAAACTTCAGGCCAAAGCGGCGCCGGCTGATCGCACAGGGGAAATCGCCTGTCCCGCGTCCCCGAGATCGGTCAGCATGGCGGCGACCTCCTGCGCCGAGAGGATCAACCTCTGCTGGTGGTCGGTGATCCAGACGGCGGCGGCCTCACAGCGCATCTTGATCCGGGCCGCGTCGAGAGCCGCCTGGATGGTCGCAAAGGCCTGTGAAACTTTAAAATGCGCGCCGTCGAGGCTCATCCTTCCTTCCAGGTAAAAGGTCATTTCCGCACTCCGCGTGAAAACCGCCCTAGGGCAAAATCCGAAAAAGCTGGCAGACTTTTTCGGGAAGATTTTGCTCCAGCTTTTCGAATCCGGAGCGATTTCTTATCGACCAGACGATTCCGTCTGGTCGGAAAGCGCTCTGGCTTCGTCGACGGAAATAGTAATCCCGTATCCCCGCTTATGTTCCATGCCTAATGCTGCGGCATAATGGCGCGAGGACGGCGGGTTTCGCCACAAATGGCAAAGACCGGCCGAAACCGTAAGAGGCCACGTAAGATCAATATCTTGGGGCTCGTCGCCGTTGGACGGACGATCAATTTTTATGCAAATGCGCTTCGAGCCAGCCGATCGTCACGCGGTCGTGCCAGGCGATGCTGCTGCCGCGGCCATGAAAGCCGAGGTGTCCTCCGCCGGGGGATAGGGCGGTTTCTATGCGGGGCAGGCGCCGCCAATCGATCGCCTCGTAGCTTTCGCCTGGAATCCACGGATCGTCGAGCGCGTGAACGATCAGGGTCGGCCGCCTGATTCCGGCCAGAAAACGTCTCGGCTCGTTTTCCTCGTAATAATGCGGGGCGTCGCGATAACCGAAATGCGGCGCGACGAAGCGATCGTCGAATTCGAAGACGTTCCTCGCCTCCGCCACCAGGGACTTTTCGGCGGAGGTGAGCGCGGCTCCCGGGGCCAGAGCCTCGCGCTTCAAGGCGTCTAGAACATATTTTTGATAAGCGAAATTGCGCGCCGTCATCATGCGGGCGCAGGTGGCGGCGAAATCGAGCGGCGCGGATACGGCGACCGCCCCCAGCAGCGGAAGGTTGCGGCGGCTCTCGCCCATGAATTTGACGACCAGCCCTCCTCCGAGCGAATGGCCGACCAGGAAGACGCCATGGCGGGTCAAACGGGCCGGAAGCCGCCGCAGCGCCTCCGCCAGATCCTCGGTGCGGCCGCCGTGATACCGTCCCGCGCAGGTCGGGCGCGAAGGCGGAGAGCCGCGCAGGTTGAGCCGCAATACGGGCCAGCCCGAGGCGACGAGGCGCCGCGCCGTCGTCACTATATTGACGCTGGCCTCCGAGCCGGCGACGCCGTGAATCAGAACGACGAGCGGCTGAGCCCGGGATTGCGCGGGCAGATCGAGCCGGGCTGCAAGCATGTCGCCGTCCCGCATCGGCAGCAGGAGCCGTTCGCCTCCAAGCAAATCCGAAGGGCCGCCGCAAAGAAAATTGCGCAGCGTCTGGAGATCGGCCCCGAGCCACGGCGGGCGCTCATGAAAAGCCGGGATGGCGGATCCTCCGCCATTCGATGCGGCCCGCGCGCTCTTGCGCTGTTCTCCCGACGGGGCCGAGCCGCCGGGCGCAGGCTCGATCAGCTCGATGTCTTTGTGTAATTTCTCACGGGTGGTCCAGTTCAGGAGCATAAGCGCCTTGGCCGTAGGAAATTAATGCTGCCTTGCGGTCTCGCCTGGTTGCGCGTGCGGCGAGCCCTGAGAGTCTCATGCCTATATGGATCGCTTTCCCGCCAGAAAAAGACGGTCGCGGGGCTGGCCGGATGGCGTCGCTTAACCTTGCGTTAACCAATCGGGTTTCTAAATTAACGCCAGAGACGGTTCGCTGTCGTTGACCATGTCGCGAATCCCCCTGGGGCTTTCGCGAGGAGAAGGCTGCGGCTTGTCGATCCGGCCTGGCGCTCGCTTGGGTTCCGAGCGGAGCGCCGCCGACGAAAACGCCCCGACCGTGGATGTAACGGCGGGGCGTTTTTGTTCCGTCAGCTCCGGGCGCGCCTGCGCCGCGCCCCGCGGAGCGCAGCGGCGGCATACCCGACCTCAATTGTGGTAGTATTTTTTGTAGTAATAGCCGCTGTAGTGTCCATAGGCTCCGTATTTTGGGGTCTGGCTTTCGTCGACGACGGTAAGGGCGACGCCGGCGAGCTTATGGCCGCTGGCGAAATAATCGGTGTTGTGTGCGGCGGTTTCGCGCTTGGTGGTCTGCCAGCGCACCACGAACACCACCTTGTCGACGATCGGCGTCAGCACCTTGGCGTCGATGACCGGTTCGACCGGGGGAGAATCGATCACGATGTAATCGTACACGTCGCGCAGCTTCTCGACGAAGCGCTTCATGCGCTCCGAGCCGAGGAGATCGGGCGGATTTTGCGATTTCATGCCGGCGGGAATGACGGTCACGCCGAGCTGCTGCGAGGCGATCTGCTCGAAGGGCGTGCCGGCGGTCAGGAAATCCACCAGCCCGGGCTTGTCCTCCAGCCCGAAATATTTGCTCGTCGACGGATGGCGAAGGTCGCCGTCGATCAGCAGGACCCGCTGCCCGGCCTTGCCGGCCGACAGCGCCAGGCTCAGCGCCAGCGTCGATTTGCCTTCGCTGGGGATCGAGGAGGTGATCAGGATCGCCTTGGCCGGATGGTCCACGTCCGCCATCTGGATGCCGACGCGGATCGCCCGCACCACCTCGGCGTAGCGCGACAGCGGCTTGGCGAGCAGATACTGCCCGGGGTCGGCCACCTTGCCGTCGATCCGGCGGTCCTTCTCGGCCAGCAGCGGAATAGCGCCCAGCACCGGATAGCCCAGCTTGTCCTCGACCTCGCGCGAGCTCGAGAAGCCGGAGTTGAGCATGTCCAGCGCGATCGCGCCGCCGGTTCCCAGCAGCAGGCCGACCAGCCCCGCCAGCGCCTCCACGACGCCCTTCTTGGGGAAGGAGGGCGAGATCGGCTTGGTCGCCGGGGAGATCACCCGCGCTTCGCGCTCCTCGAAGCTCGACTGCTCCTGGGTGATCTTGGCGCGCGACATGAAATTCTCGAACAGCGTCTTGTTCGAGGCGTTGATGCGCTCCAGTTCGCGCAGCCGCACCGCGACGCCGTTGTCCTGCCCGGTCAGGCCCGTCACCTGGTCGAGGCTGTTCTGCAGCGAGGCCTCGCGCGATTTGGCGACGTCGTAATCGTTCTTCAGATTGATCAGGATGCGCTTGATTTCCTCGGCGATCGAGCGGTCGATGTCGCGCCGCTCCGCCCGCGCGTTGATCAGCAGCGGATGCTGGTCGCCGTAATGCGCGAGAAGATCGGCCTCCTTGCGCGCCACTTCGGCCTGCTGCCGGCGCAGCTCCGAGATCACCGAGGAATGCACGACGTCGGGGATGGCCTGCACATTGCCGCCGCGCGAGGTGACCTGCGCCGCCTGCTCGTATTTGGCCCGCTTCTCGGCGGCGTCGGCCCGCGCCGAAATCAGCTTGCCGTTGAGCTCGGAAAGCTGCTGCTCGGAAATCGTGACCTTGTTCTCGCCGCCGGTGCCCTGGAGATTATGCTCCTTGCGGAATCGCGACACCGCCTCTTCCGATTGGCGCAGCTGGTCCTGCAGCCCCTCCATGCGCTCGGCCAGCCACACCGAAGCGCGTTTGGCGGCGTCGTAGCGCGCGTCGAGCTGATCGACCACATAGGCGTCCGCCACCGCATTGGCGAGGCGCGCCGCCTTGGCGGGGTCTTCCGAGGTCACCGAGATCGACAGCACATAGGTGCGGTTGACGCGGGCGACTTCGAGAGCGTCCTTCAATTTCTTGATCGAGTTCAGAACCTCCGGCGGAATGCCGCTCCCCGCGCCGGAGCCGCTCTTGTCCGCCTCGTCGGACCGCAGCAGCCCGGCCAGAAAGCCGAGCAGGCCGGTGTGCGCGCTGGGGCCGAATTCGGGGTCCTGGGTCAGCTTTTCCTTTTCCACCACCCGGCGCAGCAGATTGGTCGACTGGATCACGGAAAGCTGGCTGTCGACGTTGCCGGTCTCCAGATTGAGCTCGGGCAGGATGTTGTCGCCGCCGAAGATCTTTTCCTTGCGCGGCTCCAGCAGCACCTGCGCCATGGCGGTGTAGCGCGGCGCTATGGTCAGCGTGATCAGAAAGGCGAGAACCATCACGCACGCGGCGCAGGCGAGGATCAGTTTCCAGCGGCGGTGCAGGAAGTCCTGCACCTGGCGCAGGTCGATCGCATCGTCTTCGGCGCCTCCCTCGATCGCTCGCGTCAATTTGGAAGGAATCTTGCCGTGCATCGAAAAAACTCTCTTTAAGGCGCGCTCTCGCTTCTCTGGTAGTGCAGGTCGCAAGAGGTTAGCAAGCGATATCCAATAATTGCATCACAGCCGCATGTCACGCTGTGGATCAATTGCGGCGCGCCGGCGCCGGCAGCCTTCCAGGGGCGGAGGGCCCCTCGTCGCGGTGGCCAAGACGGTTTGGGCGGTTTATAGCTGGCCGCATACTTGGCGCAATGAAAAGACGAGGCGCGAATGCGGGTTTTGATCACTGGCGGCGCCGGCTTCATCGGCTCCGCCGTTTCTCGCCGGTTCATCGAACGCAGCGACGACGAAATTCTGGTTCTCGACAAGCTGACCTATGCGGGAAATCTCGACTCGCTCGCTCCCATCGCCGACAATCCCCGCTATTCCTTTCTCCGCGCAGATATTTGCGACCGCGCCGCGGTGGACAGGGCCTTCGCGGATTTCAGACCGCAGGCGGTGATGCATCTCGCCGCCGAGAGTCATGTCGACCGCTCGATCGATGGACCCGCGGCGTTCATCGAGACCAATCTCGTCGGCACTTTCACCATGCTGGAGGCGGCTCTGGCCTACTGGCGCGGTCTCGACGCCGAATCGGCCGCCAATTTCCGATTCCAGCACATCTCGACCGACGAGGTGTTCGGCACGCTCGGCCCCGAGGGCTTTTTCCACGAGGACACGCCCTACGCCCCGAATTCGCCCTATTCGGCGTCCAAGGCCGGATCGGATCATCTGGTGCGCGCGTGGCGGGAGACCTACGGCCTGCCCACCATCGTCACCAACTGCTCCAACAATTACGGGCCTTATCATTTCCCCGAGAAACTGATTCCGCTCGTCATTCTCAACGCCCTCGAGGAAAAGCCCCTGCCCGTGTACGGTCGCGGCGAAAACATCCGCGACTGGCTCTATGTCGAAGATCATGCGGCCGCGCTCATGCTCGTCGCGCGCGAAGGCAAGATCGGCGAATCGTATAATGTCGGCGGCCGGAACGAAAAGACGAATATCGAGGTGGTGCGGACGATCTGCGCGATACTGGACGAAATCCGTCCCAGAAGCGCCGGCTCCTACAGCGACCTCATCGCTTTCGTCCAGGATCGGCCCGGACATGATCTGCGCTACGCCATCGACTGCTCGAAGATCGAGCGCGAACTCGGCTGGCGGCCGGCCGAAACCTTCGAAACCGGCCTGCGCAAAACCGTCCAGTGGTACCTCGACAACGAGGCCTGGTGGCAGGCGATCCGCTCCGGAAAATATCGCGGCGAACGGCTGGGACGGCTCGCCTGATTTCAAAAATAGCAAGCGAGACTTACGCCCATGCTGGTGGAGCATACTGCGATCGAAGGCGTGAAGATCGTCACGCCGAAACGTCACGGCGACAACCGGGGATTTTTCTCGGAGGTCTACAATCGGCGGACATGGCTTCAGGCGGGTCTGGAATATGACTTCGTCCAGGACAATCATTCGCTTTCCGCCGAGGTCGGCACGATACGGGGCATGCATTTTCAAACCCCGCCTTTCGAGCAGGCCAAGCTGGTGCGGGTTTCCCGCGGGCGCGTGCTCGACGTCGTGGTCGATATAAGACGCTCCTCCCCCACCTTCGGGCGCCATGTCGCCGTCGAACTCTCCGCCGAGAACTGGCGTCAGCTTCTCGTTCCGGCCGGTTTCGCGCACGGCTTCTGCACGCTCGAGCCGAACACCGAATTTCTCTACAAGGTCACGAATTTTTATTCGGCGCCCAATGATCGCGGACTCGCCTTCGACGATCCGGATCTCGGCATCGACTGGCCCGTGGCTCCGGATCGGGCTCATCTTTCCGACAAGGATCGCAAATGGCCTCGCCTGCGCGATCTCGTCGATGCTTTCGCATGAGGCCGACGATGCGCATCGCAGTGACGGGATTGCAGGGCCAGGTGGTCGCTTCTCTCCTCGAAAGGGGCGGCTCCCGCGCGCAGATAATCGCTCTGGGGCGGCCGCAGCTCGATCTTTCCGACGCGAGCAGCGTGTCGGCGGCGCTGGAGACGGCGCGCTGCGACGTGATCGTGAACGCCGCCGCCTATACTGCGGTCGACAAGGCGGAATCGGATGAGGACGGCGCCATGCGGGTCAACGCCGCAGGCGCCGGCCATGTCGCGCGCAGCGCCGCCGCACTCGGCGTTCCTGTGCTCCATATCTCGACCGACTATGTTTTCGACGGCGCGCTCGAGCGGCCCTATCGCGAAGACGATGCGACCGGGCCCACCGGAGCCTATGGCCGCTCCAAGCTCGAAGGCGAACAGCGCGTTCTCGCGGCCCATCCCGACGCCGTCGTCCTGCGCACCGCCTGGGTCTACAGCCCCTTCGGCGCCAATTTTCTGAAGACGATGCTGCGCCTCGGCGAGACGCGCGAGGAACTCGGGGTGGTCGCGGACCAGATCGGAAACCCGACCAGCGCGCTCGACATCGCCGACGCCGTTCTGGAGATCGCGACGCGGATCGTGGTCGATCCCTCGCCCGCGCTGCGCGGGGTTTTTCACATGACCGGACAAGGCGAGGCGAGCTGGGCCGACTTCGCCGAAGAGATTTTTGGGCAGGCGCAAAGGCGTGGACGCAAGCCGGTGCGGATCAATCGCATCGCGACTGCGGATTATCCCACGCCCGCCAGACGCCCGGCCAATTCCCGCCTCGACAACAGCAAGCTTCGACAAGCCTACGGCGTCATTCTGCCTCAATGGCGAGATTCGGTTTCGGACTGCGTCGCGCGCCTTTTGCCGTGACCAATAAAAGGATGTGACAATGCGCGGAATTATTCTGGCGGGAGGCAGCGGCACCCGGCTTCATCCGATGACTTTGGTGACTTCCAAGCAGTTGCTGCCGGTCTACGACAAGCCGATGGTCTATTATCCCTTGAGCGTGCTCATGCTCGCCGGCATCCGGGAAATTCTTCTCATTTCGACACCGGAGGACCTGCCCCATTTCAAGCGCCTCCTCGGGACGGGAGCGCAATGGGGCGTGAGCCTTTCCTATGCGGTGCAGCCCAAACCCGAAGGCCTGGCCCAGGCCTATATCATCGGCGCCGACTTCGTCGAAGGCCACAAGTCGGTGCTGATCCTCGGGGACAACATCTTCTATGGCCACGGCCTCGTGCAGTCGCTGTTCGAGGCGCGGGTGAATTCCGGCGCCGCGGTGTTCGCCTATCATGTGAGCGATCCCGAGCGTTACGGCGTCGTCGAATTCGACGAAAAGGGGATCGCGATATCGCTCGAGGAAAAACCGCCGCATCCGAAGTCCAACTGGGCCGTCACCGGTCTGTATTTTTATGACGAACGCGCGCCTCGTTTCGCAGCCGAACTCAGGCCGTCGCCGAGAGGCGAACTCGAGATCACCGATCTCAACCGCATCTATCTGCAGAACGGAAATCTGAACGTCCAGCGGCTCGGACGCGGATTCGTCTGGCTCGACACCGGCACGCCGGCGTCGCTTCTGGAGGCTGGGGAATATGTCCGCGCCATAGAACAGCGCCAGGGCCAGCGCATCGCCTGTCTCGAGGAAATCGCCTTTCAGCAGGGCTGGATTTCCGCGGACGACCTCCGCACCGCCGCCAAGGCGCTTTCAAAGAGCGGCTATGGCGGCTATCTGCTGCGCGTGCTGGAAGAGTCCCGGCTGTGAACCGATAAGGCCCGAGGAGGCGCCCGGCGGTCGAGCCGGGCGCCTCGGAATCAGTACACGCGCTCGATGCAGAAGTCGACGACCTCGAGCAGGGCGCTTTTCCACGGCGAGGACGGGAATATCTCCATCGCGTCCCTGGCGATGGCGCCGTAGTGGATCGCGCGCTCGATGGTGTCGTCCAGGGCCTTGTGCTTTTTCATCAGGCCGCAGGCGGTTTCGACGTCGGTGTCGTTGATTTCGCCGCGCTCCAGGGTGCGGCGCCAGAACTCGCGCTCGTTTTCGTTTCCGCGCCTGAAAGCCAGCACCACCGGCAGCGTGATCTTGCCTTCGCGGAAATCGTCGCCCACATTCTTCCCGAGCTTGGCGGAGGAGCCGCCATAATCCAGCGCGTCGTCGATGAGCTGGAAAGCGATGCCGAGATTCATGCCGTAGCTACGCGCGGCGGCTTCGTCCGCTTTGGGGCGTCCGGCCAGCATCACGCCCACCTCGGCCGCCGCGGCGAAGAGCTCGGCCGTCTTGCGGCGAATCACCCCCATATAGGCGTCTTCGGTGGTCTGGGTGTCTTTGGCGGCGTTGAGCTGCATGATCTCGCCTTCGGCGATGACCGCCGCGGCGTTGGACACCACTGTCAGGCAGGACAGCACGCCGGGTTCGACCATCATCTTGAAGGCGTGGCCGAGCAGAAAATCGCCCACCAGCACGCAGGTCTCGTTGCCCCACAGCATGCGGGCGGCGATCTTGCCGCGGCGCATGTCGCTTTCGTCCACCACATCGTCATGGAGCAGCGTGGCTGTGTGCATGAATTCGATGCCGGCGGCGAATTTGATCTGGCCGTCGCCCTTATAGCCGCACATGCCGGCGGTCGCGAGAACCAGCATGGGGCGCAGCCTTTTGCCGCCGGCGGAAATCAAATGATTCGCCACCTCCGGAATAGTGGTGACGTCAGATCCCATCCGCTGCAAAATGAGCTGGTTGGTGCGTTCGAGATCCGGACGGATCAACTCCAGAAGACTTTCGATCCCCGCAGGTTTTTGTTTCTCTCTCTCTTCGAGCGGAACGACGATGCCCACGGAGCCCCCTGCAGCCTATGTTGTATTTGCGCTTCTTTCCGGGGAACTTACGGCTTTGCGCCGCATGCGGCAAGTCGGGTTACGCGGGTCTATCGAGCACACGGCCAAGCTTGCCCTATTATGGCTTATTTTCAGTTGGTTGCCCCCAGCGGGCCATTACAGCCTCGCCCCGCGGCGGGCGAACCTCTAGTCTCCTTTTGCGATGACGGAGCTGCAAAACCGCTTTTTGGGCGGCCGGATTTCATTGCGCCAGGGCGCGAGAGGCCATCGGGCGGGCACGGACGCCGTTCTGCTCGCCGGTACGGTTCCGCGCGAGGCCGGGGGGCTGCTCCTCGACGCCGGGGCCGGGGCCGGGGCCGTGGGCCTGAGCGCCGTTGCCCTGGCCCCGAGCCTCTGCGTCGGGCTCGTCGAAATCGAGCCGCAGGCCTGCGTTCTCGCGCGCGAAAACATCGAGCTCAACGGTTTCGGGGCGAGGGCGCGGGTTTTCGAATCGGACCTGCTGGATCCCGCATCGCGAAGGGCGGCGGGGCTCGTTCCCGAGGCGGCCGATCTGGTCCTGACCAATCCGCCGTTTTTTCAGGTCGGCCGAATCCGCGTCACGCCCGATTCGCGCAAGGCCCTCGCCCATGTCGAGTCCGCTCCTCTCGAGACATGGGTGCGCTCCTGCCTGTCGCTGCTGCGGCCGGGGGGGCTCTTCGCAATGATCCACCGCGCCGACGCCCTTGCCGACTGCCTGGCTGCCGCGCAGGGCCGCCTCGGCGCCCTGGTCGTTCTGCCCGTCCTTCCGCGCGAGGGACAGGCCGCGACGCGGGTGCTGCTGAAGGGCGTGAAAGGCTCCAGAGCCCCTCTCACCCTCTGCGCGCCGCTCGTTCTGCATCGGGAGGACGGCGCCTTCACCGCGCTCGCCGAGGCCATCCACAGGGGCGAATCGCCCGCGCCGTTCTGACCGGGCGCAAAGGCCTCTGGTCCGGCCGCTCCAGGTTTCGGCGCAGCCGTTTCGAGCGTTTCCGGCCGAAGTGCATGCCGGTTTGGCGTGGGAAACGCGTCAAAACAAAAACTTTGCAGACTTTTCGGGAGCGTTCTACGTCCCGGCCTCGAAGAAAGGAGTGAATTCGGAGATCACCCTCTCATAGACATGGCGCTTGAAAGGCACGATCAGCTCGGGCAGCAGCGCAGGTCTCTCCCAGCGCCAGGCGTCGAATTCGGGCTGGTGGGCGCCGCCTGCGGGACGAGCGATGTCGATTTCGCTTTCACTCCCGGTGAAGCGCATGGCGAACCATTTTTGGGTCTGGCCGATATATTTGCCTCTCCAGCGCCGGCCGGCCTCCGGCGGCAGATCGTAGCTCAGCCAGGGCTCTATCACCCCGAGCATCGTGGCGCTGCGCACGTTGGTCTCTTCATAGAGCTCGCGAAAGGCGGCGGCCTCGGGCTCTTCGCCGTCATCCACGCCGCCCTGCGGCATCTGCCATTCGAAGCGGGCGTTCACGAGATCCTGCGCGCCCTTGGGGCGGCGGCGCCCGATGAAGGCCAGACCCGAATCGTTGAGCAGCATGACGCCGACGCAAGGCCGGTATCCCAACGCGTTCATTTGGATGCTCCGCTTGCGGCGGCCGTCCGCCCCCCGCGAGAGGCCATGGCGGAGACCGGCGTCAGCGCCAGTCCGCGTTTTTCGGCTTCTCTGGCGAAGCGGGCCAGCCTGGAAATGGTTTGGGCCTGGGCGTTGGCGAAACCGATGGCGGAGCCGTTCTGAACCGCCCGCTCTTCCAGCTGCGCCAGCGCGGCGTCGATCGACTGCGGCGCGCTCGTCTGGTCGAGAATCACGTCGACGCGGGCTTCCGGCAGCGACAATTGATCGGCCGTCTTTGCGGCGAGCGATTGCGGCGACGCCCCGTCGTCGAGGAAGAAAAGCCCTCGCTTTCCGATTTCGGCGAGAACGGGCGTCAGCGCATTTTCGTCCGCGGTGAAGCGGCCGCCGAGAAAATTCATCACCCCGGCGTAGCCCGGGAAACGGCTCATGAGCCAGAGCAGGTCGTCGAGGTCGCCCGATCGCTCCACGAGCAGCGTATGCGGCCCGGGATTATTCTGGGGATAATCGAACGGCTCCATGGGAGCCTGCAGCAGCACCTCATGGCCGCGGGCGCGGGCGCGGGCGACGGAGGATTCGAGGCCGGGCCCATAGGGCGCATAGGCCAGGGTCACGGCCTCCGGCAGTTCGTTGATGGCGGCCTCGGTGGTTTGCGGGTTCAGGCCGACGCCGCCCACGACGAGCGCGATCCGGGGAGCGCCGGGTTTCAGGCGCGGCGAAGGAACATAGGGCCGCGCGTAAATGTCCATGGGCCGCGCGCCCTCCGCGCCGATGCGCGGAAGCACGCCATAGCGTCCTTTTTCGGATATGCGGCGGTCGGGCGCCGGCGCGAGACGCACGCCGGAATCCTCCGGCTGCACCTGTATGATGATCGGTCCAGGCCCGCTCGCGCCGTTGCGGAGGACCTTGACCCCGCTCTGCTGTTCGATCTCGCCCACGGTGACGACATGGTCGCGGCCCCCCGGCTGAATCGCAGCCTCGGCCGTCGCGGGCGCGCCTTGCTGGGCGGGCGGAGCCGGGGGCGCGGGTTGCGGCGGAGGAGGCTGGTAGGGTTCGATCTTGGCGACCGCATAGGGCCGCCCGCCCAGCGTCGCAAGCAGAGGATCGTGGGAGACCAGGGCGAAAACGCCTCCGCCGAGGGCGAGCGCCCCGAAGATTGCGACCCCGGTCCAAAGCCCGCGTTTCGGGGCGGGCGTATCCGGCCTCTTCGCGCCTGTGGGCCGTCCGAGAGGCTGGTGAAGTTCGTCTTTCATTTGGTCAGGGCTTCGCCCGGGCAAGAGAGCGTTCCGAATCGTCTCTCATTGTGGCGGTTCCGGGCGCCCGCGTCGAGGGCGCGAATCTTTCAGGATTCGCGGGGCACGGCGCCGTCGGCTTCCATCAGCTCCAGAAGCATGCCCTCGCGCAAGCCCCTGTCGGCGATGCGCGTGCGCGAGGCCGGAAAAAGCTCCCGGATGGCCTCGAAGATGGCGCAGCCGCCGAGCACGAGATCGGCCCGCTGCGGCCCGATGCAGCCGTTGGCGACGCGGGCCTCGAAATCCATCTCACGGAGCTGGGCCACGGCGCGAGCCGCTTCGTCGTCGGACAGCCAAAGACCGTCCACGCGCCAGCGATCATAGCGGTCGAGCCCCAGGTGCACCCCTGCGAGAGTGGTGACGGTCCCGGAGGTTCCCAGCAGATGAAAACGGGAGCAGCGCCGCCGCTCGGACATCCTTTTTGCGAAAGGCGTGAGCGCCCGCCGCGCGTGGCTGGTCATGGCGCCGAAGACTTCCGCGCTCACGCTTTTCCCGCCGAACTGCTCCGCGAGCGAAACGACGCCGAGCTCGAGCGACGTCCAGTCCTGCAGCCCAAGCGGGCCGCAAGGAGCGGCTTCGGACCGCGCGAGCCACACCAGCTCGGTCGAGCCGCCCCCGATGTCGAACAGCAGGACGCTTTCGGCTTCGCGATCGACCAGCGCGCCGCAGCCGCGGGCGGCGAATCTGGCTTCGGTCTCCCGGTCTATGATCTCGATGTCCAGTCCGGTGCGGTCCCGCACGCGCGAGGTGAATTCCTCGCTGTTGCTGGCGCCGCGGCAGGCCTGGGTGGCGACGAGGCGGGCGCGCGTGACGCCGCGGCTCTCCATTTTGTCCCGGCAGACCTCCAAAGCCTTGAGCGTGCGCTCGATGGCCTCCTCGCCGATGCGGCCGTTGCGGCTGAGTCCCTCGCCCAAGCGCACGATTCGGGAAAAGGCGTCCACCACTCGCAGCATTTCTCCGCCGCGCCGCCGGGGCCGCCGTTCCGGCCTCGCTATCAGCAGCCGGCAATTGTTGGTGCCGAGATCGAGCGCCGCGTAAACATGTTCGCCCCGCCCGGCCGTCCGGCTCCAGGGAGGGACCGACCCGGTCGTGGCGGCGGCTGGGGCGTCCATCGGCGGCAGGCTGAACGGCGCGCGCCGAACAGCGTCAGCCGCCTCACCGCCTCTTGCCGGCTGTTCCGTCTCGGTCACCGCGCCCTGCTCCCGCACCCGAACTCCAGTCGCGGCTCATGCCGCAGGAAGCTTCTTGCGAAATTTTACATATTTTCGCAAAAACGCGCTTCCCGGCCGGCGCCGCGCGATTTTCTTCGCTCTCCTTGTGGGAAAGCAAGCCCGCCTTTTGCCTGTCCGACCCCTCTTCATGAAGTATCGGGAACGATACCGCAAGACGATTTCTGGAGGGGGTTCCGACCGGCGGCAATCTTCCGATCGATAAGAAGTCTTTCCTTGTCATAGGGTTGGGGAGCATTGCCGTGCCAAAGGCGCGTCTGCGTTTGCGGAAATGCGCGCCAAGGGAGCCTTGCGCTCGGGCTCGGGCCGGCGGGACGGGCGCGAGCGGGGCCGGAGTCCGGACTCCGTGCCGCCTCGGACCCGAAGAAGGCGGAACAAGGCGAAACATCGTATTGACATGCGGTCGCGCGCTGACTAGACCAGCCCGGCGCTCGCGGATGCGGTCCGCAGGGCGCGACCGTTGGGGGATAGTTCAACGGTAGAACAGCGGACTCTGACTCCGTTAATCTTGGTTCGAATCCAGGTCCCCCAGCCAATCACCCTCATAATCCGGCGAGAAACCAGCGCCGCACGTCATGTGCGGCGGCAGTCCATTCGTCTTTGTCCGTTTTCGGTCCGTTGCATAAATGCCACATCAGGGCAGATACGCGCTCGGCGAGCGCCGCCGCCTGTCGACTGAGACGCTGATGGTCTGTATTTTAACGGCGCCGGAGATTGGAAAACCGGGGAGACAGAGCTTTCCCCAAACAGCATTTCAAATCTCTTCAAAGGAGAATGCAGTGAAAAAGCTTCTGATTACTGCGGCTGCTCTGGCGCTTGGCGTCGGATCGGCGTTCGCAGCCGACCTCCCGTCCCGCAAGGCCGCTCCGGTCTACGTTCCGCCGCCGCCGCCGCCGCCGCTCTGGACCGGCTTCTACGCGGGTCTGAACATCGGCGGAGGCTGGAGCGCCGGTGGCGGCAACAACAGCTATCTGCCCTATTCCGATCCGGGCTACGGCCTCGGCTCGGTGGTCGCGGGCACCCCGAACCTGTTCTTCCTCCCGGGCGGCGGCACGACCGGCCGTAACACCGGCGGCGTGATCGGCGGCGGCCAGGTCGGCTACAACTATCAGTTCGGCCAGTTCCTGGCCGGCGTCGAAGCCGACATCCAGGGCACCAGCATCACCGGCGGCAACCAGGGCAACTACGCGGGCGTCTATAACAGCCCCTACGCTGGCCTGAGGGGCTCCGCTGGCGTCCTCACGCCTCTCGTCACCGGCAACGGCGGCAACGTCGGCCTGCCGTGGTTCGGCACCGTGCGTGGCCGCGTCGGCTACCTCGTCACCCCGACCCTGCTGCTCTACGGCACGGGCGGCTTCGCCTATGGCGGCGTTCAGGTGTTCAACCAGAGCAACACCCGCACCGGCTGGACCGCCGGCGGCGGCGCGGAATGGCTGTTCCTGCCGAACTGGTCGGCCAAGATCGAGTATCTCTACACCGATCTGTCGGCTGGCGGCGTTCAGGGCGGCTGGGGCTGGAACTACGGCTACAACAATCATCCGCAGTTCAACACGGTCCGGCTCGGCGTGAACTACCACTTCAATGCGGCTGCGCCGGCTCCGGTCCTCGCCAAATACTGATTGATCGAAAGGGCGTCGCCCTGTCGGAATCGGAAAAGCCCGGCCATGCGCCGGGCTTTTTTTGCGCTCCAGAGCGCCTTTGCGACGAGAATGCGCTGGAAAATGCGACGAACCAGAACCTGGAGCGAGCGCCGGTTTTGATTCGGTCAATGCCGAAGGCTGGAGTCTTTTCACGCTCCCGGGAAACATAAAAAGACTCTAAGTTTTTGTTTTGACGCGCTTCCCACGCCGAGCCGGCGTCCACTTCGGCTGGAAACGCTCCCAGAAAGTGCGAAGCGGTTTTGGAAACGAACATGCTCCGTCAATGAGATTTGGAGCGCGTTCGACCGCGTTTAAACCGAACGTGCTCTAATGCGCCTTGTCGTGGGCGTTTTGGGGATCGTTGCGCATCCAGTCGGCGAGACCGGCGAGCTGCTTTCCGATCATGCCGCGCGCCATTGCATTCTCTATGCATTCTTCCAGGGCGGCGTTCATGCACAGCAGCCAGGCGTCGCGCTCGTCGGGGCCGATCGGAAAACGCGCATGACGCATGCGTAGCCTGGGATGGCCGCGGCTCGCCGAATAGTTTTTGGGGCCTCCCAGCCATTCGGCGAGATAGAGCTTCAAAATCGCCTTGGTGGGACGAAGGTCCGCAGCATGCATGGCGCGGATGCCCTGCACCGCCTCCATCGAATCCATGTTGCGATAAAAAACTTCCACGAGCCGATCGATCGTCGGCGCGCCGCCGATGTCGTCGAACAGGGTGGTGGCGTTCTGCGGATTATTGTCGGTCATATCCGTTTTCCAGCAACAAGGGCGCCACGGCGCGACGATAAAGCGGCGGCGCGCGCGCCGAATCACATCGCCCGCGGATATGGCCCGACGGCGGCGCGGCCGGAGCCGTCAGATCATTTTCAGCCCTTTGAGGCTGGCGTGGCCGTGACGTCCCACGATCAGGTGGTCGTGCACGGCGATGCCGAAGGGCTGGGCGATGGCGATGATGTCCCGCGTCATCCTGATGTCCGCGGTCGAGGGAGTGGGGTCGCCCGAGGGGTGGTTGTGCGCCAGGATGAGAGCGCAGGACCCGAGCTCCAGCGCGCGCCGCACGACCTCCCGCGGATACACCGGGGTGTGGTCGACGGTGCCGACGCCCTGCACTTCGTCGGCGATCAGCGCATTGCGCTTGTCGAGAAACAGGATGCGAAATTCTTCGCGCTCGGCGTAGGCCATGGCGGTTCGGCAGTAATCGATCACATCCACGAAGGAGGACAGCACCGTGCGCTTTTCGAGCGTTCCGCGCGCGAGGCGCCGTGCGGCGGCCTCGACCAGCTTGATTTCGCAGATCGCCGATTCGCCGAGGCCGTCGATCTCCCTCAGTCTCTCGGGACGGGCGGCGATGACCTCGGAATAGGATCCGAACCGCGCCAGCAGCGCCTTGGCCAGCGGCTTGACGTCTCGCCGGGCGATGGCGCGAAACAGCAGGAGTTCGAGCATTTCATAGTCGGCCAGGGCGGCCCCGCCCGCCACCATGAAACGCTCGCGCAGGCGCTGGCGATGCCCGTGAAAATGCGGAGCCGCCTCCCTGAGACCGGAGGCCGGAGGTTTTTTTGTTCGTGCGCCGGCTTCGCCGTTCATTTGGCCGCTTGCGGCGCCGCAACCGGATTGTCGCGCCCGATCAACGAGGCGGTGAAGATCTCGACCCCTGTTTCGGTGACGCCGACCGAATGCTCGAACTGCGCCGAAAGGGAGCGGTCGCGCGTGACGGCGGTCCAGCCGTCGCTGAGAACCTTCACCTGCGGCCGGCCGAGATTGACCATGGGCTCGATGGTGAAGAACATTCCCGGCCGCAGCTCGACGCCCTTGCCCGGGGTCCCGTAGTGAAGAATGTTGGGCTCGTCGTGAAAAAGCTGGCCGAGCCCGTGGCCGCAGAAATCCCGCACCACCGAGCAGCGCTCGCCTTCGGCGTAGCTCTGGATGGCGGCGCCGATGTCCCCCGTGGTGGCGCCCGGCCTCACCGCGGCGATGCCCCGGAGCAGGGATTCGTAAGTGACCTCGATCAGCCGCTCCGCCCGCCGGGATATTTCGCCGACCGCGAACATGCGGCTGGCGTCGCCGTGCCAGCCGTCGACGATGAAGGTCACGTCGATGTTGACGACGTCTCCTTCGCGCAGCGGCTTGTCGTCGGGAATGCCGTGACAGACGACGTGGTTGATCGACGTGCAGATGGATTTCCGGTAGCCCCGGTAATCGAGCGGAGCGGGATAGGCGTCATGGGCCATGGCGAAATCGAACACGAGATCGTCCAGCGCCTGGGTGGTCACGCCGGGACGCACATGCTCGATCAGCATGTCGAGGGCCTGAGCGGTGAGGCGGCCGGCCTTGCGCATGGCTTCGAAGTCTTCGGGGCCGTGTAGCCTGATGTGTCCGGTCTTGCGCCCGGCGGGCGCAAGATGCGACTCGATGAATGTCATATGCCTGTCTCTGAGGGATTTTTCGAGAGCTATACTTAGGGTAATGAAGGCGCGGGCGATTGCAAGCTAAAGACGCTCGCCGCAGCGCCGAAAACTTGCCGCCTTCCTCAGCTTGGCGCTTCAGGCCGACTCGAAGCGCGTCGCCTCTTCGTTGCGGCCCCACAGCCAGGCGGCGCCGCGCACCCCGCTGCTGTCGCCGTGGATATTGCGAAGAATCCTGGTGTCCAGCGCATCGGTGAAGGCGTAGTCCTCCACCCGTCGCTCGAGGCCCGGATATATCTCGTCGATATTGGAGAGGCCGCCGCCCAGCACGATGACGTCGGGATCGATCACGTTGACCACCCCCGCAAGGGCTCGCGCCAGCCTGTCGCGATAAGCGTCGAGCGCAAGCGCCGCATCGGCCTCCCCGGCCCGCGCGCGGAAGACGATCTCCTCGCCGGTCAGCGCCAGGCCGGACCGGACAAGAAATTCCCGGCTCAGTCCCGCCCCCGACAGAAAGGTTTCGATGCAGCCCTTGCGGCCGCAATAGCAGGGCGCGCCGGGAAACTCGTTCTCCTCCATCCAGGGCAGAGGATTGTGCCCCCATTCGCCGGCGAGCCTGTTGCGGCCGCGGATCAAAGCGCCGCCGATGACGACGCCGCCGCCGACGCCGGTTCCGAGAATGACGCCGAAGACCGAGCCTGCGCCCGCGCCGGCGCCGTCGACCGCTTCGGATAGGGCGAAGCAATTGGCGTCGTTCTCGAGGCGCACTTCCCGGGCGAGGGCCTCCTGAAGGTCCTTTTGCAGCGGCCTGCCGTTGAGCGCCGTGGTGTTCGAGTTTTTCACGCATCCGCTGCGCGCGGAAATCGCCCCCGGCGTTCCGACGCCGACAAAGGCGCGGCGCCCGAGTTCGAGTTCGATGTCGTGGACGAGGACAGCGATCGTCCTCACGACGGCGGCGTAATCGCCCGCCGGCGTCGCCACTCTGCGGCGCGCCAGAACGTCTCCGTCGGCGCCGAGAGCTATGGCTTCGGTCTTGGTCCCGCCGAGGTCGACCCCGATGCGGATGGAGGCCCCGGTCATTTGATCCGGGCGCGGTCGAGATTGGCGGCGTCCTTCAGCGCGTCCTGCGCCGCGGCGGCGTCGACCTGCGCGGAGTCGAGATCGAGGGCATCGGCCTTGACGCCGTCCCATCTCGCTCCGGTGAAATCGGCCCCCGCCGCATTGGCTCCCTGGAGGCCGGCGCCGGAAAAATCGGCTCCCGCGGCGTGCAGAAAGCGCAAGTCCGCATTCATCAGATCGGCGGCGGTGAAATTCGCGCCCTCGGCCACCGCGCTGCTCAACACCGCGCGCATCAGCCCCATGGACTGATTTTTCATGTCGGCCGAAAGATTGGCCTCGATGAATTTGGCGCCCCGCAGGCTGGCGCCGGTCAGATCGGCCGTGATTCGCGCGCGTGAAAAATCGGCCCCGTCCGCTTTTGCGCGCTGCAGCTGGGCGGCGAAGAAATGGGCTCCGATCAGCGAGGCTCCCGTCAGATCGGCTTCGAGCAGCCAGGCCTGGTCGAGAATGGCGTGATCGAGCCTCGCGCCGGAAAGTCTGGTCCTGACCATGCGCGCGGCGCGAAAATTGACATTGCTCAGATCCAGTCCAGAAAGATCCGCGCCGTTCAGGCTCTTGCCCGAGAAATCCAGAGGCGCGGCGTTGTCCTTTCGGCTCTTCAGCGCGGTGACGATCTCCTCTCGGCTGAATTCCGAGGCGGAATAGGCCGGCTGGGAGAGATCCACCCCCTTCAGCATTTCCTGAGCTCGGGACATGGCCGGGGCCGCGGCCACCAAAGCCGCAGTTCCGAGGCGAATCGCCGCCGAGGCGATGGGTCCGCGCCGCGTCGCTTTCATTGCTGTTCTCCCCTTGTTCGTTCCCCGCCCGAGCATTTTTTGCGCATGAGACAGGCCGAATCTCGCGGGGCTCGAATCGGGCGTCGGCCCCCGCCCGCCTGCAGCGCCGATCGATATTTCACGAGGCGGCGATCAGGAAAAGCGCCGTTTTGAACTTTCGCGGACGGCGCGCCTTTCGGAAGAATGCGTTCCCGCGGCCAAGGCGTTCCGTCATCGGGCGTTTTCCCCGAGGAGCCCGAAGTCGCGGGCCGGCCTTCCCGGCGGCGCGCTTTTTTCAGGGCTCCGGCGGCCGCGAGCCGAAAACCTCTTCCGGGATCGGCTGATTCGCCGAAGCGGGCCGGTGTGGCCGGAGCGTCCCGCCGAGCGACGCGAAGCAAAGCGGCGGCGAGACCTGTCCATGGAGAATTTTTTTCTTTGATCCGGTCGAGCGATGTGATTGGATCGCAGGACGACGGTCATTGCGGCGTTTCGGCCGGGCGAAAGCTTTCCGTCAATAAAAATCAATCCAGCCCAAAAAGTTGGAAGGCGTGCTGGTCGCATGGTCCCGTCGGCTCCCGCAGAGCGCGCCGATAATGTCTCGACAGCCGTCGAGGACTTTGCGAGATCGAAGGTTTCGGCCGCGCTGTTTCGCCGCGTCCGATTTTTACGCATCGGGGTCGAAGCGGGCGAATATGACGATTGGTCGGCCATCGCGCCGACGCCGGCGTCTTTTTGGTGGAAACACGGCTTATGGCAAGAAAAATTCTGGTGATGGGCCTGCCCGGGGCCGGAAAGACGACACTATCGCGGATTCTGGCCCCATTGCTGGGGGCCGTATGGTTCAACGCCGACGAAATCCGCGCCAATATCAACAAGGATCTGGGGTTTTCCGCGGAGGACCGGATCGAGCAGGCTCGCCGCATGGGCTGGCTGTGCGATCAGGTGGTTCGCGCCGGGCTGCCCGCAATGGCCGATTTCGTGTGTCCTACGCCCGAAACCCGCGAGGCTTTCGGACCTGCTTACGTCATTTGGGTCGATCGCATCGACGAAGGGCGATTCGCCGACACCAACCGGCTTTTCGTCGCTCCCCAAGACTATGACGTCCGCGTTCTTCGCGACGGATCGCCCGATTTCTGGGCGGAGCGCATAAGGCGAGAATTGAGCAGGTTCGAAGCGCCGGACCGTTCGGCGCTGAAGCGCTGACGCCGCGGCCTTGATTTGTTCATGATTTAAGTCTTCTACTGCCAAGCTGGGAGGCCCCTCGCGGCGCCGCCCCTGACGCGTTTATTCAAACTCGGACGGAAACGTCGGGGCGCAAAAATCGCGTCGGAGCGAAAAATTGGTGCGCATTCTCATCCCAAGAGCCTGACGACTTTTGCGGACCGCGCTCCAGGGAACTCGGCTCGCCCGCATACGGGTCAGGAGAATGTTCGATGAGAAAAACCTTATTGCTTGCGGCTGTCGTTGCAGCCGGGTTGACTGTAACGGGCTGCTATTCGCCGGGCGAACGCGCGGTCGGAGGCGCGGCGATCGGCGGGCTCGCGGGAGCCGGCATCGGATCCCTGGCCTCGGGCGGCCGGACCTCTTCCACCCTGGCAGGAGCTGCGCTCGGCGCCGCGACCGGCGCTGTCGTCGGCGCGGCCACCGCTCCGCCTCCGCCTCCGCCCGGCCCGCGCTGCGCCCGCTGGGGTAACGATTACTACGGCCAGCCGGTCTGCATCGCCTATTATTGACGGGCGGCCCGGCCGGAAGCGGAAGAAGCGCGAAGACCGGCGCAATCGATCCGTTTGAACGAATTTCGCGCGTTCGACTCCGGCCGGAGTCGGACGCGCCCTCAATATCGCCAGTGAAGCGGGAAGCGCTTTGCGCCGTTCGGGAACGCGCTCAGGCCAGGCGGGCGTAGACGGCCTCGACCCTGGCGCCATGGGCCAGACCCTCGACGACGTCGACCGAAAGGCCCCGCGCTTGCGCGCCCGCTGCAACCGCTCCCGCCAGTCTCCTCGCCTCCGCCTCGCTCCTGGCGAAGACAAACCCTGTCGGACCCCACGAGGTCTGGCCCGCGCCGGCGGCGCCTTCCTCGATCAGCCGTGAGATCATCGCCTCCACCGCCGCGCTGGTGAAGCGACGCCCGTTTTGCGCCGGCGCGAAAAAATCCCCGACTACGGTCTGAATGCGCGTGATCGCTTCTCCAAAGGCGTCGAAGTCTTTCTCCGCAAGGGCGGGGAGAGCCTGCATGAGCACCCGCCGGCACAATTCGCCCGCCTGCGCCGCGGAAAACGGCGGGAGGGCGGAAAAGACTTCCCGTTCGCCGTCGCCGTGCAGGCCGACGCAATTGGGGTCGAACACGAGGATGATCCGCCATTCCGCGGGAAAAGGCATGCGCGCGATGATCGGCGGCGTCAGGCCCTGCGGGCCGCGGCCGCCGTCGACCACCAGGCCGCCATCCTGAAAAAGCCCCGAGCCCAGCCCGGAACGCGCGCCCCGCTCCATCAAGGCGGCGTCGGCGGCTGCATCCGCGGGCAGATCCTCCAGCCGTCGCAGCGCCGCCGCGATCGCGAGAGCCATCTGGGTGCCCGAGCCGAGTCCGGCATGGGCCGGGATCGCTTCTTCGACGCGAAGATGATGCCTGGCTCCGGGCGCGAGGCTTTGCTGGGCCCGCTGCAGGAGGCGCATTGCGCGCTCCGGCTCGGCGCCCTCGACGATGTTTTTTTCGGCCCGGGCGAGGAGCAGCCGGGTGCGCCACCCGCTGATGGCGAGTCCGAGCCCGCCGAACTTGCGCCCAAGCCCGCCGTCCATATCCAGAAAGCCGAGATGCAGGCGCGCCGCTGCCGTGACGCGAACCTCGTTGACGCTCGATTGGACAGGCATGACGTCTCGTTTCCGATCAGGCGGGCGTCTTGAAAGTCGAACCCGGCGCCGCCTGACCAAAGCAGGGCTGCGCGAAGTCCATGGGCGACGTTAGCGCGCGAGTAAGGCGCCGGGCTGACAATGGCAAGCGCTTTCTCCTTGGGACGCTGCGTTGAGGGCCCGCTGCGCGCGAGCCCCGGGCGCCGCTAAAAAAGCGGGATTTGCGCCTGCGGCTTCCGGAGGGCCTTATCGGAGAGGCGAAGGGCTTTTGCGATTTCGTCGCGGCGGAAAGCGCGCTAATTGCCTTGAGGCAGTTGGCCTGGAGACGAAAGCCATGACCGTTGAAGAGCGTGTTTATTCCGACGAAGAAATCGCCGAACGGCTTGCCGGAGAGCTGCCGCACTGGCGCTACGAGAACGGCTGGATAAGGCGGAAATACCGGACCCATTCCTGGAAAGGGACCCTCATGGTCGTCAACGCCGTCGGCCATCTGGCGGAGGCCGCCTGGCACCATCCCGACATCGCGGCGTCCTACGCCTTTGTCGAGGTCAAGCTCGTGACGCATACGGCCAAGGGGATAACCGACAAGGACTTCGAACTCGCCCGCAAGATCGAGGAGGTGATCTGCTGGCGGCCGGGAAAAGCGGGCGGCGCGCTCGAAGGGACGCCGGAGACCGATCAGAGATTCGCCTATATCAAATATGACGCGTAGCCCGCCATCCGCCGGGCGGGATCGTCGCAGCATGGAAAGCCGGTCCGCGAGCCGGGGGAAGGAAAGCGGTTGCACGAGTTTCAAGCCGAAATCGGGGCGGCGCGGGAGGCGTTCCTGTCCCGCGTCGCCGAAGGGCCGACAATCATGGGGATCGTCAACGTCACGCCCGATTCCTTTTCCGACGGCGGCCTGTTCGCCTCTCCACAGGCGGCTCTGGCCCAGGCGGCCCGGCTCGCGGCCGAGGGCGCGAGCATCGTCGACGTCGGCGCCGAATCGACCCGGCCCGGCCACAGCCCAGTCTCGCCCGAGGAGGAATGGGCGAGACTGGAGCCTTTGCTCGCCGAATTGGTGGTCAAAGCGGGGGTCCCGGTTTCGATCGACACCTACAAGGCCGAAACCGCCCGGCGGGCGCTGCAGGCCGGAGTCGCCGTCGTCAACGACATTTGGGGCCTGCAGAGAGACCCCGCCATGGCTTCGGTGGTCGCCGAGGCCGGCGCTGCGGTCGTCATCATGCACAACCGGGAGACGGTCGAGCCGGAGATCGACATAGCTGACGATATGGAGCGGTTTTTCGAACGCTCGCTCGATCTCGCCAGGCGCGCGGGAGTGCCGGAGAATCATATTTTGCTTGATCCGGGGGTGGGCTTCGGCAAGAGCCGGGAGCAGAATTATCAGGCGTTGCGCGCCATCCCCCGCCTCATGGGGTTCGGCCTGCCGATCCTTGTCGGCGTTTCTCGAAAATCGATATTCCGGGATCTGCCTTCCGGAGCGCTGGACGGCAGGCTGATCGGAACGCTGTCGGCCAATCTGCTCGCCGCGAGCATGGGCGCCCGGGTGTTTCGGGTCCACGACGCGCTCGAGCACAAGGCCGCTTTTTCAGTCATGAACGACCTGCAGGCGTTCAAAGCACACGGATGACGCGCATGGCGGCGACGCAGGTTGGGTTCGGCCTCGGTTCCAATATCGGCGACAAGCCCGGCAACATAAGGACCGCGCTTCGCCTTTTGAGCGAGAGGAACATCGCGCGTCTCGATGCGGTGTCGCGAATCTATCGCACGCCTCCCTGGGGCGTGCTCGATCAGGGCGATTTCGCCAACGCCTGCGCGATCGGCGTGACCGGGCTCGCGCCCTATGAACTTCTGGCCGCGGTCAAAAAGATCGAAGCCGACATGGGAAGGGAGCCGACGCGCCGCTGGGGGCCGAGGCTGATCGACGTCGACATCCTCTTCCTGGGCGAGCTGCGCGTCGAGGACCCTGAGCTTACGATTCCGCACAAAGAATTGTTTTCGCGCGGCTTCGTCCTGGCGCCCCTGGCGGAGATAGCGCCCAGCCTGATCCTTTCGGGAGCGTCTGTCGCTTCAGCGGCGGCGGGAGCGGATCTGGGCGGGGTGGAGCCCTGGGTGGAAGAAGAATAACCTCCAGCGGGGCGGTTTTTTAGAAAAATTCGAAGAAGGCGGAGCGGGTCTCGCTCGCCCAATATCCTGCAGCGCGCGTTTTTTGGACGGCGTTGAGGGATAGGGGCTTAGCGGGGTTCGGGCGGCTGAAGCCGGGGTTTCGGTCTCAAGTTCTGAGCGAAGGCCGGAGCCGCCTGTATGGTGCGTTGCAGCACAGGATGTCGCAGCCTTGCGGGTAGGCCGTCGGAAGGAGCCGGGAGAACCGGAGTCGGGCGGATAGTTTTGATGCAATGCATTGATAATATGTATGTATCATTTTTTCGTCGGGAGCGGTCGGGCGGCTCGATGATGTCCGTGTCTCAGGATTAGGGTGGGATATGACCTACCCGAATAGGTCAATAGACCTCTTCAATAGATTGTCCCCAGCTACCCACCCGAGTATTGTTTTTAGGGTCGCGAACATAAATTGTTACGCCACGCTAAGCGGGGTCTCTGGCGGTCCTTTCGGACCGAACGCGGCTTCCGTCTTAGGCGGCGACATCGGTGTTCGTCCGATAAAAAACAACAGCGGCGGGGAGGGGCGCAGGCCCGTTTCGCAAGCCGCGGGAGAGATAAAGGGCGGTTGGGCGCCGGGAGCGCCCCAAGCGAACTTAAAAAAGAGGACGAACGAGTTCCGTTCTGGGAGGCGGAGCGTAACCGATCGCGCGCAAATCCCTGGGAGCACTTAGGAGGATAAAGCATGAGTTCGACCACCGAGACAGCTGCGGGCGCAGCTGCTGGCACAGATACAGTCGTCGATCTGAAGGGGATGTGGATCGGCCTCGCCGTTCTGAACACCTTCTATCTGATCGTCCGCATTTACGAGCAGATCTTCGGCTGGCGCGCCGGCCTGGACTCCTTCGCTCCGGAGTTCCAGACCTACTGGCTGTCGATCCTGTGGACGGAAATTCCGCTCGAGCTGGTTTCGGGCCTCGGCCTCGCCGGCTATCTGTGGAAGACCCGCGACCGCAACGTCGACGCGGTTTCGCCGCGCGAAGAGATGCGCCGCCTCGTCGTTCTGGTTCAGTGGCTGACCGTTTACGGCGTCGCCATCTACTGGGGCGCTTCGTTCTTCACCGAGCAGGACGGCACCTGGCACATGACGGTGATTCGCGACACGGACTTCACGCCGTCGCACATCATCGAATTCTACATGAGCTACCCGATCTACTCGATCATCGCGGTTGGCGCGTTCTTCTATGCGAAGACCCGCATTCCGTATTTTGCTCATGGCTACTCGCTGGCGTTCCTGATCGTCGCCATCGGCCCGTTCATGATCATCCCGAACGTCGGCCTGAACGAGTGGGGCCACACCTTCTGGTTCATGGAAGAGCTGTTCGTCGCTCCGCTGCACTGGGGCTTCGTGTTCTTCGGCTGGATGGCGCTCGGCGTGTTCGGCGTGGTTCTGCAGATCCTGGCCCGCATTCATGCGCTGGTCGGCAAGGAAGGCGTCGCGCTGCTGGCGTGATGTGAGAGAAAGCGGGCCGCGCGTCGCAAAGCGGCGGCCCGCGCTTTCCGGGTCCACTCAAAGACAAACGGCAACACAGGGACGATTTGGGCGCGACGCTTTCGCGAGACGCTCGAACTATGTCTGGAGAGCCGGCCCTCTCCCTGCGGGGATAGGGCAATGAGGGCGGTCTCGGAAGGTAGCAGAAAATCCGGCGCAAGAGAAGCCGGGACTTATTGAGACACCAAGGAGAAAAAATATGTCGACATCGAAGAGCGGGGGGGCGGTCGGACCGTTCCATTCCGTCGCCGAAGCGGCGGGATGCGTTCAAACCACCGACTGGTTGCTTCTGACACTGCTGTTTTTCGCCGTTCTCGGCGGCTACCACGTCCACTTCATGCTGACGGCGGGCGACTGGGACTTCTGGGTCGACTGGAAAGACCGTCGTATGTGGCCGACCGTGGTTCCGATCCTGGGCGTGACCTTCGCGGCCGCTTCTCAGGCGTTCTTCTGGGTGAACTTCCGCCTTCCGTTCGGCGCGACCTTCGCGGTTCTGGGCCTTCTGATCGGCGAGTGGATCAACCGCTACGTGAACTTCTGGGGCTGGACCTACTTCCCGATCTCCCTGGTGTTCCCGTCCGCTCTGATGGTTCCGGCGATCTGGCTCGACGTGATCCTGCTCCTCTCGGGCAGCTACGTGATCACGGCGATCGTGGGCTCGCTGGGCTGGGGCCTGCTGTTCTACCCGAACAACTGGCCGGCGATTGCGGCGTTCCACCAGGCCACCGAGCAGCACGGCCAGCTGATGACCCTCGCGGATCTGATCGGCTTCCACTTCGTGCGCACCTCGATGCCGGAATACATCCGCATGGTCGAGCGCGGCACGCTGCGCACCTTCGGTAAGGACGTCGTTCCGGTTGCGGCCTTCTTCTCGGGCTTCGTCTCGATGATGGTCTACTTCCTGTGGTGGTTCATGGGCCGCTGGTATTCGACGACCGCCAAGATCGAGAAGATCTAAGCAGTCTCTCCGGAGGGGAGGCGCCGATGCGGCTCCCGTCCACAAGCTAGCGACAAGAAGAAGAGGGGCGGCCTTCATCATCCCGCAAGGGTATGGCCGCTCCCGAGAAAAGAGACGAGGCGCGGAACCGGCGCGGTTTGATCACCGGCCTGGGCCGCTAAGAGAAACTGGGAGGTTTGTATATGAGAAACCTGGTGAAGCTTGCCGCGGTTGGCGCGGCGGCCGTCGTCGCGACGCTCGGAGCGATCGCTCCTGCGTCGGCTCACGGCGAGAAGTCGCAGCAGGCGTTCCTTCGTATGCGCACGCTGAACTGGTATGACGTTCAGTGGTCGAAGACGACGGTCAACGTCAACGAAGAGATGGTGCTTTCGGGCAAGGTGCACGTGTTCTCGGCTTGGCCGCAGGCCGTGGCGAACCCGCGCGTTTCGTTCCTGAACGCCGGCGAACCCGGTCCGGTTCTGGTGCGCACGGCTCAGTTCATCGGCGAGCAGTTCGCTCCTCGCTCGGTGTCGCTGGTTCCGGGCAACGACTATGCGTTCTCGCTCAACCTGAAGGGTCGTCGCGCGGGCCGTTGGCACGTTCACGCTCAGATCAACGTCGAAGGCGGCGGACCGATCATCGGACCGGGCCAGTGGATCGAGATCAAGGGCGACATGAAGGACTTCACCGATCCGGTGACGCTCCTCGACGGCACCACTGTCGACCTCGAGCACTACGGCATCGACCGCGTTTACGCGTGGCACCTGCCGTGGCTGGCTGTCGGCGCGGGCTGGATCTTCTTCTGGTTCGTCCGCAAGGGCATCATCGCGTCCTATCTGCGTGTCGCCGAAGGCAAGGCTGACGAAGCCGTGACCGACGAAGACCGCCGCATCGGCGCGATCGCTCTGGCTCTCACGATCCTGGCGACGATCGTCGGCTACGCCGTGACCAACAGCACCTTCCCGCGCACCATCCCGCTCCAGGCTGGTCTGCAGAAGCCGCTGACCCCGATCGTGACCGAAGGAACCGCCGGCGTCGGCAAAGAGCAGGTCAAGGCCGAGCTCCAGGGCGGCGTCTACAAGGTTCCGGGCCGCGAACTGACCGTGAACGTCAAGGTGACCAACGGCGCTTCGGAGCCGATCCGTCTCGGCGAATACACCGCGGCCGGCCTGCGCTTCCTGAACCCCGACGTGTTCACGACCAAGCCCGAGTTCCCCGACTACCTGCTGGCCGATCGTGGCCTGTCGGTTGACGCGACTCCGATCGCCCCCGGCGAGACGAAGGAAATCGTGGTGAAGATCCAGGACGCCCGTTGGGACATCGAGCGCCTGTCGGATCTGGCCTACGACACCGACTCTCAGGTCGGCGGCCTGTTCTTCTTCTTCACCCCGAGCGGAAAGCGCTTCGCGGCTGAAATCGGCGGACCGGTCATTCCGAAGTTCGTCGCGGGCGACATGCCCTGATAGAACAGTCAGCCTAGTCTGATGATTGCGCCGGCCGGACCAAAATCCGGCCGGTCGCTTTTTTCCGGGGGATCAGGCCTCGATCGCCTCGCCCGCCGCTCCAGCCGCCCCTGCCTCAGCCCTCTTCATCGGGGCTCCTGGCGATCAACGCCATGGCGTGGACGGGTCCCGCCAATTCTTCGACCAGCACTTCATTGACCAGCCTGTGACGGGCGACCCGCGACTTTCCGGTGAAGGCCTCGCTCACGATTTCGATGCTGAAATGCGTTTCCTCGCGTCCTTCATGCCCGGCATGGCCGGCGTGAAGATGCGATTGGTCCTCGATCGTGAGCCGCGAAGGACGAAAGAAAGACGTCAATTTCGATTCGATGGAAGCCTTAACAGGCTTGATGTCGGACTGCTTCATGCCAAAACCTCCGCACGCTATCCCCTATGCGCCCCCCGAACGCAAAATGCGTGCAGCGGACGCAAGCCAACGAAAAATATCGCCTTCAAGCGCTAAAACGCGCGTTAGTCGCTTGCGGCGCCGCAACCGATCTCCATAATGTGAGCCATGGATCTCAATTCGCCACTCTTTGACAGAATCCGGGTTAAGCGGCAGTCGGAAAAGGAAGCGGATAGGCCTCGCCTACGTTGCGATTCTCCCGGTTGCGAAGCAGCTGGACAGTACCGGGCCCCGATGGGACGGCTCCGGGAGGGGCAGTATTTTTGTTTCTGCCTCGACCACGTACGCGAATACAACAATTCCTATAATTACTTCAACGGCATGAGCGACGAGGCCGTCGCACGCTATCTCAAAGACGCGACTGTGGGACATCGCCCGACCTGGTCGATGGGAGTCGCGCATGGAGCAAATGGTTTTCAAGGCGGGGCGCACAAGCCCGGCGGGGCGGAGGGCGATCCATTCAGCGCCTTTCGCAAACGCAATACGAAGCGGCGGCCCTACAAGCCTTCCGCCCCCAGTTATTCCCCGGTTACGATGCGGGCTCTGGACGCGCTCGGGCTCGACGAGAGCGCAAGCTCTGAGATGATAAAGTCCCGCTACAAGGAGCTTGTAAAGCGGCACCATCCCGACGCCAACGGCGGCGACCGCTCCACGGAAGAAAAACTGCGTGAAATCATTCACGCCTACAAGACGCTCAGGGCCGCGCGGCTCGTTTGACCGTTTTGCTCCCATGAAAAGCTGCTATATAGAGCGTTTCCAGCGGAATTGGATGCCGGTTCGGCGTTGGAAACGCGTTAAAACAAAAGCTTAGAGTGTTTTCATGTTTCCGCGAAACATGAAAACACTCAAGACGCGCCGCCAGGGTGACGGAGGAAGTGTTGGTCGAAATCGGAAAAACAGATGCGGGGCGCGTTTCAGGACTTCCCGATACGCAGGTTTCTGCGCGGCGCCTTTTCAATATCGACACCGATCTCATGCTTCCGGCTTATTCGACCCGAAGCGAGCATGTGCCGGACACCGATCCCGATTATCTATTCGATCGGGAAACCACGCTCGCGATCCTGGCAGGCTTCGCTCATAATCGCCGCGTGATGGTCACCGGTTACCATGGAACCGGAAAATCGACGCATATAGAACAGGTGGCGGCGCGGTTGAACTGGCCCTGCGTGCGCGTCAACCTCGACAGCCACGTTTCCAGGATCGATCTCGTCGGCAAGGACGCCATCGTCCTCAAGGAGGGAAAGCAGGTCACGGAATTCCGCGACGGCATTCTCCCCTGGGCGCT
This sequence comes from Methylocystis heyeri, assembly GCF_004802635.2. NCBI lineage: Bacteria > Pseudomonadati > Pseudomonadota > Alphaproteobacteria > Hyphomicrobiales > Methylocystaceae > Methylocystis > Methylocystis heyeri. Next base: position 3,905,936 of record NZ_CP046052.1, read on the forward strand.
GCAGAACAATATCGCCCTGGTGTTCGACGAATATGACGCTGGGCGGCCCGACGTCATGTTTGTGATCCAGCGCGTTCTGGAAGTCTCGGGCCGTCTGACCCTGCTCGATCAGAACCGGGTGATCCGACCTCATCCCGCGTTCCGCCTGTTCGCGACAGCGAATACTGTGGGGCTGGGGGATACGTCGGGGCTGTATCACGGAACCCAGCAGATCAACCAGGGTCAGATGGACCGCTGGTCGATCGTGGCCACGCTGAATTATCTTCCGCACGACGCGGAGACCAATATCGTCCTGGCCAAGGTCAAGAGCTTCGACAAGACCAAGGAAGGCAAGGACGCGATCAACAAGATGGTCCGCGTCGCCGATCTGACACGCAACGCGTTCATCGCCGGAGATCTCTCGACGGTGATGAGCCCGCGCACGGTGATCACCTGGGCGGAAAACGCGGAGATCTTCGGCGACATCGGCTTCGCCTTCCGCCTGACCTTCCTCAATAAATGCGATGAACTCGAACGGCCGCTGGTCGCCGAGTTCTACCAGCGCTGCTTCGGCAAGGATCTGCCGGAGAGCGCCGTGAATGTGGTCATGACCTGAGGCGTCGCCCCGATTGTCTCAGTCGGGCTGAATCACGATTTCAGGCATTTCGTCGTTCTCCTCGCGGTCGAGGCCGTCTTCTTCCGCGAGAATCACGCCGGTTATGCAAACCTCTTCATTGTCGATGACGACTTCGACGGGTTCGAGGCGTTCCCCCTTGCAGGGGCCGTCGTTGCAATGTCCGGTCGGGATGTCGAACAGGGCGCCGTGCTTTCCGCACATTAGATTTTGCAGGCCGGAATCGAGAAACTGCCTCGGCTCGAAATCCAGCCGCGTGCCCTGGTGCGGGCAACGGTTCACATAGCCGTAATATTTGCCCTTGAAACGGGTGATCACGACGGGAAAGGGAACCGTCTTGCCGTTCTCGTCGACGCGCGCGAGCACGTAGCCCACCGCGCGACGCTTGGCCACGTCGTTAACGTGACAAACGGCAAAAAGCTCACGGGTCTGTTCCATAAAAACGCCTCCTGGCAGGAGCCTCTCTTTTGTGAAGGGGTGGCTCCAATTAGGCGCAGACATGCAATTATCTTACCCCGGGACAGGTAATACGGCTTCGGCGAGATCGCATCGCGATCCGCAAAAGCGATCGCCATAAAAATCACCGATCGACATCGATTTTTGAGGCGGACGAATCCCAAATGCCAGTCGAGCGGATCTCGCATAAGAGCGCGCCGGGCGTCAGGGCTCTTTCCGAGCGCCTGGCTCGATCCGCTCGACAAGAAAGCGCGCCAGACCATAGCGTTGGCGCGTTCTCGTCGCGGGGATGTCTCAACTCTCGGGGATTTTCAGTGGAGACTGACGGTGAGAAGCCGGTTTTCAACCGCATTGGCGAGCGCCCCTTCGCGGGAATCTGCGAGAACGATAGGCGTGCCGTCCGCCGCCAGAAGGGCGAAAACAGTCAGGCCGGGCTCGATTTCAGGCGCCTGTGGATAAAGCCGGCACACATCCTCGGATTTCATCGACCGGACATAGGCTATCGCGCCGTCTCCGAGATGAGCGAACTGCTCGGGGGTGAGCTGCGGTCTTGTGGGTTCATGCGCGGTCTTGGCTTCCATAGCATCCTCCTCGGCGGTTCTCGTCGAACCCGCCTCCGGCGCCTGCATCGGCAGCGCGCCTTAAACGCTAGATACGCACGACTGCCGCTTTTTAAAGGGCCCCAATGCGCCGAAAGCGTCATAAATCCAGAACCATACGTTCGGGGTTTTCGAGGGACTCCTTGACGCGAACGAGGAATGTCACGGCTTCCTTGCCGTCGACGATGCGATGGTCGTAGGAAAGGGCCAGATACATCATCGGCCGGATTTCGATCTTCCCGTCCACGGCCACTGGCCGATCCTGGATCTTGTGCATTCCGAGGATGCCGGATTGAGGCGCGTTCAGGATCGGCGTCGACATCAGCGATCCGTAAATCCCGCCGTTGGAAATGGTGAACGTGCCCCCCTGCAGGTCCTCGATCGCGAGTTGCCCGTCGCGCGCTTTCTTGCCTAGAGCGCCAATGGATTTCTCGATGGCGGCGACGCTCATTCGGTCGGCGTTCCTCACCACCGGCACGACCAGGCCTTTCTCGGTTCCGACCGCCACGCCGATGTGGGCGTAATGCTTGTAAACGACGTCGCCGCCGTCGATCTCTGCGTTGACTGCGGGTATTTCTTCGAGGGCGCGGCAGCAGGCTTTCACGAAAAAGCCCATGAAGCCGAGCTTCACCCCGTGCTTTTTCTCGAAGAGATCCTTGTATCTGTTGCGAAGGCCGATCACCGCGGTCATGTCGACTTCGTTGAACGTCGTCAGCATCGCTGCGGTGTTCTGCGCTTCCTTGAGCCGGCGGGCGATGGTCTGCCGCAGCCTGGTCATTTTTACGCGTTCTTCGCGGGATGTATCCTCACGGCTGGTTGGCGCCCGCAGCGCCGGCCGCTCGGGCCGGTTTTCAATGGCGGGGGGCAGCGCCGGGGCCGGCCGGGGCTGGGCGATGAGATCGCCCTTGAGCACTTGTCCGCGTTTGCCGGAGCCGGCCACGCCGGAAAGATCTATGCCGCTGTCCAGCGCGATTTTCGCCGCGGCGGGCGAGGGCGGCATGGGCAGGGATTTTTCCGCGGGAGCGGTGGGACTCGGCGCGGCGGCCGCGACAGGAGCCGGCGCCGCGGCGGGCTTCGCCGGAGCGGCGCCCGCGGCAGGCGCCTGGCCCTCGGCGATCTGGCCCAGTAAGGCCCCGGGAGTGACGGTCTCGCCGGTCTTCGCGACAATCTCGGCGAGAACCCCCGACGCCGGCGCGTTGACTTCGAGCGTCACCTTGTCGGTCTCCAGCTCGGCGACGGTCTCGTCGGCCGCGACGGCGTCGCCCGCCTGCTTGAACCAGCGGCCTACGGTGGCCTCCGTCACCGACTCGCCAAGAGTCGGCACGCGAATTTCAGTCATCATGGAGCTTCCTTGGGCACGAAGGAGATCCGCAGATCGAAGGGTTGTCGATGAGTCAAATATGCACGCTCGTCAGCCTCGCTCGACGAAAGCGCCGTTCACGGCGCCAGGGCTTCGTCGAGAAGAGCCTTGAGCTGAGCGAGATGTTTCGACATGGTTCCCGCAGCGGTCGAAGCGGAGGCGGGCCGCCCGGCGTAGCGCGCCCGTTTCCTGACGCCGCCGACCTGATTGAGAACCCATTCGAGATAGGGCTCGACATAGGACCAGGCTCCCATGTTCTTGGGCTCCTCCTGGCACCAGACGACGTCGGCCTGCCGATATTGGGACAGTCTTACGACGAGCTGCTTGAGCGGGAGGGGATAGAGCTGTTCCACCCGCAGCAGATAGACGTCGTCGACGCCGCGTTTTTCACGCTCCTCTAGCAAATCGTAATAGACCTTGCCGGAGCAGAGCACGACCCGGCGGATCGCTTCGGCCGGGCGTAGCGCGACGCCGCCCGAAGCGGGGTCGGACGTTGCGTCGTCCGGCAGGAGGCGGTGAAATCCGGAATTCGGACCGAGGTCGTCGAGGCGGGACACGCAGCGCTTGTGCCGCAGGAGCGACTTCGGCGCCATCAGCACCAGGGGTTTGCGAATGTCGCGATGCAGCTGTCGGCGCAGGATATGAAAATAATTCGCCGGCGTGGAACAATTGGCGATCTGCATATTGTCCTCGGCGGCGAGCTGGAGGAAGCGCTCCAGACGGGCGGAGGAGTGTTCAGGGCCCTGTCCCTCGTAGCCGTGAGGCAACAGGCAGACCAGTCCCGACATGCGGAGCCATTTGCGTTCGCCGGCGGAAAGGAACTGGTCGAACACGACCTGCGCGCCATTGGCGAAATCGCCGAACTGCGCTTCCCATAAAACGAGCGAATCCGGATCGGCCAGGGAGTAGCCATATTCGAAGCCGAGCACCGCCTCCTCGGAAAGCATCGAATTGATGACTTCGAATTGCCCCTGCTTGTCGGAAAGGTGGTCGAGTGGGATGTAGCGGGACTCGTTGTCCTGGTCGATCAACACGCTGTGGCGCTGGGAAAATGTTCCGCGTTCGCTGTCCTGCCCGGAAAACCGAACCCGCCGTCCCTCGCGCAGCAGGGACCCGAAAGCGAGAGCCTCCGCCGTGGCCCAATCGACGCCGACGCCGCTTTCGATCGCCTTGCGGCGCGTGTCGAGGAAGCGCTGGATCGTGCGATGTACATTGAAGCTGGAAGGCACGGAAGTGATCGCGCCGCCGATGGCGCGCAGGGCATCGAGATCGACGCCTGTCTTCCCGCGTCTGTCGTCGTCGGAAGATTGGTAGGCCGGCTTGAGCCCGGCCCAGCGGCCGTCGAGCCAGTCGGCCTTGTTGACCTTGTAGGATTGCGAGGCTTCGAGTTCCTGGGAAAGCTGTTCCCGCCAGGCCGATTTGGTCGCGTCCACCTCGCCGCGGGTCATGTGGCCTTCGGCCTCGAGCTTCTCCGCGTAGATGTCCAGCGTCGTCTTATGGGCGCGGATCTTCTTGTACATCAGCGGCTGGGTGAAGCCGGGCTCGTCGCCTTCGTTGTGGCCGTAGCGCCGGTAGCACCACATGTCGATGACGACCGGCTTCTGGAACTGCTGGCGGAATTCGGTGGCGACGCGCGCGGCGAAGACGACAGCCTCGGGATCGTCGCCATTGACGTGAAAGATGGGCGCTTCCACCATCTTCGCCACGTCGGACGGATAGGGCGAAGACCGCGAATAACGCGGATAGGTGGTGAAGCCGATCTGATTGTTGATGATGAAATGCACCGAGCCGCCGGTCCGGTGTCCTTTCAGCCCGGAAAGGCCGAAGCACTCGGCGACCACGCCCTGTCCCGCGAAGGCGGCGTCTCCGTGAATGAGAAGGGGCAGGACGGCGCGGCGATCGTCGTCGGCGCAGCGGTGCTGGTCCTGTTTGGCCCGCACCTTTCCCAGCACCACGGGATCGACGATCTCGAGATGCGAGGGATTGGCCGTGAGGGACAGATGCACCTTATTGCCGTCGAATTCGCGGTCCGACGAGGCCCCGAGATGGTATTTGACGTCGCCCGAGCCTTCCACCTCGTCGGGCAGGAAGGAACCGCCTTTGAACTCGTGGAACAGGGCGCGATGCGGTTTGCCCATGACCTGGCACAGCACGTTGAGCCTGCCGCGATGGGCCATTCCCAGAACGATTTGCTGGACGCCGAGGGCGCCGCCGCGCTTTATGATCTGCTCCAGCGCCGGAACGATGGATTCCGCCCCGTCGAGGCCGAACCGCTTGGTGCCGGTGTATTTCACGTCGAGGAATTTCTCGAAACCCTCGGCCTCGACCAGCTTGCGCAGGATCGCGCGCTTGCCCTCCTGCGTGAAGACGATCTCTTTCTTCGGACCTTCGATTCTCGCCTGGAGCCAGGATTTTTCTTCCGGATTCGAAATATGCATGAATTCGAACCCGATCGGGCCGCAATAGGTCCGACGCAGGATCGTCACCATCTCGAAGATGCTGGCTTCCTTCAGGCCGAGCACGCCGTCGATGAAGATCTTGCGGTCGTAGTCCTTGTCCTCGAAGCCGTAAGTTGCCGGATGCAGTTCGCCGTGGTCCTGGCGTTGCTCCAGACCCAGCGGGTCGAGATTGGCGTGCAGATGTCCGCGCATGCGATAGGCGCGAATCATCATGAGAGCGCGCACGCTGTCGCGCGTGGCCCTCTGCAGTTTCTCGTCGTTCAGATCGGGCCCCGGCGCGGTCCCCGTCGGCTGTCGCGAGGGGCTGGCCGTCGCTTTGGGCGGCGGCCAATCGCCGTCGAGAGCGCTGATTAATTCGCCGCGGGGCGCGGGCGGCCAATCGTTGCGCGCCCAACCCGGCGCCGCGGTGGAAGCGACGCCGCGCGGCGCAACCCCGAGGCTGGCGAAGAAGGCCCGCCAGTCGGAGGTTACAGAAGCGGGGTCTGCTTCATAAGAGGAAAGCAATTGCTCGAGATAGGCGGCGTTCACGCCCTGCAGGAAGGTTTCGGGCATCTCGCTTTCAGAACCTTGCCGGGGGCCCGGTCCGCCGCCGACGCCGCCGTTCGTTTCCAGACGCGCCATTTTTCCTCCTGGGCGCGGAGCGCCCCGATCCTCTCCCTCCCGTTGTGGGAGGGAGGGGACGATTCTTATCCTCTCAGCGCTTCCGCCAGCGTCTTGCCGAGCCGCGCCGGCGAAGGCGAAATCCGGATGCCCGCGGCTTCCATCGCCGCGATCTTGCTTTCGGCGTCGCCCTTGCCGCCCGCGATGATCGCGCCCGCGTGGCCCATGCGGCGCCCGGGAGGCGCGGTGCGGCCGGCGATGAAGCCCGCGATGGGCTTCTTGCGACCCCGCTTGGCCTCGTCAATCAAGAATTGGGCCGCTTCCTCCTCGGCCGAACCGCCGATTTCGCCGATCATGATGATGGATTTCGTGGCTTCGTCGGCGAGGAAAAGCTCGAGCACCTCGATGAAATCGGTTCCCTTGACCGGGTCGCCGCCGATTCCGACCGCCGTCGTCTGGCCGAGCCCTTCGCGGCTGGTCTGGAACACGGCTTCATAGGTCAGGGTTCCGGAGCGCGACACCACGCCGACCGAGCCCGGCTTGAAGATGTTGCCCGGCATGATGCCGATCTTGGATTGGCCGGCCGTGACGACGCCGGGGCAGTTGGGGCCGATGAGCCTGGATTTGGAACCCGATAGCGCGCGTTTGACGCGGATCATGTCATGCACCGGCACGCCTTCGGTGATGGCCACGATGAGCGGGATCTCGGCGTCGATGGCCTCGCAGATCGCGTCCGCGGCGCCTGGCGGCGGAACATAGACCACGGAGGCGTCGGCGCCGGTCTTCTGGCGGGCTTCGGCTACGGTGTCGAAAACCGGAAGGTCGAGGTGGGTCGATCCGCCTTTCCCGGGAGACACGCCGCCGACCATTCGAGTGCCGTAGGCTATGGCCTGCTCCGAATGAAACGTTCCGGTTTTGCCGGTAAAGCCCTGACAAATGACCTTGGTGTTTTTGTCGATCAGCACTGACATGTGTCGAAATTCCTGAGGACGGACGGCTGCTGGCGCCGGGATTTCAGCATTTGGAGAAGAGACCGGTAGGAACAGCGGCCAGTCTCCGCCCCGACTTTCGGGGTTTGGGGGCCGCCATGGATTCGGCGGCTCTTTATGCGCCGCAAATTATTTGGGATGAACGCCCGTTTCAAGGCGCAATGCGCCCACCGCGCAGGCGGTGGTGATCAAATAAGCGCCATGAGGCTAGACTGCGCTAACGCTGTGCAGCTTCCGAGGAGCCGCAGTCGGCGCCGCCTGGCCGTGGTTTGGCGATCGACGGCGGCTCAATGCAGCAGCGACGCCGCGAGGTCCCTTGCACAGGCGTCGTCCGCGGTAAAGTGGACGTGCCATTCCTCCACCCCGGAGTCGGCCTCGAGGGCCGAAATCGCGCGATCCTCGGCTAGAGCGAAAGCGCCGGAAGGCATGACGCAAACGGCGCGGGGCGTTCCAGCGTCACGGCTTACGCCGATGGTCACGGCGGAGGAGAAGCCCGCGACGAGCGGGAGTTCGCCCTTGGGAAACACCGAACAAATATATCCTTTGCCCGAGGCCCCGCGCCAGCGGTAAAAACGATGGCTCAGCTCCGAGGCGTCCAGCGAGGCGAGGGGCTGTCCCCGTCCCTTCGAAGCGTGAGCGGCTTCGATCGCGATTGCGCCGCTACGGGAACCAACGGGCGCCATTCTGCTCTCCACTGCTTTCCCGCGCCATCATCGGCCGGATAAGAACAAGACAGGAACAAAATAGAACGAAGATTGACGCTTGTCAAACGCAGCGCCAAAGCGCCGCGATTGGAATCGATTCGCCCAGTGTAAAAAAGGCGCCTCGGTCTTCGTCGGGGCGCTGCCGACCCCGGCCCGAAAAAATCAGGCGGCGAGCCCGCCGCCCGAGGTGCGTTTCCATGCAGCGCCGCAGGCTTTGGCCAATTCTCTCACGCGCAGAATATAGCTCTGCCGTTCGGTGACCGAGATGACCCCGCGCGCATCGAGCAGATTGAAGGCGTGGGACGCCTTGATGCATTGGTCATAGGCTGGCAGGCACAACAGATGCCGGGCGTTCTCGTCGAGGCCGCCGAGTTCCAGCAACCGCCTGCACTCCGCCTCTGCGGCCCCGAAATAGGCGAACAGCCTGTCGGTGTCCGCATATTCGAAATCATATCTCGAATATTCCTGCTCGGCCTGCAGGAACACGTCGGCGTAGCTGACGCGCCGGTCGCCCTCGCCGCCGTTGAAATTGAGATCCATTATGCTGTCGACGCCCTGCAGATAGCAGGCGAGACGCTCGAGGCCATAGGTGAGCTCGCCTGCTACGGGAGCGCATTCGACGCCGGCGACCTGCTGGAAATAGGTGAATTGCGACACCTCCATGCCGTCGCACCAGCACTCCCAGCCGAGTCCCCAGGCGCCCAGGGTCGGGCTTTCCCAATCGTCTTCGACGAAACGGATGTCGTGCAGGCGGGCGTCGAGCCCGATGGCGTCGAGCGAGCCGAGATACAGCTCCTGGAGATCGCGCGGCGAGGGCTTCAATATGACCTGGAACTGGTAGTAGTGCTGGACCCGATTGGGGTTTTCGCCGTAGCGCCCGTCTTTGGGGCGGCGGCAGGGTTGGGCGTAGGCGGCGCGCCAGGGTTTGGGGCCCAGCGCGCGCAATGTCGTCGCCGGATGGAAGGTCGCGGCGCCCATTTCCATGTCATAGGGCTGAAGGATCACGCATCCCTGCGCGGCCCAGTATCGCTGAAGCGTAAGTATCAGCCCCTGGAAGGATTTGGTTGGCGACAAGGCGGGCGCCGTCATGTGACTGTCCATGGTGGGCCGGGTTGCGGGCTGGCGTTCCGGCGGTTGGAATTCTTGCGTAGCGGTCCCGCCTATACAGGGGCGGAACGCCGCGATGCAATCAGCTAATTTCAGTCGCGCGGCTCGGGCTCGCGCGGCTCCAGCGGCTGGCCGGCGCCGGCCCAGCCGTCGGTTCCGTCGGGATACCAGGCGACATGCGCATATCCGGCCGCAAGGGCGCGCTTCGCCGCGTTCCAGGACATCCAGCAGTCCTTCTGGCAGTAGAAGACCAGCAGCCTGCTCTTGTCGCCTTTGGTCGCGCGGGAGAGGCCGGCCTCGAAATAGCGCCGGGCGGGCTCCGCCAGTTCGCCATAGCCGGTGTCGGGAAGCCACAGGCTGCCGGGTATGTCGGAACGGGGCGCGTCCCGCCACACGACCTCCTTGGGCAGTCCGGGGGGCTTCGGCGGTCGCGGCAAGGCATCGATGAAAACGCCGGTCTTCTGCGACCAGATGGCGATCGCCTCGGCGGTGTTCACGACTTTGGCGCCCTGCAAGGTGGCGGGCACGGGCGCGCGGTAGTTCTGCAGCCGGTAGCCGGCCGGCTCCCCGACCGGCGCGCCTTGTTCCGCCGCCGCCGGCCCTCCTGCGAGAGCGGCGGCCATAATGGTGAGCCTGGCGAGAACGCGCCTCACGGCGTCGGCGCAAGCGCGCGGCCGTCTTCCCCCAGAAGAGGAACGCCGTAATCTCGAAGGATAGCGTCCAGTTCGCCTTTGTTCTGCTGAATGAACTGGTTGAGCTCGCGTTTCCAGTTCTGGTCCGAATGGCGGACGCCGAAGGCGATTCTGAAGCTCATGCGCGCGCCTTTGACGTCTTCGAGCGGCGATACGATGAGTTTTCCCGGGTTTTTCTTGGCGTAATAGCCGGCGAAAGGACCCCAGAGAACGGCGATGTCGATGTCTCCTTTTTGGAGATCTTCGATCATTTTGGCGCTGGGAGATTCGACGCGGGTGTCGACCATCAGCGGATAGGGCTTGACCGAGCCCAGCAGCCCGTTCGTCGCCAATATGTTTCCAGGGGGCGTATTGGCCACGAGGCCGATGCGCCGGCCCTTTTCTTTCAGGCGGGGGTCGTCCAGCGACTGAAGGCCTGCGAGGTCCGAATCGGCCCGGGTGACTATTCCGTAGGTGGTGCGATAATAGGGATTGGTGGGCTGAACCAGATCATTGCCCTGCGGCGCGCCCAGAATGACGTCGCAAAGATGGGCGTTCAGCGTGTTGCGCACGAAGCCGGTGGCGCCGGGGTAATAGGCGTAGGCCACTTCTTTGCCGAGCTTTGCGGCGAGCAGCTGCGCGATCTTGTTTTCGAACCCTTCTCCCTTTTCGTTGGAAAAGGGCAGGTTGTTGGGGTCGGCGCAGACCCGCAACACCTTGGGATCGACGAGTTCGATCGATCCGGCGTTGTCCGCGCCTTTGGCGCCGAAATCAGGTCCGAGATTTTGTGCGTGAACCGCCGTCGGGCTCATGGCCGCGACGGCGGCGTTCAGGAAGAGCAGGGCGAAGCCACCAAGCCGTGGGCCTGTTCTCACGGTCACACGCAACTCCCTCATAAAAGCGGGCCGTCCTGCGACGGCCGGCGCTTGTGTTACTTGCCGCTCATGCACTTGGCTTCGGCTTCGGAGAAAGCCGCAGGCTTCTCTTCCTTCTTCTCCGGACGGCCGCGACCGACGGCTTCCGTGGAGCGGGCGCGAAGATAGATGTACAGATCGTCGAGATAGCACATCGCGTTCTTGTTTTCCGCGAAGGAGGGCATGACGCTGTCGTTGCCGGCGGTCTTGTTCTCGCGGCCGCCGATCACGATGCCGGCGAATTCCTGATAGTTGAAGCGCTTGACCGAGTCCTTGAGGGCCGGAGCGTAGGTCGAGCCTTCCGCATTGGGGCCGTGGCAGACGTGGCACTCGGCATGATAGCGGCGATAGCCCGAGAATGTGTAGAAGTCGACGGTGCCGTCTTCCTTCACATTGTAGGTGGGGTCGCCCTTCGCGTCGAAATATTTGCCGTCGACCGATTTGACCGCCTTGGGATCTCCCGGCGCCTCGGCGAGAGCAACGCTGGCGACGCCCATGAACACGGACAGAGCGAGCGCCCCAGTCAGGGACAATTTCATCATTTCCTCCGCAGTTTATCCTCGATACGCCTAAAGACTGACGCCCGGCGACGCGCCTTTTTGGCCGTTCGCCGAGCGCCAGTCCATGTTTTTTTTATTTTGTTGGGCTTCGACCGCTTAGTGGGCCGGGGCCTTCCATTCGCCGGTGAACGGCGCAGCCGGGGCGCTCGCAGAAGACGTCTCGTTCGGCAGAGCGAAGACGGTCAGCACGCCGCCGAGAGCGGTGTAGTTGGCGAGCGAGGCATAGTTGCCCACCGCGCCGAGACCTTCGTTGCTCTTGGCGAGACCAGCCGCGAGGCCGATGCCGGCCCAGCCGCCGACGCCCGAGAGAACCGCGACATACTGCTTGCCGCCATGCTCATAGGTCATGACGTTGCCGATGATGCCCGACGGGGTCTTGAACTTATAGAGTTCCTTGCCCGTCTTGAGATCGACAGCCTTCAGATAGCCCTCGAGAGTGCCGTAGAAGGCGAGGCCGCCGGCGGTCGTGACCGTGCCGGACCATACCGAGAACTGCTCCTTGTCGGACCAGACGATCTTGCCGGTGCGGGCGTCCCAGGCGATGAAGTTGCCGGTGTTGTCGGTCTTGTCGCCGAGAACGCGGCCGGCCGGGAACATCTCGAGGGTCGCGCCGACGTAGGGCTGACCAGCGGTGTAGCTCACGCGGAAGGGCTCGTAGTCCATGCAGACGTGGTTGGTCGGCACGTAGAACAGGCCGGTTTCCGGGTTGAACGACGCCGGCTGCTCGTCCTTGGAGCCGAGAGCCGCGGGGCAGACGCCCTGGGTGTTGGTGTCTTCGCCGTTCTTGTCGGTGGAGTATTTCGCCACGACCTGCGGACGGCCGTAGGTGGGCGAAGCCTTGTCCATGTCGACCTTGGTCGCCCAGTTGACGGCCGGATCATACTTCTCGGCGACGAGGAGCTCGCCGTTGGTGCGATCGAGCGTATAGGCGAAGCCGTTACGATCGAAGTGGACCGCAGTCTTGCGATCGGCGCCGCCGATCTTCTGATCCGCGAGGATGACCTCGTTGATCGCGTCATAGTCCCATTCGTCGTGTGGGGTGAGCTGATAGACCCACTTCGCCTTGCCGGTGTCGAGGTCGCGCGCCCAGAGGGTCATGGACCAGCGGTTGTCGCCCGGACGCTGCTTCGGGTTCCAGGTCGAGGGGTTGCCCGAGCCGTAGTAAATCAGGTTCAGTTCCGGATCGTAGGAATACCAGCCCCAGGTGGTGCCGCCGCCGGTCTGCCACTGGTCGCCTTCCCAGGTGTTGATGCCCGAGTCCTTGCCGACCGGCTTGCCGAGGTGGGTGGTCTTGTCGGGATCGATCAGGGTGTCGGCGTCCGGGCCCATGGAGTAGCCGCGCCAAACCTGCTTGCCGTCCTTGATGTCATAGGCGGTGATGTGGCCGCGCACGCCGAACTCGCCGCCGGCGATGCCGACGAGCACCTTGTCCTTGAAGACATGCGGAGCGGCGGTCGAGGTCTGGCCCTTCGCCGGGTCGCCGTTCTTGACCGACCAGACCAGCTTGCCGGTCTTGGCGTCGAGCGCAACCAGGGTGGTGTCGGCCTGAGCCAGGAAGATCTTGCCGTCGCCATAGGCGAGGCCGCGGTTGACGGTGTCGCAGCACATCACCGGCACGACGCTCGGATCCTGCTTCGGCTCGTATTTCCAGAGGATCTTGCCGTTGTCGTTGAGGTCGAGGGCGTAGACGATATTGGGGAACGGCGTGTGCAGATACATCACGCTGCCGATGACGAGCGGGGCGCCTTCGTGGCCGCGCAGAACGCCGGTGGAGAAGGTCCAAGCTGGGGCCAGCTTGCCGACGTTCTCGGTGTTGATCTGCTTCAAGGTGGAGTAACGCAGGTTCGCGTAGTCGCCGGTGGGCAGGGCCCACTGCTTGGCGTCTTTTTGCAGGGTCAACAATTCGTCGGCGTGCGCCGCGCCGAACGACAGCAGCGCGAAGACACCGACCGAAGCCGACAACAACAGCTTATGCATGAGCATTTCCTCCTGACGATGCCGACGCGCGCGCATCTTGTGGCGCCGTCGCCGACATCGCGCCACAATGGCGCCTCGACAATGGGAAGGCGTTTTCCGTTACTTGTCTCATGCGGTTCGAGCGAAACCTTTGAAAATGCGGTTGCGCCGACCCACGAAGAGAGGCCCCCGGTTCCCGTCCGGGAGACATCTTTTAAGTCGGAAACGGCCGGATAATATGGCGCCGCCTTTTCCTGCGCAACCCCGGAAAAATGTTCTACTGGCTTTCTCAAAAAATGTCGTCGGCGGGACTATAAACAGGAGGTAAAGATTCATGCTGCGTTGCGTTATATTGGCTCTAGTCTTCGTCCTCGCCTCCGTGAGACTTGCCTCCACGGCCGAGTTCGAGCTGCGGGAAATCGCTCCCGGAGTCTTCGCTCACCAGGGCCGAACAGCGCTGATGAGCGAACAGAACCTCGGCGATATCGCGAACCTCGGCGCGGTCGTCGGGGAGCGCGCAGTCGCGGTGATCGACACCGGCGGGAGTCCGGCGGAAGCGAAGATGTTTCTTGCTGCGCTGCAGCAGAAGACCGCCAAGCCCATTCGATATGTGATCAACACCCACGCCCATCCCGACCATGTCTTCGGCAATGGCGTTTTCGCCGGACCGGGCGTCGAATTCGTCGGCCACAAGAATCTGCCGCGCGCTTTGGCGGCGCGGGGCCCGCATTATCGGGAAAGTTTCCGGGACGCCATGGGAAAGGAGATCGAAGACGTCAGAATCATCGAACCGAACATCCTCGTCGAGGACCGGCTGACACTCGATCTCGGGGGCCGCAAGCTTCTTTTGCAGGCGTGGCGCACTGCGCATAGCGATTGCGACCTCACCGCGTTCGACGAGCAGAGCGGCGTCCTGTTCGCCGGCGATCTCCTCTTCCTCAAACATGTGCCGATCGTCGACGGCAGCCTGCTCGGCTTCCTACAGGTCGCCGACGCCCTCGCGAAAATTCCCGCTTCGCGCGTCGTGCCCGGACATGGACCCCTGGCAGCGCAGTGGCCACAGGCGCTCGAGAGCGAACGCGCCTATCTCGAGCGGCTGACCGGCGACTTGCGCGCCGCCATCAAGAAAGGCGACAATGTCTCAGACGCCGCGCAGGCGGCGGGGCAGACCGAACGCGGCGCCTGGAGCCTGTTCGAGGATTACAACGCCCGCAACGCGACGGCCGGATTCGCCGAGCTGGAATGGGAGACGCCCTGAGCCGGGCGGGGCCGCACGATGCGCGATTGGTGAGGAGACAAAGAGGCATGATCTCGACGGCACGACTGACCGCAGCCGCAATTCTTTCCCTCGGCCTTCTGCAAGGGGCGGCGGCGCAAACGCTGTCCCCTTCCGATCCCTGGCCGGATCTCGTCAGGGACATTTTTCACGACCGGGCCATGGCGGGCGACGAGGTCGTCGCGCTGGAGGCTCCTGTTCGGGCCGAGGACGCCGCCATCGTGCCGATGACCTTGCGCCTGAAATCCTCCGCCGTAAAAGGCGCCACCCTGGTCATCGATCAGAATCCGGCTCCCATGGCGGCCAGTTTCACCTTCGGCGACAAGGCCGACGTCGGCTTCATCGCGACTCGCGTGCGTGTGAACTCCTATACGAATGTTCACGCCGTAGGCGAGACCCGGGACGGAACGCTGCACGCGCAGGTGAAGTTCGTAAAGGCGGCCGGGGGATGCTCCGCTCCGGCGGGGAAAAATCCCGATGAGGCGACCGCCCATCTCGGCGAGATGAAATATCGCGAATTCAAGAGCCCGGAGCCCGGCCGCCGGGAAGCGCAGATCATGATCCGGCACCCCAACAGTTCCGGCATGCAGATGGATCAGCTCACGCATCTTTATATACCGGCCCATTATATCGACAGGGTCGAAGTCCGGCAGGGCGAAGATCTCATCTTCTCGATGGAGGGCGGCATCTCGCTTTCGGAAGACCCCAATTTCCGTTTCAGCTACGCCCCCAACGGATCAAAGACGATCTCGGTCGAGGCGCACGACATCAAGGGAAATGTCTTCAGGCGGGAATGGCCGATCGGGGAGGCTTCCTGAATATTTCGGGCGAGGCCGGGCCGGTCGCTTCTGCGGATCGCGAAGCGATTTCGCGGAAGCCGTATCAGGCGGCCCAGGCCATCAGCGCGAAGGAAACCAGCAGAGGCGTCGAAGCGAGCAGGCAGATCGCCGCAACGCAAATCGCAGTGCGCGTGGACGTGACGCGCTCGGACGACGGCGCCCCGTATTTCTGATCGATGGCGAACAACATACCAACTCTCCGCAAGTCGCTTTGAACCAATTTTCGAACGGCTGAACGAACCGCTGCATGATGGTCGGCGACAGGCGTAAACGCATAACCCCGAACATGGGCTCAATTTAGGGTTTTCAGAGTAAAGACAATGTTGATTTGATCCTCGTTTCGGACGCCGGCGGAGGGCGGTTTTTCAAGGCGGCTCGCAGCCTGCGTCCCAACATGTTTTCCTGAAATGGTTTTTGCGCCCGCAAAATTTTCACCGGGCGGATGAAAGTCGCAGGCGGGCGCGGAGACGGCGCGGTGCTGCGCCGCAGGACCACACTGAAAGATTACCTTTGGACCGCGTTCGGCTTTAGACCAGACGCGACCGGGAGCCGAAACGGCACAGGCGCGGTCATCTCGCCGCGGCGAGAGGCTGACGCCCCAGATCTCTTCTCGGG
Source organism: Methylocystis heyeri (assembly GCF_004802635.2). NCBI lineage: Bacteria > Pseudomonadati > Pseudomonadota > Alphaproteobacteria > Hyphomicrobiales > Methylocystaceae > Methylocystis > Methylocystis heyeri. Next base: position 3,921,654 of record NZ_CP046052.1, read on the forward strand.
CGCGCAGCATGACGCGGCTGCGGTTCGGCGCCGCCTTTTTCATTGAAGAGTTCGGCAAGCTTCTCGGTCATGGCGCCGCCGAGCTCCTCCGCATCCACGATCGTCACCGCGCGCCGATAATACCGGGTGACGTCGTGGCCGATGCCGATGGCGATCAGCTCGACTGGCGATCTGGTTTCGATCTCATGGATGATCTGGCGAAGATGGCGTTCGAGATAATTGCCGGGATTGACCGACAGCGTGGAATCGTCGACCGGCGCGCCATCGGAGATCATCATCAATATGCGGCGCTGTTCCGGCCGGGCGAGCAGCCGCCGATGGGCCCAGTCCAGCGCCTCGCCGTCGATGTTCTCCTTCAGCAGGCCTTCGCGCATCATCAGGCCGAGATTGCGGCGCGCGCGCCGCCACGGGGCGTCGGCCGCCTTATAGATGATGTGCCTGATGTCGTTGAGACGCCCCGGATTGGGCTTTTTGCCCTCCGTAATCCAGGCGTCGCGCGATTGGCCGCCCTTCCACGCCCTGGTGGTGAAGCCCAGTATCTCGACCTTCACGCCGCAGCGCTCCAGCGTACGCGCCAGAATATCGGCGCAGGTGGCCGCGACCGTGATCGGGCGACCGCGCATGGAGCCCGAATTGTCGAGCAGAAGCGTGACGACGGTGTCGCGGAAGTCGGTGTCCTTCTCCCTTTTGAAGGAGAGCGGCTGCTGCGGGTCTATGACCACGCGCGGCAGACGGGCGGGGTCGAGCATCCCCTCTTCCAGATCGAATTCCCAGGAGCGGCTCTGCTGAGCCATCAGGCGGCGCTGCAGCCGGTTGGCGAGACGGCCGACCACCGAGGAAAGATGCGAGAGCTGCTTGTCGAGATAGGAGCGCAGGCGGTCGAGCTCCTCGGCGTCGCACAGTTCCTCGGCGCGCACCATTTCGTCGAATTTGGTGGTGTAGGCCTTGTAGTCCGACCCGGAACGATCGCTTTCCGGCATGTCCGGGCGGCGCATCTCCGCGGCCTCGTCGGGCTCGCCGCCGTCTGATTCCTGCTGGGTTTCGCCATAGGGCGCCTCGGCCGATTCGGCTTCGCCCTCCTGCTGCGAATCCTCCGAGGCCATGGCGGTGTCCATCTCGGACCTGGATTTTGCCTGGTCCTTGTCGTCCTGCTCGCCCTCGTTCTCGTCGGGGCTCTGCGGCGGCTCGTTCTCGTCCTCCTCGGAGCTGTCCTCGTTGTTCTGCTCCGGCCCGGACATGTCCAGGCTGGCGAGAAGCCGGTGCACGATATGGCCGAAGGCGCGCTGGTCCTCGATGGCGCCGGACAGGCGGTCGAGTTCGGCGCCGCCTCTTTCCTCGATGAAGGGTCGCCACAGATCCACGATCTTGCGCCCATGGGCGGGCGGGGCGAGGCCGGTGAGGCGCTCCCTTGCGATGAGGGCGAGGGCGTCCTCCAGCGGCGCGTCGGCGCGGCTGGAGACCGCGCCGTAATTGGACCGCTGGTAGCGGTCGTCGAGCATTGCGGCGATATTGTCGGCGACGCCCGCCATGCGCTTCGCGCCGATGGATTCGACGCGGGCCTGCTCGACCGCGTCGAAGGCGGCGCGCCCTTCCATCGTGCTCGGCGCCAGGCGGCGATGCACGCCGTCGCTGTGGCAGGCGACCCGCAGCGCCATCGAATCGGCGCAGCCGCGCAATATCGCGGCGTCCTTCGCCGTCACCTTGCGCGGCGGTTCCGGCAGGCGGGCCTTGGCGCCTTCGGCCGTGGAGATCAGCGAGGGCCGCTCGGGCGCGAAGCTCACGTCGAGCGCGGGGGATTTCGCCATGGCGCGCATGGCCCCGGCGACGGCGCGCTTGAAGGGCTCCTGCGGCGCGTCCTTGTTCTGCGGGGGTCTGCGATTGGAGGGAGTAGCCATGAATCTGATATAACCCGCGCCGCGGGACCGCGAAAGGGGCGGTTGCGGGGCGGGGCGGAAGTGGGGTTGAGCTGCGCAATGTGCGAACCGTTAATTCATAGCGTCGCTTTGAGGCCTTAATCGCCACTTCCCGCGGTCGAGAGGACAGCAGGGACGCTGAGATCCAGGGGTTGGCTTCGGCGCCGGGCGCGCCGGGCCTTTTGCGCGGGCGCAGTGAAGTAGCTTCGCCAAAAGCGCTGCACCGGGGATTTCGCCACGAAAAGCGCCAGCCGCTGCATCGGAGCCTTTTCAATCTGAAAGCCTCCAGCTCGGCTGAAAAAACGTAGCAAAAGAGTCATTATTCGCTTGACGGGCGAACAAGCGGCGATTAGGTTCCGCCCACTTTCGACAGGCCGTAGTTCCACGCCGTCGCAGACGCCTCGTCAGCGATACTTCGGACCTAAACGCTGTCGCCTTGCCTGTGAACGCCAAACTGTTGGTAATCATACCGCGACCGCAAGGGCGCGGGACAGGAAGGCACGATCCTGGATTCGTCCGGGGTCCTCTGCGCTGGGAGCGCCTCGGTCCAAAGGGCTGAGGGCGCTTTGCTCGTTTGCGCCGTTTCATGGCGCTTGCGGGTTGACAAACGAATTCACCATTCGCTCGAAGCGAAGGATAGCTTGATGCCGACGATCAGCCAGTTGATCCGCAAACCGCGGCAACCGAAGACATACCGCGAGAAGTCGCGCCACATGACCGCCTGCCCGCAGAAGCGCGGCGTCTGCACGCGCGTCTATACGACCACGCCGAAGAAGCCGAACTCGGCGCTCCGCAAGGTCGCCAAGGTGCGTCTGACCAATGGGTTCGAGGTCATCGGCTACATTCCGGGCGAGGGTCACAACCTCCAGGAGCACTCGGTGGTCATGATCCGCGGCGGCCGCGTGAAGGATCTTCCGGGTGTTCGCTATCATATTCTGCGCGGCGTGCTCGACACGCAGGGCGTGAAGGATCGTAAGCAGCGCCGTTCGAAATATGGCGCGAAGCGTCCGAAGTAAGGAGCAGGGACGATGTCGCGACGCCACAGAGCGGAAAAGCGGGAAGTCATCGAAGACGCCAAGTACGGCGATCTGGTTCTCGCGAAATTCATGAATTCGATCATGTACGACGGCAAGAAGTCGGCCGCCGAAGCGATCGTCTACGGCGCGTTCGACGCGATCGAAGCCAAGGTCAAGAGCGATCCTCTCGCCGTCTTCAAGTCCGCGCTCGACAATGTCGCGCCGGCGATCGAGGTCCGTTCCCGCCGCGTCGGCGGCGCCACCTATCAGGTGCCGGTCGAAGTGCGCAACGAGCGCCGTCAGGCTCTCGCGATCCGCTGGATCATCAACGCGGCGCGCGACCGCAACGACAAGACGATGGTCGATCGTCTGTCGGCGGAGCTGCTCGACGCCTCCAACAATCGCGGCGCCGCCGTGAAGAAGCGCGAAGACACGCACCGGATGGCGGAAGCCAACCGCGCCTTCTCGCATTATCGCTGGTAACCCTTTTTCCGCCCGACCGAGGACGAACCCATGGCCCGCTCTCATCCGATCGAGGACTACCGCAACTTCGGAATCATGGCCCACATTGACGCGGGCAAGACGACGACGACGGAGCGTATCCTCTACTATTCCGGCAAGAGCCACAAAATCGGCGAGGTGCATGAAGGCGCCGCGACGATGGACTGGATGGAGCAGGAGCAGGAACGCGGCATCACGATCACTTCGGCTGCGACGACCACCTTCTGGAACGGCAAGCGTCTGAACATCATCGACACCCCCGGCCACGTCGACTTCACCATTGAAGTCGAGCGTTCGCTGCGCGTGCTCGACGGCGCCGTATGCGTGCTGGACGGCAACCAGGGCGTCGAGCCCCAGACCGAGACGGTGTGGCGTCAGGCGGACAAGTATAACGTGCCGCGCATCGTGTTCGTCAACAAGATGGACAAGATCGGCGCCGACTTCTTCCGCTGCGTCGAAGAGATCAAGACCCGCGTCGGCGGCCGTCCGGTCTGCGCGCAGCTGCCGATCGGCTCCGAGAGCAACTTCAAGGGCATCATCGATCTGGTCCGCATGAAGGCGGTGGTCTGGGAGGACGAAGGCCTCGGCGCGAAGTATAATGACGCGGAAATCCCGGGCGATCTTCTCGATCAGGCCAAGGAATACCGCACCCTTCTGATCGAGGCCGCGGTCGAGCTCGACGACGACGCCATGGCCGCCTATCTCGACGGCGTGGAGCCGGACGAGGAGACGCTGAACCGCCTCATTCGTCTCGCGGTCCGCAAGATCGCCTTCGTGCCGGTGTTCTGCGGCTCGGCCTTCAAGAACAAGGGCGTGCAGCCCCTGCTCGACGCGGTCGTGCTCTATCTGCCGTCCCCGCTCGATCGCGAAGCGATCAAGGGCGTGGATGTGAACACCGGCGCGGAGATGATCCGCAATCCGTCCGACGACGAGCCCTTCTCCATGCTCGCCTTCAAGATCATGGACGATCCTTTCGTCGGCACGATCACCTTCTGCCGCGTCTATTCGGGCAAGATCGAATCCGGCTCCACGGTGATCAACTCCACCAAGGACCGTAAAGAGCGCGTCGGCCGCATGCTGCTGATGCACGCCAACAACCGCGAGGACATCAAGGAAGCCTATGCCGGCGACATCGTCGCGCTGGCCGGCCTCAAGGACACCCGAACCGGCGACACGCTCTGCGATCCGATCAAGCCCGTGATCCTGGAGCGCATGGAGTTCCCCGAGCCGGTCATCGAGATCGCGATCGAGCCGAAGTCCAAGGCGGATCAGGAAAAGCTCGGCGTCGCGCTCTCGAAGCTCGCGGCCGAAGATCCGTCCTTCCGCGTGACGACCGATCAGGAAAGCGGCCAGACCATCCTCAAGGGCATGGGCGAACTGCATCTCGACATCAAGGTCGACATTCTGAAGCGCACCTACAAGGTCGACGCCAATATCGGCGCTCCGCAGGTCGCATATCGCGAGCGTCTGCAAAAGCGCGCCGAGATCGACTACACCCATAAGAAGCAGACCGGCGGCACGGGCCAGTTCGCTCGCGTCAAGATCGTGTTCGAGCCCAACGAAGCGGGCTCGGGCAACGAATTCTCGAGCAGCATCGTCGGCGGCGCGGTGCCGAAGGAATATGTCCCCGGCGTCGAAAAGGGCATCAATTCGGTCATGGGCTCCGGCATTCTCGCCGGCTTTCCGGTCGTCGATCTCAAGGCGACCCTGATCGACGGCGCCTTCCACGACGTCGACTCGTCGGTGCTCGCCTTCGAAATCGCTTCGCGCGCCGCAACCCGCGAGGCTCTGCAAAAGGGCGGGTCGGTTCTGCTCGAGCCGATCATGAAGGTCGAGGTGGTGACTCCGGAAGAATACACCGGCTTCGTCATCGGCGATCTCAATTCCCGCCGCGGCCAGATCCAGGGCCAGGACATGCGCGCCAACGCCGTGGTCATCAATGCGATGGTCCCGCTCGCGAACATGTTCGGCTACGTGAACCAGCTGCGTTCCGGCACGCAGGGACGCGCCAGCTACACGATGCAATTCGACCACTATGAACAGGTGCCCGAGGCCGAATCGAAGAAAGTCCAGGCGAAATTCGCCTGACGCGATTACGACGGGTTTCAGGAACGACTAAGGAGACTGGCCATGGCCAAGGAAAAGTTCTCACGCACGAAGCCGCATTGCAACATCGGGACGATTGGTCACGTCGACCATGGCAAGACCTCGCTGACGGCGGCGATCACCAAGGTTCTGGCTGAGTCGGGCGGCGCGACCTTCACGGCCTACGACCAGATCGACAAGGCCCCCGAGGAGCGCGCGCGCGGCATCACGATCTCGACGGCGCACGTCGAATACGAGACCCAGAACCGCCACTACGCTCACGTCGACTGCCCCGGCCACGCCGACTATGTGAAGAACATGATCACCGGCGCGGCGCAGATGGACGGCGCGATCCTGGTGGTTTCGGCCGCCGACGGCCCGATGCCGCAGACCCGCGAGCACATCCTGCTCGCCCGTCAGGTCGGCGTGCCGGCTCTGGTCGTGTTCCTGAACAAGGTCGACATGGTCGACGATCCGGAGCTTCTGGAGCTGGTCGAACTCGAAGTTCGCGAGCTGCTTTCGAAGTATGAGTTCCCGGGCGACGACATTCCGATCACCAAGGGTTCGGCGCTGTGCGCTCTCGAGAACAAGAACCCCGAGATCGGCCATGACGCGATCCTGAAGCTGATGCAGACGGTCGACGCCTATATCCCGCAGCCGGAGCGTCCGAAGGATCAGCCCTTCCTGATGCCGGTGGAAGACGTGTTCTCGATCTCGGGCCGCGGCACCGTGGTTACGGGCCGTATCGAGCGCGGCGTGATCAAGGTCGGCGAGGAAGTCGAGATCGTCGGCATCAAGGCGACTGTGAAGTCGACCGTGACGGGCGTCGAAATGTTCCGCAAGCTGCTGGATCAGGGCGAGGCCGGCGACAACGTGGGCTGCCTGCTGCGCGGCACCAAGCGCGAGGACGTGGAGCGCGGTCAGGTTCTGTGCAAGCCGGGTTCGGTGAAGCCGCACACCAAGTTCAAGGCCGAGGCCTACATCCTGACGAAGGAAGAAGGCGGCCGTCATACGCCGTTCTTCACCAACTATCGTCCGCAGTTCTACTTCCGCACGACGGACGTGACCGGCATCGTGACGCTTCCCGAGGGCGTCGAGATGGTCATGCCGGGCGACAACGTGGCGATGGAAGTGGCGCTGATCGTTCCGATCGCCATGGAAGAGAAGCTGCGCTTCGCTATCCGTGAAGGCGGCCGCACCGTCGGCGCCGGCGTCGTCGCCTCGATCATCGAGTAATTCAGGCGGATTCTGGACCGCGAGGCGACCCGCCTCGCTTACAAAACCGAGTTCGCGAGCCTTCGGGCTCGCGGCCCAAGGCGAGCCGAAAGGCTCGCGGTCCTTGAGGATAAGAGACAATGAACGGTCAGAACATCCGGATTCGCCTGAAGGCGTTCGATCACCGGATTCTCGATACGTCGACGAAGGAAATCGTCTCGACGGCGAAGCGCACGGGCGCGCAGGTACGGGGGCCGATCCCTCTGCCTACGAAAATCGAGAAATTCACGGTGAACCGCTCGCCCCACATCGACAAGAAGTCGCGCGAGCAGTTTGAGATTCGCACTCATAAGCGTGTTCTCGACATCGTCGATCCCACTCCGCAAACGGTCGACGCTCTGATGAAGCTGGACCTCGCGGCCGGCGTGGACGTCGAGATCAAGCTTTAAGTCGGTTGAATGAATATGGGCCGCTCGACGTAGGAGCGCGCCCTTCGAAGGAATTGGATCATGCGGTCGGGCGTCATCGCGCAAAAGGTCGGAATGACCCGTATCTTCACCGATGCGGGCGAACATGTGCCGGTCACGGTTCTCAAGCTCGACGGCTGCCAAGTCGTCGCGCACCGGACCCAGGAGCAGAATGGTTACACGGCCGTTCAGCTCGGCGTCGGCCGCGCCAAGGTCAAGAATGTCTCGAAAGCCGAGCGTGGCCGTTTCGCCATCGCCAAGGTCGAGCCCAAATTGAAGCTCGCGGAGTTCCGCGTCGAGGAAGCCGACCTTCTGCCGGTGGGTGCCGAGATCACCGCTGATCATTTCGTCGTCGGCCAATATGTCGACGTGACGGGCACTTCCATCGGCAAGGGCTTTGCCGGCCCGATGAAGCGCTGGAACTTCGGCGGACTGCGCGCCACCCACGGCGTTTCGGTCTCGCATCGTTCCCACGGTTCGACCGGTGGTCGTCAGGACCCCGGCAAGACCTTCAAGAACAAGAAGATGGCCGGCCACATGGGCACGGACCGGGTGACTACGCTCAATCTGCGGGTCGTTCAGACCGATGTCGAACGCGGCCTGGTTCTCGTGGAAGGCGCGGTTCCGGGGCACGCCGGCGGCTGGATTTTCGTGCGCGACGCCATCAAGCGCGCGCTTCCGGCGGAAGCGCCCAAGCCGGGCAAATACCGGCTGGCGGAAGCCGCCGAATCCCAAGAAGAAAAGAAGGAGGACTGAGCCGTGAAGATCGACGTCACGTCGTTCGACGGTCAGGCGGCCGGTTCGATCGAACTCTCCGATGAGGTCTTCGGCCTCGAACCGCGCGCGGACCTTATCGCCCGCGTCATTCGCTGGCAGCTCGCCAAGCGTCGCGCCGGCACCCATGCGGTGAAGAACCGCGCCGAGATCGCGCGCACCGGCAAGAAGATGTACAAGCAGAAGGGCACCGGCGGCGCCCGCCACGGCTCTGCCCGCGTGCCGCAGTTCCGCGGCGGCGGCCGCGCCTTCGGCCCCCAGGTGCGCAGCCATGAGCACGACCTCACCAAGAAGGTGAAGGCGCTCGCCCTTCGGCACGCGCTCTCGGCCAAGGCCAAGGACGGCGCGATCATCGTGTGGGAGAACGCCCAGCTCGCGGAACCGAAGACCAAGGTTCTGAAGGCCGGCTTCGACAAGACGGGCGTTTCGAGCGCTCTGATCATCGACGGAGCCGCGCTGCAGACGAACTTCGCTCTCGCCGCACGCAATATTCCGCTGATCGACGTGCTCCCGGTCGAGGGCGTCAATGTTTACGACATCATTCGTCGCGAGAAGCTGGTTCTCACCCGCTCTGCGGTCGATGCGCTGGAGGCGCGGCTGAAATGAGCAAGGATCCTCGCCACTACGACGTGATCGTCGCGCCGGTGATCACGGAGAAAGCGACGCTGGCCGCCGAGAACAACCAGGTCGTGTTCAAGGTCGCGCGCACCGCCACCAAGCCGCAGATCAAAGCCGCGGTCGAAGGGCTGTTCGACGTCAAAGTCGAAGGCGTGAACACGCTGGTGCGCAAGGGCAAGGTCAAGGCTTTCCGCGGCGTTCGCGGCAAGCAGAGCGATTTCAAGAAGGCCGTCGTGACTTTGGCTGAAGGCCATAAGATCGACGTGACCACGGGACTTTAAGGGAAGACTCGAGGACAAGAAGATGGCGCTGAAGACATTCAAGCCGGTCACCCCGAGCCTTCGCCAGCTCGTGATCGTGGACCGCAAAGACCTCTACAAGGGCAAGCCGGTCAAGACTCTGACCGAAGGCCAGTCGTCCAAGGGCGGCAGGAACAACAATGGTCGCGTGACGGTCCGTTTCCGTGGCGGCGGTCATAAGCAGACCTATCGCATCGTCGACTTCAAGCGGCGTAAGCTGGACGTCGCGGCCAAGGTGGAGCGGATCGAATATGATCCGAACCGCACCGCCTTCATCGCGTTGATCCGCTATGCCGACGGTGAGCTCTCCTACATCCTCGCGCCGCAGCGTCTTGCGGTCGGCGACGAGGTCGTGTCCGGACAGCAGGTCGACGTGAAGCCCGGCAACGCCATGCCGGCGGCGAACATCCCGGTCGGCACCATCGTCCACAATGTGGAGATGAAGATCGGCAAGGGCGGCGCGATCGCACGTTCGGCCGGGACCTACGCCCAGATCGTCGGTCGTGACCAGGGCTATGTCATTCTGCGCCTCAACTCGGGCGAGCAACGCCTGGTTCATGGCCAGTGCTTCGCCACCATCGGATCGGTGTCCAATCCCGACCACATGAACATCTCGATCGGCAAGGCGGGCCGCTCGCGCTGGCTCGGCCGTCGCCCGCACAATCGCGGCGTGACGATGAACCCGATCGACCATCCGCACGGCGGCGGCGAAGGCCGCACATCGGGCGGCCGTCATCCGGTCACTCCCTGGGGCAAGCCGACCAAGGGAAAGAAGACCCGCTCCAACAAATCCACCGATCGTTTCATCGTGTCCTCGCGGCACGCGCGCAAGAAGAAGGGCTGATCCATGGCTCGCTCTATCTGGAAAGGTCCGTTCGTCGACGGCTATCTGCTGAAGAAAGCCGACGCGTCGCGTAGCTCGGGCCGCTCGGAAGTCATCAAGATGTGGAGCCGTCGCTCCACCATCCTGCCGCAGTTCGTGGGCCTCACCTTCGGCGTCCACAACGGCCACAAGCACGTTCCGGTTAATGTCAGCGAAGACATGATCGGGCATAAGTTCGGCGAATTTGCTCCGACTCGCACCTTTCATGGCCATGCGGCGGACAAGAAGTCCAAGAGAGGCTAGAGGCGATGTCCAAGCCCAATAATCCGCCACGCACTGCGGAAAACGAGGCGAAGGCCGTGGCGCGCATGCTCCGCGTTTCGCCGCAAAAGCTCAATCTCCTCGCCCAGCTCATCCGGGGCAAGAAGGTCGACCGCGCTCTCGCTGATCTTGAATTTTCCCGCAAGCGCAGCGCGCTGGAAGTCAAGAAGACTCTCGAAAGCGCCATCGCCAACGCGGAGAACAACCACGGTCTCGACGTCGACGATCTCGTCGTGTCCCAGGCGTTCGTCGGCAAGGCGCTCGTCATGAAGCGCTTCCATGCGCGCGCCCGCGGCCGGGCCAGCCGGGTCGAGAAGCCTTTCTCGAACCTCACGATCATCGTCCGCGAAGTCGAAGCGCAGGCTTAAAGGAGCTCGTCATGGGTCAGAAGGTCAATCCGATCGGGCTCCGTCTCGGCGTCAACCGCACTTGGGATTCGCGCTGGTTCGCGTCCAAGGGCGAATATGCGAAGCTTCTTCACGAAGACATCGCGATTCGCGAAGCAGTCGCCAAGACTCTAAAGCAGGCGGCCGTATCGCGCATCGTGATCGAACGTCCGCACAAGAAGTGCCGCGTCACGATCTATTCGGCGCGTCCCGGCGTCGTGATCGGCAAGAAGGGCGCCGACATCGACAAGATCCGCAAGCTCGTGGGCAAACTCACCGGCAGCGAGGTCGTCATCAATATCGTGGAAGTGCGCAAGCCGGAGATCGAGGCGACCCTGGTGGCCGATTCGATCGCCCAGCAGCTTGAGCGCCGCGTGGCCTTCCGCCGCGCCATGAAGCGGGCGGTGCAGTCCGCGATGCGCCTCGGCGCGCAGGGCATCCGCATCAATTGCTCGGGACGTCTCGGCGGCGCGGAAATCGCTCGCCTGGAATGGTACCGTGAAGGCCGCGTGCCGCTGCATACGCTGCGCGCGGATGTCGATTACGGCGTCGCCACGGCCCATACCGCTTATGGCGCCTGCGGCATCAAGGTCTGGGTCTTCAAGGGCGAAATCCTGGAGCACGATCCGATGGCCCAGGACAAGCGCTTCGCAGAGCAGGCGGCGAGCGGCGACCACCACGGTGAAAGGGAGCGCGGCGAGCGCGACCGTGATCGGGGTCGGCGGCGCGAGCCGAGAGACGCCGCGTAAAGCGGAATTTACTTCAAGCCCGCCTCGAAAGATCGACGACGCGGGCCTCAGAGCCGGATTCGAGAGTTCGACATCATGTTGCAGCCCAAACGCACGAAGTTCCGCAAGGCCTTCAAAGGCCGCATCCACGGCGCCGCAAAGGGCGGCTTCACGCTGAACTTCGGTCAGTTCGGCCTGAAGGCCCTCGAGCCGGAGCGCATCACCGCACGCCAGATCGAAGCGGCGCGCCGCGCGATGACCCGCCACATGAAGCGCGCGGGTCGCGTCTGGATCCGCATTTTCCCCGACGTGCCGATATCGGCGAAGCCGACCGAAGTGCGTATGGGTAAGGGCAAGGGCGCGCCCGAATATTGGGCTGTGCGCGTCGCGCCCGGCCGAATCATGTTCGAGATCGACGGCGTGCCGGCCCCTCTCGCTCGCGAGGCCCTGACGCTCGCCGCGGCGAAATTGCCGATCAAAACGCGCTTTATCGAGCGCATCGCCGAGTGAGGATTTGACATTATGAAGACAACGCAGCATTTGTCCGATCTTCGCGCGCTCACCGAGGATCAATTGAACGAAGAAATCCTGAAGCTGAAAAAGGAGCAGTTCAACCTCCGCTTCCAGCGCGCTTCGGGACAACTCGAAAACACATCGCGGGTTCGCGTCGTCCGGCGCGATATTGCCCGGGTCAAGACAATCGCCGCGCAGAAGCGCGACCAGCAGCAAGGTTGAGTGGCCGCCATGCCGAAGCGAATTCTCCAGGGCATTGTCGTCAGCGACAAGCAGGACAAGACCGTCGTGGTCAAGGTCGAGCGCCGTTTCACCCATCCTCTGTTTCAGAAGACGGTGCGACGGACCAAGAACTATCACGCGCATGACGAAGCCAACGCCTTCAAGGTCGGCGACGAGGTTACGATCGAGGAAACCGCGCCGATCTCCAGGTTGAAGCGTTGGCGCGTCGTTGAAAACGCTCCCAAGGCCTAAACGCTGCGGGCGTAAATGAAAATTCCGGACGAAGTCGGCGAGGGCCGAAACCAGACCGGAGAGAAGAGGCGGGTAAGCCATGATTCAGATGCAGACAAATCTCGATGTCGCCGACAATTCCGGCGCGCGCCGGGTCATGTGCATCAAGGTGCTGGGCGGTTCGAAGCGTAAATATGCCGGCGTGGGCGACATCATCGTCGTGTCCATCAAGGAGGCGATTCCGCGCGGCCGCGTCAAGAAGGGCGACGTGCTGAAGGCCGTGGTGGTCCGCACCGCCAAGGACATCAAGCGCGCGGACGGCTCGACCATCCGGTTCGATTCCAACGCGGCCGTGCTCATCAACAACCAGAAGGAGCCGATCGGCACCCGTATCTTCGGACCGGTTCCTCGCGAGCTCCGCGCAAAGAATCACATGAAGATCATTTCGCTCGCTCCGGAGGTGCTGTAATGGCCGCGAAGATAAAGAAGGGCGACAAGGTCGTCGTTCTCGCCGGCCGTGACAAGGGCCGCACGGGCGAGGTCGTCAAGGTCGATCCCACCGAAGGGCGCGCGATCGTCGAGGGCGTGAACCAGGTCAAGCGCCATCAGCGCCAGACCAAGGATCGCGAAGCCGGCATCGTGACGAAATCGGCCCCGATCGACCTTTCGAACATCGCAATCGCCGATCCCAAGGACGGCAAGCCGACTCGCGTCGGGTTCAAGATTCTCGACGACGGCCGCAAGGTCCGCGTCGCCAAGCGTTCCGGAGAACAGATCGATGGCTGAGGAAAAGAAGCCGAAGGCCGCGAAAGCCGCGAAAGCCGGCAGCGGCGACGCCGAGGCGAAGAAGGGCTCGAAGGCCAAGGCCGCGACTTCTTCCGTCGACACCGATCATGCGCCCAAGGCCGCCGGTCCCGCCGGCTATACGCCGCGCATGAAGCAGCACTTCGAGGAAGTGGTCCGCGCCGAGATGACCAAGCGTTTCGGCTACAAGAACCAGTTTGAAGTGCCGGTGATCGACAAGATCGTCCTCAACATGGGCGTAGGCGAAGCGGTCAACGATTCCAAGAAGGTCACGGCGGCGGCGGGCGATCTCGCGCTCATCGCCGGCCAGAAGCCGGTGATCACCCGCGCCCGGCAGGCGATCTCGACCTTCAAGGTCCGCGAAAACATGCCGATCGGCGCCAAGGTGACCCTGCGCAAGACCCGCATGTACGAGTTCCTGGACCGCCTGATCACGATTGCGCTTCCGCGCGTTCGCGATTTCCGCGGCCTCAACCCGAAGTCGTTCGACGGCCGGGGCAATTATGCGCTCGGCATCAAGGAGCACATCGTGTTCCCCGAGATCGACTACGACAAGGCAGAATCGATCCTCGGCATGGACGTCATCGTCTGCACGACGGCCAAGACCGACGAAGAGGCGCGCGCCTTGCTGAAGGCGTTCAATTTCCCGTTCCGGCAGTGAAGCCCCTGGGCTTCAAACGCGGCAACTGAAAAGGCAAAAAAATGGCCAAAAAGAGCGCGATAGAGAATAACAAGCGGAAGGCGAAGCTGGTAAAAGCGCTCGCCGGCCGCAGGGCCCGGCTGAAGGAGGCCGCCGCCGATCAGAGCCTCTCGGCGGAAGAGCGTTTCGAAGCGCGGCTGAAGCTCGCCGAGCTGCCGCGCAACTCCGCTCCGAACCGGGTTCGCAATCGTTGCGAGGTCTCCGGTCGCCCGCGCGCGTTCTACCGCAAACTGAAAATGTCGCGCATTGCGTTGCGTGAACTCGGCTCTCGCGGCCTCGTGCCCGGCCTCGTGAAGTCCAGCTGGTAAGGGGAAGAGGAATGGCTATCAACGATCCGTTGGGCGATTTGCTCACCCGTATCCGCAACGCCCAGATGCGTCGGAAAGAGAAGGTTTCGTCGCCCGGCTCCAAGCTGCGCGCCCATGTTCTCGACGTTCTCAAGGACGAGGGTTACATCCGCGGCTACAGCTCGACCGACTTCGGCAACGGGCGCACCGAGTTTGAGATCGAGCTCAAATATTTCGACGGTCAGCCCGTCATCAAGCAGATCGAGCGTGTTTCGCGCCCCGGACGTCGCGTTTACGCCGACGTCAACAGCGTGCCGCGCGTGGCCAACGGCTTGGGCGTGACCATCGTTTCGACGCCGAAGGGCGTGATGGCGGACCACACGGCCCGCGAGCAGAATGTCGGGGGCGAGGTTTTGTGCAAGGTCTTCTGACCTCGGCAAGAACCTACCATACAGGATTATATGTCATGTCTCGTATCGGCAAAAAGCCCGTCGTCATTCCAGCCGGCGTCACCGCCAAGGTCGACGGCCAGCTTGTTTCCGTTAAGGGCGCCAAGGGTCAGCTCGAGTTTCGCGTTCCGGACGACGTTTCTGTCGTCTATCAGGACAATGCGATCAAGGTGGACCCGCGCAATGAAACCAAGCGCGCCCGCGCCCTTTGGGGCACGTCGCGCGCCCAGGTCAACAACCTCGTCGTCGGCGTGACTGCGGGCTTTGAAAAGAAGCTCGAAATCAACGGCGTCGGCTATCGCGCCGCGGTGCAGGGCAAAACCCTGCAACTGGCGCTGGGCTATTCTCACGACGTGAACTACCCCATCCCGGCCGGGATCACGATCGTAACGCCCAAACCGACCGAAATCACGATCTCCGGCATCGACAAGCGTCAGGTCGGTCAGATCGCCGCGGAAATCCGGGCGTTGCGCGGACCCGAGCCCTATAAGGGCAAGGGCGTGAAATATGCCAACGAATTCATCTTCCGCAAGGAAGGCAAGAAGAAGTAAGGATCGCCGCCATGGCCAGGGACATTCAACTCGAAAAAAGGCGCAAGCAGCGCGTCCGCCGGGCGATCCGCGAACGCGCCTATGGTCGCCCGCGTTTGTCGGTTTTTCGCTCCTCCAAGCAGATCTACGCCCAGATCATCGACGATGAGAGCGGCGTCACGGTCGCTTCTGCGTCTTCGATCGAGAAGGCGAACCGGGAAGCCCTCAAATCCGGCGCGAATATCGACGCCGCCAAGGTCGTCGGCAAGCTGATCGCCGAGCGGGCCGCCGCCAAGGGCGTGAAGACCGTGGTGTTCGATCGCGGCTCCTATATGTATCACGGCCGCGTCAAAGCTCTCGCCGAGGGCGCGCGCGAAGGCGGCCTGGAGTTCTGATATCTCGAAACGGGTCCTCGACGGGGCCTGTTTCGATCCAATTCGAAGCGAGCGGCCGCTGCGGCCGCGTAAGTGACGGAAAAGAGAAAAATGGCGCGTGAATCGGAAGGCGGTCGCGGTCGCGACCGCGACAGGGAAGAGCGCGACAGCGAATTCGTGGACCGTCTGGTCCACATCAATCGCGTCGCCAAAGTTGTGAAGGGCGGCCGGCGTTTCGGCTTCGCGGCCCTGGTCGTCGTCGGCGACCAGAAGGGCCGGGTCGGATTCGGCCATGGCAAGGCCCGCGAGGTTCCCGAGGCGATCCGCAAGGCTACGGAAGCCGCAAAGCGCGGGTTGATCCGGGTTCCGCTGCGTGAAGGCCGGACCCTGCACCACGACGTGAACGGCCGCCATGGCGCTGGCCGGGTCGTGCTGCGCGCCGCCCCTCCCGGCACGGGCATCATCGCGGGCGGCCCGATGCGCGCTGTCTTCGAGACGCTCGGCGTCCATGACGTCGTGGCCAAGAGCCAGGGGTCCTCGAACCCCTACAACATGATCCGCGCGACCTTCGACGCTCTCGCCCGGGAGGACTCCCCGCGCGCGATCGCGGCCCGGCGCACGCTCAAGGTTTCCGCCCTTCAGGCCCGGCGCCAGGGCGTCGACGCCGAAGCCGCCGACGCGTAAGGGGAGGAAGCGACATGACGACGGACAAGACCATAACGGTCGAGCAGACGGGCAGCGCCATCGGCCGCCCCGAGCGTCAGCGCCAAACCCTTCTGGGTCTTGGCCTCACCCGCATCGGGCGGCGCCGCACGCTCGTCGATACGCCCGCGGTGCGCGGGCTGATCGCCAAGGTGGCGCATCTCGTCAAGATCGTCGACGGGAAGTGAGAGGGGCTGACCAATGGTGAAACTCAACGAACTCTCCGACAATCCCGGCTCCACCAAGAACCGCATGCGCGTCGGGCGCGGCATCGGTTCTGGAAAAGGCAAGACCGGCGGGCGCGGCGTCAAGGGTCAGAAAGCCCGCACCGGCGTCGCGATCAAGGGGTTTGAAGGCGGGCAGATGCCTCTGCATCGCCGCCTGCCCAAGCGCGGCTTCCATAATCCGTTTTCGACGGATTACAACGAGGTGAACATCGGGCGCATTCAGCAGCTCGTGGACGCCGGCAAGCTCGAAGCTTCGTCCCCGGTGACCAACGAAGCCCTCATCGCCGTCGGGCTTTTGTCCAAGCCCCGCGACGGCGTCAAGATCCTGGGGCAGGGCGCGATCACCGCGAAGCTCGCTTTCGAGGTCGCGGCGGCATCCAAGTCGGCCATCGCCGCCATCGAGGGCGCTGGCGGAACGGTGAAGCTGCTGACCGCCCCGGCTTCGGAATAAGAGTAAAATCGCAGCGCGAAAGGCCCCTTAAAGGCCTTCGCGCTGCTCATTTTTGTCGCACTCGGCTGCGAGTAGTGATAGAAGCTGGCCGTCGCCGGTAGCGCGACGTCCAAGAAACAAAAAGAGCGCCGCGCAGGTTCTGCGACCGCGACGGGCTAATGCGGAGAGGGGAGTTCGTTCATGGCATCGGCAGCCGAACAGCTTGCGGCCAACGTCAGTCTCTCCAGCTTCGGCAAGGCCGAAGAGCTGAAAAAGCGCATCTGGTTCACCCTCGCTGCGCTCGTCATCTATCGACTCGGCACCTATGTGCCCCTCCCGGGCATTGATCCGGACGCCTTCGCGAAGAGCTTCTTCGGCCAGTCGAAGGGCGTGCTCGAGCTGTTCAATATGTTCGCCGGCGGCGCCGTGCAGCGGCGCGCGATCTTCGCGCTGAACATCATGCCTTATATCTCGGCCTCGATCATCATTCAGCTGCTGACGAGCGTGATCCCCGCGCTGGAAGCCGTAAAGAAAGAGGGCGAACAGGGCCGCAAGGTCCTCAATCAATACACCCGCTACCTCACCGTGGTTCTGGCGACCTTCCAGGCCTATGGCATGGCGATCGGGCTCGAGGGACAGCAGGGCGTCGTCACGGAGCCGGGCCTGTTCTTCAGGCTCACGACAGTGGTGACCCTGGTGGGCGGCACCATGTTCCTGATGTGGCTCGGCGAGCAGATCACCTCGCGCGGCATCGGCAACGGTTCATCGCTGATCATCTTCGCGGGCATCGTCGCGGCCTTTCCTTCGGCTATCGTTTCGACTCTCGAACTCGGCCGTCAGGGCGCCATCTCCACCGGCTTGATCATCGGCGTCATCGCGATGTCCTTCGTCGTCGTCGCCTTCATCGTCTTCATGGAGCGCGCGCAGCGCCGCCTGCTGATCACCTATCCCAAGCGCCAGCACGGGAACCGGGTCTACGAAGGGCAGAGCTCCTTCCTGCCGCTGAAGCTGAACACGTCCGGCGTCATTCCGCCGATCTTCGCTTCCTCGCTGCTGCTGCTGCCGACCACGATCGCGAACTTCTACCAGTCCCAGGGCAGCGACAATATTTTCGGCGCCATCTCCGCCTATTTCGGTCATGGCCGGCCGCTGTATATGCTCGCCTACGTCGGTCTGATCGTGTTCTTCGCCTTCTTCTACACGGCGATCGTGTTCAACCCGACCGAAACCGCCGAGAATCTGAAGAAGCACGGCGGCTTCCTGCTTGGCATCCGGCCGGGCGAGCGCACGGCCAAGGAGATCGACACGATCCTCATGCGGATCACGGTGCTGGGCGCCGCCTATCTGGCGATCATCTGCCTGCTGCCGGAGGCATTGATCTCCTACGCCAATCTCCCATTCTACTTCGGCGGCACCTCGCTGCTCATCGTGGTGAGCGTGACCATGGACACCGTCGCCCAGATCCACGGGCATTTGCAGGCGGGGCAGTATGAAGGCCTCATTCGCAAAGCCAAGCTTCGGGGCGGGAAGCGAGCAAGATGAGACTTATACTGCTTGGCCCTCCGGGCGCCGGCAAGGGCACACAGGCAGCCCGGCTAGTCGCGAAATACGGGATCGTGCAACTTTCTACCGGGGATATGCTGAGAGCTGCGGTTGCAGCCGGTTCGGCGCTCGGAAATCAGGCCAAGGAGATCATGAACCGGGGCGAACTCGTCCCGGATCAGCTGGTCATCGACCTGATCGATCAACGAATCGGCGCTCCCGATGCGGCCGGCGGCTTTATTCTCGACGGTTTCCCCCGTACCGTAGCCCAGGCCGAGGCGTTGGATGCGTTGCTGCAAAAGAGAAATCTCGCGCTCGACGCCGTCGTCGAACTCGTCGTGGATGAAACGGAGCTTCTCAACCGCGTGGAAAATCGCGTGAAGGAGACGCTTGCCGCCGGCGGGCAAGTGCGCGCCGACGACAATCCGGAGAGCCTGAAGATTCGCCTCGACGCCTACCGTAAGCAAACCGCGCCGGTTTCAGCTTTCTACTCCGGCAAAGGCGCGCTGAAGCAGGTCAATGGAATGGATCCGATCGGCTCCGTGGCCGAGGCGATCGACAATTCGATCGGCGGGTGACCCCGCGCTAGCGAGCGGGGGGCGCCTCGGGTTGGAGAGGAATTAGCGCTTCCTCCCCTACTACTTCGTGGCCCAAGGCGCCCGTGCTGGCGTGAGAGTTTGGGCGCGTTCCCGCGACAAACGGCCCCTCGACTGCGGTCCCGGCTCTTAGGGTCCTCGCTTCGATCCGTCGGGCCATTCCTCTCGAAGCTGCGTTCTACACGCCCATATGCGACGCTCGCGAGCGTTCTGCGGGAAAGTTGACAGGCTTTACCGAGGGAATGCGCTCCGCCTCCCCAATCAGACGCGATGTTTCTTCGCCTGAACGATCCGTTCCGGCGTAAGGAATCCCGCGGGCTCAACTACAGCAACGACCATGGCTCACAAGAATTTTTGCGGGCTGGATTTCGGCACCTCGAATTCTACCGTCGCGTGCCGGTTCGGCGACCAGATTGAACTCGTCCCCGTAGAGGGGGAGAGCAGGACGCTTCCGAGCGCCATTTTCTTCGAGTTCTCTGACGGCTCGGCCTGTTTCGGCCGCGCCGCGATACGCCGCTATGTCGAGGGCGCGGAAGGCCGGCTGATGCGCAGCCTGAAGTCCATCCTGGGCGGGAGCCTGATGGAAGAGACCACCCGGATCAAAAGCCGGGTCTATAGCTTCAAGGACATCATCGGACTCGTGCTGGGGCGGCTGAAAGCCGAGGCCGAACGCGCTGCAGGGGCGGAAATCGAGCGGGTCGTCCTCGGGCGGCCGGTTCATTTCGTTGACGATAATCCGGCGGCGGACCGCAGCGCGCGCGACGCTCTGGAGGAGATCGCGAGGGCCCAAGGGTTCCGTGAGATCGACTTTCAATACGAACCCATCGCCGCGGCGCTCGCCTATGAACGAACTGTCAATGAGGAGCAATATGCTCTCATCGCCGACATAGGGGGTGGCACATCGGATTTTTCGGTGGTGCGGGTCTCTCCCGAAGGCCGGCGGCGAGAAGACCGCAGCGCGGATGTGCTGGCGAACAAAGGCGTCCATATCGGCGGCACGGACATCGACCGCCTGCTGAGCCTGCGCAAGGTGATGCCGCTGCTCGGTTCTCGCTCCGAAAGACGGGGGGATTTCGGCCATAAGATATTACCGGTTCCCAATGCCTTTTTCGTGGATCTTTCGACCTGGCACCGGATCAACTTTCTCTACAAGCCCGAGGTCGGGCGGGAGTTGCAAAGCCTTTTGCGCGACTCGCTGTCCCCAGAACTGATCGAAAGGCTGATCGGCGTGATCGAGAACAAGAGGGGGCACTCGATCGCTCTTGCAGTCGAGGCTGCGAAAATCGAGCTTTCCGCGCGGGACCGCGCCGCGGTCGACCTTGCCGAAATAGAGCCGGGCCTTTCCGCGCCGGTCACTCCGGGCGATCTGCGGGACGCGATCGCCGACAGGCTGGGGCAGCTCTCCGCCTGCCTCGGGGCGACGCTGGAGTCCGCGGGTTTGAGCGCCGAACGCATCGACGTCGTCTTTCTCACCGGGGGATCGACGGCTGTTCCAGCGGTGCGCGAGGCGGTTACGGCTCTCACTCCACGAGCCAGGATCGTCGAGGGCGATCTTTTTGGGGCCGTCGGACTAGGTTTGGGCTTGGACGCACAACGAAAATTCGGGTAGACTCCGGCTCATCCGCAGTGTCGGCGTGCGCGCATCCCCGCCGGCATAAAAGTCTCTTTTTTGTCTTGACTCTGCGGTAAACGCTCGTTATCGCCAAAGAACGCTAGTGAAGGGGAGCGCCCGGTCGCCGGGAGCTTCCATTTTTGCGTTCGAGCAACCTGCATGGGCCGGCCTCCACCGGACGCAGGGAATGCGGCGTACAAAACGCCGCGACATTCAGGCGCCGCCGCTCGCGGCGCGGCACATGGAGCGAAAAATTGGCCCGTATAGCAGGCGTCAACATTCCGACCAATAAGCGCGTCGTCATCGCGCTGCAGTATATCCACGGGGTCGGACCCAGGATCGCGCAGGAAATCTGCGAAAAAGTGAACATTCCGGCCGAGCGCCGCGTGGCGCAGCTCACCGACGCCGAGGTGCTTCAGATCCGCGAGGCCATCGATCGCGACTATCTCGTGGAAGGCGATCTCCGCCGCGAAGTGGCGATCAACATCAAGCGCCTCATGGATCTCGGCTGCTACCGCGGTCTGCGCCATCGCCGGCAGCTTCCGGTGCGCGGCCAGCGCACCCACACCAACGCCCGCACGCGCAAGGGCAAGGCCAAGCCGATCGCCGGCAAGAAGAAGTAATCCGGCTGAAGCGCGTTTTTCGCGCATCCGGATAGAGGGGGCCGCAGAGCGCGCCCCCGTTTTCACACCCCCTAGCGCCTGGCATTACGGGCGCGCTCGAAGGACACAAAAATGGCTAAGGAAACCACCCGCGTTCGCCGCCGGGAGAGAAAGAACATCGTCTCCGGCGTGGCGCATGTGAACTCGACCTTCAACAACACCATGATCACCATCACCGACGCCCAGGGCAATACGGTGTCGTGGTCTTCGGCGGGCACGATGGGCTTCAAGGGCTCGAGAAAATCGACCCCCTATGCGGCCCAGATGGCGGCGGAAGATGCGGCGCGCAAGGCCGGCGAGCATGGCGTGCGGTCGCTGGAAGTCGAAGTCTCCGGTCCGGGTTCGGGTCGCGAGTCGGCGTTGCGCGCGCTGCAGGCGGCCGGCTTCACCGTCACGTCGATCCGCGACGTCACCCCGATTCCGCATAATGGTTGCCGTCCGCGCAAGCGTCGCCGCGTCTGATCCATAGGGCGCGCCGGGGCCCGGAGCCGTCTCGTCGGGCGGCGGCCGGGCGCCGCCGCCCAAAGTTTCAAATACCGATTTCCGCGCGCTCCGGCCGGCATCCGCCGGCGCCGCAACCGAGAAGCTCTAGGAAAGGCGCCCAAGTGAGCATCCAGAAAAACTGGCAGGAACTCATCAAGCCGAACAAGCTCGTCGTCATTCCGGGCGACGATCCGCGCCGGTATGCGACGGCTATCGCCGAGCCGCTGGAGCGCGGCTTTGGTCAGACGCTCGGCAACTCTCTTCGCCGCATCCTGCTCTCGTCCCTGCAGGGCGCCGCGATCACGTCGATTCACATCGACGGGGTTCTCCACGAATTCTCTTCGATTCCCGGCGTCCGTGAGGACGTAACCGACATCGTACTCAACATCAAGGACATCGCCGTCAAATATCACGGCGAAGGCCCCAAGCGCCTGACCCTGAAGAAGCAGGGACCGGGAGCTGTCACGGCCGGCGACATCCAGACCACCGGCGACGTGCAGATTCTCAACCCCGAGCTCGTCATCTGCTCGCTCGACGAGGGTGCGGAAATCCGCATCGAATTCACCATCTCCACCGGCAAGGGCTATGTCCCCGCGGAGCGCAATCGCGCCGAGGACGCCCCGATCGGCCTCATTCCCGTGGACAGCCTTTACTCCCCGGTGAAAAAAGTGAGCTATCGCGTCGAAAACACCCGCGAAGGCCAGGTGCTCGACTATGACAAGCTCACCCTGACGATCGAGACCAACCGCTCGATCAGCCCGGAGGACGCCGTGGCTTTCGCCGCCCGCATCCTGCAGGACCAGCTCAATGTGTTCGTCAATTTCGACGAGCCGCGCCGCGAAGAGGCTGCGCCGTCGATCCCGCAGCTCGCCTTCAACCCTGCGCTGCTCAAGAAGGTCGACGAGCTCGAGCTTTCGGTGCGTTCGGCCAACTGCCTCAAGAACGACAACATCGTCTACATCGGCGACCTGATCCAGAAGTCGGAAGCGGAAATGCTCCGCACGCCGAACTTCGGCCGCAAGTCGCTCAACGAAATCAAAGAAGTGCTGGCGCAGATGGGGCTGCATCTCGGCATGGAAGTCGCGGGCTGGCCGCCCGAGAATATCGACGACCTCGCCAAGCGCTTCGAAGAACACTACTGATCGTCTAGGGCGCCAGCGGCGCGGACCCCCACCCGGCGGTCTACGATCGTGGCCTCCCCCAAAAAGGGAGGCTTCGGCAACCCACAAAGCGAACGCGTCTACCGGGTTCGCTTTGTTTCAGTCCTTCGACCCGAGCGGGAAGAGGGCGAAAGAGACGGCCGTACCTTGGCACGGCGGCCGCATAATAATGGAGAGAGCCAATGTATCATCGCAATAAGAAGCGCCGCTTCGGCCGCACTCACGAGCATCGCAAGGCGATGTTCGCCAATATGGCCCAGGCGCTCATCAAGCACGAGCAGATCGTCACCACCCTTCCCAAGGCCAAGGATCTGCGTCCGATCGTGGAGAAGCTGGTCACGCTCGGCAAGCGCGGCGATCTGCATGCGCGCCGTCAGGCCATCGCCCAGATCAAGGATGTCGCTCTGGTCAGGAAGCTGTTCGACGTGCTGGGTCCGCGCTACAAGGAGCGCAATGGCGGCTACACCCGCGTGCTCAAGGCCGGCTTCCGCTACGGCGACAACGCCCCGCTCGCGGTGATCGAATTCGTCGATCGCGACGTCGACGCCAAGGGCAAGGATTCCGGCCCGGTGCAGACCGCGGAAGAAGCGGCGTAAGGCCGATAGCGCCCCCTAGAGCGTATTCATGTTTCATGGAAACGCGAATATGCTCTAAGTTTTTGTTTTAACGCGCTTCCCGCGCCGAGCCGGCGTCCACTTCGGCTGGAAACGCTTTAGATTTGAAGGCGGTCCGAAAAACGGGCCGCCTTCTTTGCTTTGAAGCCTCTTCGCGGGCTATTTGGGTTCCAGCGGCGCGTTCAATATCCATCGGTGGCCAAAGGGATCGCGCAAGGAGGCG
The DNA here is from genome assembly GCF_004802635.2 of Methylocystis heyeri. Classification (NCBI taxonomy): domain Bacteria; kingdom Pseudomonadati; phylum Pseudomonadota; class Alphaproteobacteria; order Hyphomicrobiales; family Methylocystaceae; genus Methylocystis; species Methylocystis heyeri. The sequence continues at coordinate 3,945,161 of NZ_CP046052.1, forward strand.
TAGCGCGTGCCCCAGAAGGAATTGGTCGGTTGGGTTTCGATCTTGGCGCCGAGTTTCGCCGCCCGGGCGCAGACCTCGTCGATCTGCTCGGGCGCGTCATATTCCAGGCTGACGGAAACGGTGGCGAGATCCGCCGGCACGGGGGTTCGGCATTGCCCGAACTCCGGAAAAGCGTCGGCGAGCATTACCGAGCCGCCGTTGATCGTGAGTTCGCAATGGGCGATGCGCAGGCCGTCAACGGAAGGCATGAGGGCGCGTTGCGTCGCGCCGAAGGCGCCGGCGTAAAAGCCGATGGCGGCCGCTGCAGGCGAGACGGTGAGATAGGGAGCAACCCTGGGGCGGGTCATCGGTCGTTTCCTTCCTTCAGGGCGACAGAATCGCCCCATTCAGCCTTCCGCATAATCTGAAACAATCCCTTATCGCGCTTTGCAAAGGTCTTCCGCTCCAGGCCCCGCGCCGTGCAGAGGCCGAGCTCCACGCCCCATTTGCTGGAGCGCGGCGGCGCCAGGACGCGCGCGCCCTTTTCGCTCTCCGCCTGCGACGGTTTGAACGCCACGAGATAGCAGTATTTCTCGTCCTCGAAGGGGACCTCGCCGCCCTTTGCCAGCATATGGTCGCGCGAGCGCGGAAGCCGCGCCGCGAAATGGCACCAATCCGGCTCCGTCATCGGGCAGGCGGAATCATGCGGGCAAGGCAGGCCGACTTTTGCGCCGAGCTCGATCAGGCGCCGCCGCAAGCCCATCAGGCGGGCGTGATCGCGGGGCGTGCCCGGCTCGACGAGGACCAGAGCGCCGCGCGCGCGCGTCCACAGCGCTTCGGCGACCTCCTCGAGGGCGCGGTCCGGGATTTCCGTCAGGGCATAGCTGGCGACGACCAGATCCGCCTCGCCTTCTCCGGCCGGAATGTCATCGAGATCGGCGGTCAGCAGCGCGGCTTCGGCCAGCGCGGCGTGCCGGCTCGAAGCCTTGAGCCTTGCAGCGAGAGCGAGGAACTCGGGGCTTCTGTCCAAAAGGCGGATCGTCTCCATCGCCGGCCAGGACTCGAGCGCGGCGAGGGCGGCGCTGGCGAGGCCGCAGCCGGCGTCGAGCAGGCTGCGGGGAGAGAAGTCGGGCGCCTCCTCCAAGATCCTGCGCATGACGGCGGCGTTGACCGCGAAGGTCGCGGGCAGCCGGGTCAGGGCGTAGGCGAGGGCGTCGTCATCCTCGCGCAGCAGTTCCCGGGAGGTTTTTCGGGCGCGAAAACCCGCCGAGATGCGCGCCGCGCGCTCGGCCAGCTCCTTGCGGGCGCGCCCTTCGAGGAGCTGCGCGATCGCAGCCGAAAGCTCCGCGGGGAGAGCCGCCCGGGCGGTCGAGGCTCCATGCTGATTCATGGCCGATATATACTTCCACGAGGCGCGGGATGCGCGTAAAAGAGCCTCAATTGTTGTCGAAGCCGCCGCAACGCGGCGAGAGGATGGGAAATGTCAGCGAATTCTGCCGCGCCGCGCACTCTTTACGATAAAATCTGGGACGACCACGTCGTCGACAGCCAGGCGGACGGTTCCTGTCTCCTCTATATCGACCGCCATCTCATTCACGAGGTCACCAGCCCGCAAGCCTTTGAAGGCCTGCGGGTGAGCGGCCGGAAGGTCCATGCGCCGACCAAGACCCTGGCCGTCGTCGATCATAATGTGCCGACCACCGACCGCTCGAAGCCGATCGAAGACCCCGAGAGCCGCGCCCAGGTCGGGCAGCTCGCCGTCAACGCCGCCGAATTCGGCGTGGAATATTACAATGAACACGACCACCGTCAGGGCGTGGTGCATATCGTCGGGCCGGAACAGGGCTTCACTTTGCCGGGCACGACCATCGTCTGCGGCGACAGCCACACCTCGACCCATGGCGCCTTCGGCGCGCTCGCCCATGGCATCGGCACTTCCGAGGTCGAGCATGTGCTGGCGACCCAGACCCTGATCCAGAAGAAAGCCGCCAATATGCTGGTGCGCGTCGACGGCAAGCTCGCCCCCGGCGCGACCGCAAAGGACATCGTGCTCGCCATCATCGGGGAAATCGGCACGGCCGGCGGCACCGGCCATGTGATCGAATATGCCGGCGAGGCCATCCGCGACCTTTCCATGGAAGGCCGCATGACCGTCTGCAACATGTCGATCGAGGGCGGCGCCCGCGCCGGCATGGTCGCCCCGGACGAGAAAACCTACGCCTATCTGAAGGATCGTCCCAAGGCCCCGAAGGGCGAGGCCTTCGAAGCCGCCCGGCGTTATTGGGACACGCTGCACACCGACGAGGGCGCGCATTTCGACCGCGTGATCACTCTCGACGCCTCCAACCTGCCCCCGATCCTGACCTGGGGCACCAGCCCTGAGGACGTCGCCCCCATCACCGGCCTCGTGCCGACGCCCGAGGACGCGAAAAACCCGGCCAAGCGCGCCGCCATTGCGCGCGCTCTCGAATATATGGGCCTGAAGGGCGGCGAAAGGCTGACCGACATCGCCATCGACCGCGTGTTCATCGGCTCCTGCACCAACGGCCGCATCGAGGACCTTCGCGCCGCCGCCGACGTGGTGAAAGGCAAGAAGGTCAACGCCCGCGTCAACGCCCTGGTGGTTCCGGGCTCCGGATTGGTGAAGGAGCAGGCCGAGGCCGAGGGGCTGGACAAGATCTTCCTTGCGGCGGGTTTCGAATGGCGCGAGCCGGGCTGCTCCATGTGCCTCGCCATGAACCCCGACCGGCTTGCGCCGGGAGAGCGCTGCGCCTCGACCTCCAACCGCAACTTCGAGGGCCGGCAGGGCTTCAAGGGCCGCACCCATCTCGTGTCGCCGGCCATGGCGGCGGCGGCGGCAATCGCCGGCCGTTTCGTGGACGTTCGCGACTGGAGATGATCTGAATCGCGCTCCTGGCGCATCGCGCCGGGGGCGCAAGGCCGCAACAGAGCAGAGAGGGCAGATTCGCCGATGGCTGAAATTTCCAACGACGCCGCCCTCGCGGCGCTGAAAGCGCCGACGCTCGAGGATATCGAGGCCTTGGCGCGCGCCGCCTACGCAAGTCTGCCGTCGCGCTTCACCCGGCTTTGCGAAGGGCTCCTCATTCGCGTCGAGGACTTCCCCGACGACGACACGCTCGACGACATGGAGTGCGAGACCGAATACGACCTGCTCGGCCTGTTCAAGGGTCGCGGCCTCGCCCAGGGCGGACATCTCTCCGAAACGGGCGACCAGCCCAACATGGTCTGGCTCTATCGCCGGCCGATCCTCGATTTCTGGGCCGACGGCGAGGAAACCCTCGCCGAGATCGTCACCCATGTGCTCGTGCATGAGGTCGGCCACCATTTCGGCCTCTCCGACGAGGACATGGAGGCCATAGAGGCCCAGGCCGGCTAAAGTATTCTCAAGTCAGGCGGAAACGCCTGACGACCCGGAAAATGCGAAGATCGGGAAACTGAAGCGCCGGTTTTGATTCCGTCAAAATCGAAGGCGCTCCGGCGCGCAGCCTGCCTAGCATTAAAATACGAGACTAGAGCGTTTCCAGCCGAAGTGGATGCCGGTTCGGCGTGGGAAGCGCGTTAAAACAAAAGCTTAGAGCGCGTTCATGTTTCCATGAGCCATGAACGCGCCCTGGAACGACCGGCCGCGCGCTTGCAGCGTAAACGCAGCCTGGACTAAAACGCCGTCAACTTTTCTTTAATCTGCGTTGCGGGTGACCGGAACGCACAATGCGACGGCTGGGAAAATCATGTGTTGGAGCGGTGAGGCCTCTACGGCGCTGGCGACGGTGGGCGTCAGCGGCGCGCTTTATGCAGCCTATAAGAAAGAGCCGGCGGCGCTGTGGGGCACGCTGCTCTATTTCGCGTCCATGGAGGCGCTACAGGCCTATACCTATACGGTCATCAACCAGTGCTCGCTGCCCGCGAACCAGATAGCGACCATTCTCGGCTATCTGCATATCGCTTTTCAGCCCTTTTTCATCAACGCCATCTCGATGCATTTCGTGCCCGAGAAGGTCGCGGTGCGGCTCTACAAGCCGGTTTATGGCCTGTGCTTCGTCTCGGCGATCATCATGCTGCTGCAGCTCTATCCCTTCGAATGGGCGGGGCTCTGCGAGCCGGGCCGGGCGCTCTGCGCGACCCGGCTCTGCTCCGTCAGCGGCAATTGGCACATCGCCTGGGACGTGCCCGCCAACGGCATCGGCAACTGGACCTATGAGCACGGGCTGACCGGCTATTTCAGCTACAGCTTCGTCGCCTTCATCCTGCCGCTGCTCTACGGGTCCTGGCGCTTCACGCTTTATCATTTCATCATGGGGCCGTTCATGGCGCGCATGCTGACCAATAATCTCAATGAAGCCCCGGCGGTGTGGTGCCTGCTTTCGATCGGCTTCCTGCTGATCGTGATCGACACGCCGGTGCGTAAATATCTCTATGTGAAGTGGAATTTCCTCTGGAAGCTGCTCTTCGGCTATGACGGCGCAGCATTGCCCGCCCCGGCGGAGGCCGAGAGCCGAGGCAAGCCGGCGCTGGAACAGGTCTGATATGTGAGAGCCGCCGAGTCTTTGACGCCGGCGGCTCTTCTCCATTCGATGCACGGGAAGCGCACATGAACCAGACTAAGGCCGCTCTCTGCAAAGCGCCGGAAGTGACGCTGGGATTCTGGCTGATCAAGATCCTCGCGACGACGCTCGGCGAAACCGGCGGCGACGCCGCGACGATGTCGCTGGACCTCGGCTATGCCGTCGGCACTCTGGTTTTCTTCAGCGCCTTTGCGGTCCTGGTCGCCGCGCAAATCAAGAGCGTGGCCTTCAATCCGTCTCTCTACTGGGCGACGATCGTGGCGACGACGACGGTCGGAACCACGATGGCGGATTACGCCGACCGCTCGCTCGGGATCGGCTATTTCGGCGGCTCCTCGATCCTCTTCCTGATGCTGATGGCCTCGCTCGCCGCTTGGCGATGGTCGGAGGGAGCCGTCGCCGTAAATAGCTTCTCTTCGCCCAGGGCCGAGGCCTTTTACTGGATGACCATCCTGCTGTCCCAGACGCTCGGCACCGCGCTCGGCGATTGGGTGGCGGATGCCAACGAAATGGGTTTCTTAAACGGCGCGCTTCTGTTCGGCGCCGGCCTCGCCGGTGTCGCGGCGGCTTACGCCTTCACCAAAATCTCCCATGTTCCGCTGTTTTGGGCGGCCTTCATTCTCACGCGCCCGCTCGGCGCGACCTTGGGCGATTTCCTGGACAAGCCGGCGGCTCAAGGCGGATTGGAATTCAGCCGCTACCAAGCCACCGCGATTTTGGCGATTGCGATGGTGGTCCTGATCGTCGTTCTCCCGCAAAGGGCTGGGCGTCACCCGGCGTCCGGCGCCCAGAAGATATAGCAAGCGGGAGTTGGCTTCTTGAGGAACGCGAAGGCCGGATATGGGCTTTGGCCGAGGGCGTTCGTCACAGCCATTGCGGCGGCGGTCTTGCTGTCGTCCCCGGCTTCGGCCGGCCCGCCCTATCTGACCGACGATCCGGAGCCGGTCGATTACCAGCACTGGGAAGCCTATGCCTTCACCCAAGGAACGCGCATCAGCGGAGAGACCGGCGCCATAGCGCCGGCTTGCGACTGCAATTTTGGGATTTTTCCCAATGTGCAGCTTCACGTCCAGCCGGCGGCGGCCTTCCACCGCGCAACCGGCGAGCCGGCGCGGTGGGGTTTGGGCGACACGGAATTCGGCCTGAAATACCGCTTCATGGAGCAGAACAAGGAGAGCTGGGCGCCCTCCCTCGCATTATACCCCCTGGTGGAGGCCCCGACCGGAAGCCCTTCGCTTGGTCTCGGCGGCGGCTGGACGCGCGTCTTCCTGCCGCTGTGGGCGCAGAAGGACTGGGGCGACTGGTCGACTTTCGGAGGCGGCGGCTATTGGATAAACCCCGGTCCCGGCAATCGGAATTACGCCTTTATGGGCTGGGTCGTTCAGCGCAAGGTGAGCGAGAAACTGGCGCTCGGAACCGAGTTTTTCCATCAGACGTCGAGCCAGGTCGGCGGGTCGCAATCGACCGGGTTCAATATCGGCGCGATCTATGATTTCAGCGAAGAGTTTCATCTCCTCGTCTCGCTCGGAAAAGGGCTCCAGCACGCCAAGGAGACCAACGCTTTTTCTTGGTATCTCGGCCTTCAGGTCACCGGCGGTAGGTAACCGCAAGCGTGGTCCTGGACAGTGCATCGCCCCGCCGCGATCGCCGAAGTCATTGACACCGCCGTCGCCGCGCCTACAACCGGGCCAGGATTCCACCGGAGTTTGATCCAGCCATGCCGCATACGGGTCTCGAGAGCCTCATCACCGCCGCCTTCGAGGACAGGGCGAACATCACGCCCGAGACCAAGGGCGACATCCGCCACGCCGTGGAAAGCGCCCTGCGCCTGCTCGACTCCGGCAAGCTGCGCGTCGCCGAAAAGATCGAGGGCCAGGACGGCCCCGACTCCTGGAAGGTCAATCAGTGGCTCAAGAAGGCGGTGCTGCTGTCCTTCCGCCTCAACGACATGTCGGTGATCGAAGGCGGTCCCGGCGGCGCCACATGGTGGGACAAGGTTCCGTCCAAATTCGCGGGCTGGGGCGCCAAGGAGCACGCCGCCGCGGGATTCCGCTCGGTGCCGGGCGCGATCGTGCGCCATTCCGCCTTCGTCGCGCCGGGCGCGATCCTCATGCCTTCCTTCGTCAATCTCGGCGCCTATGTCGACGCCGGCACGATGGTCGACACCTGGGTGACGGTCGGCTCCTGCGCCCAGATCGGCAAGAACGTCCATCTTTCCGGCGGCGTCGGCATCGGCGGCGTGCTCGAGCCCCTTCAGGCCAATCCCACCATCATCGAGGACGACTGCTTCATCGGCGCGCGCTCCGAGGTTGTCGAGGGCGTCGTGATCGGCAAGGGCTCGGTGCTCTCCATGGGCGTTTTCATCGGCGCCTCCACCAAGGTGATCGACCGCGCCACCGGCAAGGTCCATCTCGGCTACGTGCCGCCCTATTCGGTGGTGGTGTCGGGCAGCCTGCCCGGCAAGCCGCTGCCCGACGGCTCCGCCGGCCCGTCGCTCTATTGCGCGGTGATCGTCAAGACGGTCGACGCACAGACCCGCAGCAAGACCGGCATCAACGAACTCTTGAGGGACTGATGGCGGACTGGCCCTCCAGCGAGCGCATCCGCTTTCTGTTCCGCAGCGACCAGGGGCGGGTCGACCGCGACACATGGCGGCGCGGCGCGCTTTCCCTGCTCGCCGTTTTCGCGCCCTTCCTGGGGCTCTGGCTGCTGCTGGAGCCCTACACCAATCATGATCTCTCCAAGACGCCGCTGTTCGACCCCGTGGTCGCGCTGGCCTATTCCTATCTGATCTTCTTCGCCATTGTCGGCACGCTGATCGCGGTCAGCTTGGTCAATCTCTCGGCCAAGCGTTTCCGGGATCTCGGCCGGCCCGCGCCGCTGGGCCTCGCGAGCCTGGCGCCCTTCGCCGTCTTCCTCGACGGCGCGGCGCGCTGGCTGCAGGTTCGGGTGGCCGAGATCATGCCGCATTGGCAGGTCTACCCCTTCGACGCCGCGGCGGCCGTCATCGTCCTGTGGACGATCTACGAACTCGGCTTTTCCGAAAAGAGAAGCGCCGCCCAATGATTGCGCTCTCGCCCGCCGTCGCGCTGACGCGCGAGCTTTTGCGCTGTCCTTCGGTGACGCCCGCCGACGCCGGCGCCCTCGGCGTTCTGGAGCGGACCCTCGCCGCGGCCGGCTTTGTCTGCCGGCGAAAAACCTTCAGCGCGCCGGGCACGCCGGACATCGACAATCTTTTCGCAAAGATCGGAACGGGAAAGCCGCATCTCGTCTTCGCCGGCCATACCGACGTCGTGCCGCCCGGCGATATTGCGAGGTGGCGTTTCGATCCCTTCAGCGGCGAGATCGCCGACGGCAAAATCTATGGCCGCGGCGCCTCGGACATGAAAGGCGGCATAGCGGCTTTCGTCGCCGCGGCGCTGGATTATGTCGCCCGCCATGGCGCCCCGAAGGGCGCCATTTCTCTTCTGATCACCGGCGACGAGGAAGGCCCCTCCATCAACGGCACCGCCAAGCTGCTCGACTGGGCCAAAGGGCAGGGCGAGATATTCGATCATTGCATCGTCGGCGAGCCGACCAATGTGAACGCGCTGGGCGACATGATGAAGATCGGCCGGCGCGGTTCGCTCAACGGCGTTGTCGTGGCGCAGGGGAGGCAGGGCCATGTCGCCTATCCCGAGCGCGCCCATAATCCGGTCCCCGCCATAGCCCGCATCGCCGCAGCCCTCGCGAGCTGTCGGCTCGACGACGGAACCGCGCATTTTTCGCCTTCCAACCTCGAAGTCACCTCGATCGACGTCGGCAATCCGGCGGTCAATGTGATTCCGGCCCGCGCGCGGGCGAGCTTCAACATTCGCTTCAACGACCTCTGGACGCCCGAAACCCTGCAGGCGCGCATTCGCGAACTCGCCCTGGCTGCGGCCGGCGCCACCGCGATAGAGCTGGAATTCGCGCCCTGCAATGCGCGCGCCTTTCTCACCGAGCCCGGCGCCTTCACAGAACTGGTGGCGAAGGCGGTGGAAAAGATCGCCGGGCGCAGGCCGGAGCTTTCCACCAGCGGCGGCACATCCGACGCGCGCTTCATCGTGCGCGATTGCGAGGTGCTGGAGTTCGGGCTTTTGAACGAGACCATTCACGCCGTGGACGAGAATGCGAGCCTCGCCGACATCGACGCGCTGACGGCGATCTACGGCCTCGTGCTGCAAAACTATTTCGAGGCCCCATGACATCGATCGTCTCATCGACGCCCAGGATCCGCGTCGAAATCGCCCATGGCGTCGCGCGGGTCCTGATCGACAATCCGACGCGCAAAAACGCCTTTGATTTCTCGATGTGGCGGGCGCTGCCGGAAATCATGGGCGAGATCGAAGCTCTGGAAGAGGCGCGGGTCGTCGTGCTTGCGGGCGCGCCCTTGCTTCCTTTCTGTTCGGGCGCCGATATTTCGGAATTCTCCACCGTGCGGGCGACGGCCGAAGGCGGGCGGGCCTATGAGAAATCCAATGTCGAGGCCTTCGACGCGCTGGCGCAGCTGTCGAAGCCGGTGATCGCCGCGATCTCGGGCTTTTGCATGGGCGGCGGCATGGGGCTCGCCGCCGCCTGCGATCTTCGCATCGCCAGCGAGGACTCGGTTTTCGCCATTCCCGCCGGCAGGCTCGGGGTCGGCTATCCCCCCGCCGCCATGCATTATGTGGTCGCGGCGGTGGGGCCGCAGACGGCGATGGACCTCTTCTTCACCGCGCGCCGCATCAGCGCCAGGGAAGCCGCGCAATGCGGCTTTCTAGGGCGGCTGCTGCCGGCTCAGGGTTTCGATCTCGAGGTCGACGCGATCGCCCGGCAAATCGCGCTCAACGCCCCGCTGACTCTGCGGGCGGCCAAGGCGGCAATCCGGGCGGCGTCAAACGCGCCTCATGCGCCGAGCCCCGATCAATGCGAGGCCCTCGCGGCGGCCTGTTTCGACAGCGCCGATTATGCCGAGGGGCGCATGGCCTTTCTCGAGAAGCGCGAGCCCAAATTCTCGGGCCGCTGAGCGCTTTCCGACCAGACGGAATCGTCTGGTCGATAAGAAATCGCTCCAGATTCAAAAAGATGGAGCAAAATCTTATCGAAAAAGTCTATCAACTTTTTCGGATTTTGCTCTGAGGCGCACGCCGGTCTGCGTCGCCGCGCGATATTGCGCGTTGCGAAGAATATCGGCATGTAGGGGCCAAATTAATTCAACCCGTCCCGCGAAGGACGCCTTGTCGAGAGCAATCAAAATGACCACAGCGACGCACCCCGACCTTTCCAGCTGGCTCAAGGACGCGCATAGCGCGCTCGCCAGCGTCGATGCGCTTTACAACGAGGCGCTGGCCAGCGTGCGCGCGCGCGTCACCAAGGACGGCAAGCTTTCCAATGAGCTGATCGAAATCGACCAGCACGCCGCGCACGGCCTTTCCTGGTTTGCGACCTATCTCCAGGGCCTGCGCGAGATGATCCATTACGCCGAGCGCCTCTCGGCGGAGGGCGCCTATGGCGAAACCGAGGATCTTCTCACCCGGCTCGGCTTCGCCGAATTTCTGGCGCAGGTCTTCGGCGGCATTCCGATGAGCCAGGGCGAGATCATCCGCCTTGCCGATTTCGGCCTCGCCCCGGCCGCCGTCGCCGCGCGCCGCATCCCCGAGGTCGACGCCCTGATCGCTTCCGGCGCCACCACGGCCAACCGCGCCCGGCTCGCGGAGCTCATCGATCATCACGGAGCCGCCGAGACCATCGGCGCCTCGGGCCTCGACGAGACGCTCGAAGCCATCCGCTCCGAAATGCGCAGATTCGCCTCCGACAATGTGACGCCTTTCGCGCAGGAGTGGCACGCCAAAAACGAATATATTCCGCTGGAGGTCATCGGCGGCCTCGCCGAACTCGGCGTGTTCGGCCTCACCATTCCGGAAGAATTCGGCGGCTCCGGCATGGGCAAGATCGCGATGTGCGTCGTCTCCGAGGAGCTTTCCCGCGCCTATATCGGCGTCGGCTCGCTCGGCACGCGTTCGGAAATCGCGGGCGAGCTGATTCTCGTCGGCGGCACAAAGGAGCAAAAGCAGAAATATCTGCCGAGGATCGCGAGCGGCGAAATCCTCCCCACCGCCGTCTTCACCGAGCCCAACAACGGCTCCGACCTCGCCGGGCTGCGCACGCGCGCGACCCGCGACGGCGACGTCTACAAGGTCGTGGGCAACAAGACCTGGATCACCCATCCGGTCCGCGCGGACGTCATGACGCTGCTGGTGCGCACCAACCCCAATGAGAAAGGCTATAAGGGCCTCTCCATGCTGCTCGCCGAAAAGCCGCGCGGCACCGACGAGAACCCCTTTCCGGCCAAGGGCATGACCGGCGGCGAGATCGAGGTGCTGGGCTATCGCGGCATGAAGGAGTTCGAGATCGGCTTCGACAATTTCGAGGTGCCGGCGGCCAATCTCCTCGGCGGCGCCGAGGGCAACGGCTTCAAGCAGCTGATGGAGACCTTCGAGTCCGCCCGCATCCAGACTGCGGCGCGCGCTCTCGGCGTCGCCCAATGCGCCCTCGATCTCGGCCTGCGCTACGCCAAGGAGCGCATCCAGTTCGGCAAGCCGCTGTTCTCATTCCCGCGCGTGTTCGACAAGATCGTCAGCATGGCGGTGGAGATCCACATCGCCCGCCAGATCACCTATTTTGCCGCGCGCGCCAAGGATGAGGGCAAGCGCTGCGACCTCGAGGCCGGCATGGCCAAGCTGCTCGGCGCCCGCGTCGCCTGGGCGGCGGCGGACAACGCCCTGCAGATCCACGGCGGCAACGGCTTCGCGCTGGAATATCCGGTCTCGCGCGTGCTCTGCGACGCCCGCATCCTCAACATCTTCGAGGGCGCCGCGGAAATCCAGGCCCAGGTGATCGCGCGCCGCCTGCTCGAAGGCTAGAGTCTTTCCGGTTCAAATCGAACCGGAAAGACTCTAGATCCGCTTGTTTTATCGTGTTTTCTTCACGCGAACCGGTATCCACTTCGCTCGAAAACACTCTAATGGCTGAAAACAGCCGATCGAGATTAAAAAAACCCGGGGGCTGAAAGGCTTCCGGGTTTTTTGTCGATCGGGGCTTCGAAGGGGCGCTGGAGACAGTCGCAAGCTTGCCGTGTAATGGCGGGGTTGTATATATGTAATTACGCCATTGTAAGGACGCTCAAATGCTCAGCATCCGAGATCCGCGCGCGGCTGAACTCGCCAAACGGCTGGCCGGCCAGCGCAAAACCACAATGACCGAGGCCATCATCACGGCGTTGGAGAACGAGTTAAAACGTGAACGCGAGACTGTTCCATTGCCCGACCGGCTCGCGCGGTTAGCAGAAAAGGCGCGGAGACTCGCCGGCCCAGACGCTCGTGACGTTCCCAAAGATGAAATCGACGAAATTTGGGGACAGTAATGTTCGTCGATACTTCCGCAATCGTCGCGATCCTTTGCCGCGAGTACGACGCAACCGAACTCGCGCAACGGCTCGCGGCCGCAGAGCGCCGATACACCTCGCCGGTCGTTCGGCTTGAAGCCTGCATGGTGCTCGCTTCGAGGCTGGATGTTTCGCCGGCGCAGGCCAACGCCTTGTTCGATGATTTCGTCGGCGAGGCCGATTTGTCGATCATTTCCATCAACGACGAGATCGGGGCGCTCGCCGTCGCCTGCTTCGAGGCTTTTGGCAAAGGAAGACATCCTGCGAGACTCAATCTCGGGGACTGTCTGTCCTATGCCTGCGCCAAGGCCTATCGTTCGCCGCTTCTCTTTAAAGGCGACGATTTTTCACAAACCGATATGGCGTCCACAAATCCGAACAGGCGGCTCAACGTATAAGGCCGATAGGCCTGTTGGAACGAACGCCGCAGGTCGAGCAGGCGCCAGAGCGTATTCATGTTTCATGGAAACACGAATACGCTCTGAGCTTTTGTTTTAACGCGTTTCCCACGCCGAACCGGCGTCCACTTCGGCTGAGCTGACCTCGATCTTCGCCGGCGCGGCGAGCAGCCGCAGTTGTCATCTGCGACTGAAACCCCCAAGTTTCCATGACGGACACCTAAATCCGGGAGGGAACATGAACAATTTCGCGGTGCGCAACGGCGCGTGGGTTCTGATCGGCGACGGCCGTCACGCCCTCTTCCTCTACAATCACGGCGACCCCGATCTGCTCGATCTGCGCGTGATCGAGGCGCGGGTGGAAGAGAATCACGCAGACCACGATCTCGGTTCGGATGCGCCTGGGCGCTACGCCGCCCGGGGAGGGCCGCGCAGCGCCGTCGAGAACACGGACTGGCACGAGCTCGAGAAAGAGCATTTCGCCAAGGAGATTGCGGACCGCATCAACAAGGCCGCCGCCGGCGGCGAGATGAAGGAGATCGTGATCGTGGCGCCGCCGCGCGTGCTCGGCGAAATCCGCAAGGAACTCACGCCCAAGGCCCAGGCGGCGGTGAAGGGCGAACTCGATCGCGACCTCGCCCGCCATCCTCTGCCCGATATCGAAAAGGCTCTCGCCCGGAAATTCGCCCGTAACGAATGACGAAGTGTTTCCGGGCGAAGGGAATATCGGTTCGCGTGAAGCAAACACGAGAACACGATGAATCCTGGCTTTCCGGTTCAATTTGAACCGGAAAGCCTCACCCCATGAAGGCGCGCCGCGCCGACAGGACGAAACAGGTCGCCGCCAATATCGCGAGAACCGCAAAGGTCGTGAGCATGGCGGCGACGCGGTGCCTGATGTCTTCTCTCTGCCGGGAGACGCTGAAGGCGTGGAGCGCCCTGCCGGCCAGCAGCGCCACGCCGGTTCCGTGCAGCAGCCAGGCGCTGGCGGAGAGGCTTTCGGCGAGGCCCATCAGAACCAAAGCCAAGGGAACATATTCGGCGAAATTGGCGTGCGCGCGGATGCGGCGCAGCAGCGCCCGGTCGCCGCCATCGCCGAGAGCGACCCGCGCGCTTTTTCTGACGGCGACGACGCGGACGGCGAGCACAAGGAACAGAGGCGTAAGAAGGCTGGCGTAGAAGGCTGTAATAGGCAAAGCGTGGCTCCTGATCTTGAAACCGTTGCGAGAAATTTCCACGCCGATGCTCGAGAGGTTTCGGCGTGTCGATACGTAAAATCCAGGATAGCCTGTTAGTAGTCAAGAGTATTAAAGCGTCATTGCGAGCGCTAATCGATTCTGAGCTACGAAAATTCTTCAATATATTCCGACTTTATGTCTGGATTGCTTCGCTGCGCTCGCAATGACGCCTCTGTGTCGCGAGCGCATTTATGATTTCCCTGCCTTCATCTTCAGCTCATAGAGCGCCGCGAGCGCTTCCCGGGGCGAAAGAACATCGGGGTCGATCGCCTTCAGCGCCTCGCGAAGCGGATCGCCGGCCTTGGCCTGAGCGGTCGCGGCGTGGGAGAACAGCGGGAGATCGTCGATCAGTTTTTCCACCGGCGCGCGCCGATCGGCGGCCTCGAGCTCGCCCAGTATGTGATGCGCCCGCGCCACCACGCTCGGCGGCAGGCCGGCGAGCTCCGCGACATGCACGCCGTAGGAGCGGTCCGCCGCGCCTTTTATGACTTCATGCAGGAAAACGATCTCCCCGGCATGATCCGCGACTCTCATGGTGAGATTGACGAGGCGCGGGAGTTTTTTGGTCAGCTGGGTCAGTTCATGGAAATGGGTGGCGAAGATCGCCCGGCAGCGGTTGACCTCATGGAGATGCTCGATCGTCGCCCAGGCGATCGAGAGCCCGTCGAAAGTCGCGGTGCCGCGCCCGATCTCGTCGAGAATCACCAGAGCGCGCGGACCCGCGCCGTTCAATATGGCTGCGGTTTCCACCATTTCGACCATGAAGGTGGAGCGCCCGCGCGCGAGATCGTCGGAAGCGCCGACGCGCGAAAACAACCGATCGACGATCCCGATGCGGGCTTTTTCCGCCGGCACGAAAGAGCCCGCCTGGGCCAGCAGGACGATCAGCGCGTTCTGGCGCAGAAAGGTGGATTTGCCGGCCATGTTGGGGCCGGTCACGACGGCGACCGCGCCGCCGGAGAGTTCGCAGCCGTTGGGCGCGAAGATTTTTCCCTGGGCCTTCAGCGAGGCTTCCACGACCGGATGACGCCCGCCGACGATCTCGAAGTCGAGCGACTCGTCGATCACGGGCCGGCGCCAGTCGCGTTGCGCGGCGAGTTCTCCGAGCGCCGAGAATACATCGAGCCGGGCGAAGCCGTCGCCGAGCCGCTGGAGCGCCGGCGATTGCGCGAGAATCTCGGCGGCGAGGGCGTCGAAGAGAAACAGTTCTCGCGCCAGCGCCCGGTCTCCCGCCGATGCGATCCTGGCGTCGAGCTCGACCAGCTCGCGGGTGGAGAAGCGCATCGCGTCCGCCATGGTCTGGCGATGGGTGAAGCTGTTTTCGAAAGGAGCGCGCAGCAGCCTTTCCCCTTGAGCCTGCGGAACCTCGATAAAAAACCCCAGGAAGTTGTTGTGCTTGATCTTTAGCTGCCTGATCAGGGTCTCTTCGGCGTATCTCGCCTGCAACCCCGCCACCACCTGGCGGCTCTGATCGCGCAGCTCGCGCGCTTCATCGAGCTCCGCGTCGACGCCCGCCCGGACGAACCCGCCCCCGCGCCGATCGAGCGGCGGCTCCTCGACGAGGCTCCCGGCGATCTTCAACTGCAGGGAGACGTCGGCCGCCGACAGTTCCGCGAGACCCGCGGCGATTTCCGCCGGCGCTTCGGCGTCCGAGAGAAAATGGGCGATCTCCCGCGCGGCGAGAAGGCTTAAGCCTACGGCCGCGAGATCGCGCGGGCCGCCGCGTTGCAAGGAGAGGCGCGACAGCGCACGGGCGAGGTCCGGCGCGCGTTTGAGCCTGTTGCGCAGGCCTTCGCGCAGGCGGGGGTGCTTCAGGAAGAACGCCGCCGCGTCGTGGCGGCGCGCTATCTCCTCGCGGTCGGTGGAGGGCGCCCCGATCCGCTCAGCCAGCAATCTCGCGCCGGCGGGCGTCGCCGTAAGATCGACCACTGAAAGCAGCGAGCCCTCGCGTTCTCCGCCGAGGGTCCTCGATATCTCGAGATTGGCCCTGGTGGCGGCGTCCATCTCCAGCGCGCCGGCGTGGCGCTGGCTCATGGGGCGCGCGAGCGCCGGCCGCTCGGCTTTCTGGGTGCGTTCGACATAAAATATTGCGCAGGCGCAGGCCAGTATTTCGGCCTTGGAGCCGAGGCCCAGTCCGTCGAGGGTCGCGACGCCGTAAAAATCCGTCAGGCGCCGCTCGGCGGCGCTCTCTCCGGCCTCCCGGCCGAGCGGCGTCACCGGGGCGCCGCAGGCCTGCAGCAGGGCGCGCAGATGGTCATCGGCGAACAGTGATTCGGGGAGGACGATTTCCCGCGGCTCAAGGCGCGCGAGTTCGCTGGGAACGTCTTTTTCGGCGCATTCGAGCGCCGTGAAGGCGCCGGTTGAAATGTCGACGCAGGCGAGCCCGTAGCGCATCTCCCCATCGGCGCCGCGCGCGCGCGCCAGCGCCGCGAAAGCGTTGGGCCGGGCGGGATCGAGCAGGACTTCCTCGGTGACGGTGCCGGGGGTGACGAGCCGCACCACATCCCGGCGCACCACCGATTTGGAGCCGCGCTTTTTTGCTTCGGCGGGGTCTTCGAGCTGCTCGCATACCGCCACCCGATGGCCGAGGGCGATGAGCTTCTGGAGATAGTCGTTCGCGCGTTCGACCGGCACGCCGCACATCGGGATGTCTTCGCCCCTGTGCTTGCCGCGCTTGGTGAGCATGATGCCCAGCGATTGGGAGGCGCGAACCGCATCCTCGAAAAAAAGCTCGTAGAAATCGCCCATCCGATAGAACAGCAGGCAATCGGGATTGGCCGACTTTATTTCGAGATACTGCGCCATCATGGGCGTCGCAGCCTCGCCCGGCTTGTCTTTGGATTTCAGTGTCGTATCGGGGACGGCTTTTTCCATGGGCGGGAAGCTATCAAGCTTGTCCGTCCCGCGCCATATTGAGGTCCGTCGAATTGCCGTCGCGCTTGCGTCGGCGCGCCGCCTGGGGAAAATAGCGGATAGTCCAACAGGTTGCGGGACACTCGGTTCGAGTGGGCGTGCGACGATCGGCGCCGTCCGATTCGTCCCCCCGCAGGGAGATTGGCGTAAGTTGAGCGCTTCGTTCGATTTTTCGAGGATGACTTTGCTGCGGGCGAGGCCGGACGAAAGGCTGGATCGTCCCGAGAAGGCGAGGCGATGGCGCTTCGCCGCGCTTTTTTTGATTTGCATGGCGATCCATCTCGTCTTTCTCGGCGCGCTGCTGCTGGAAGACAAAGTGAGCGCGCCCGTGATGACCGCCGAGCAGGAAATTCCTGTGGAAGTCGTCGCCGAGCCGCCGCAGCAACAGGCCCAGCAGCAGCCTCCGCCGCCCGAGCCGAAAGCCGAAGAACCGCCTCAGCCCGAGAAAAAGCAGCAGGAACCGCCGCCTCCGCCTAAGCTCACGCTGGACGAGAAACCGGCCTTTGACGCGCCGCGTGCGGAAAACAAGGAGAAGCTGGATCGCGAGGCGCCCGACAGCCAGACCAAGTCGCAGCGCCTCGCGGCGCCCAATGAGCAGACCGCCGAGAAGCCGGATCCCCACAAGGACAAATTGCAGCAGGAGACCGCGCCGCAGCCCGCCCAGGAGCCGGAGGCGACCGGGCCGGAAGAGGACAAGCGCGAGGGGGAGGTTGTGGTGCAGGCGGCGCCGAAGCCCGGACCCAAGCCCCAGAAATTCGCCCAGCCCGATCCCAAGGCCGCCCGCGGCGAAAAACAGAAGTCCATCGCGGATATGGTGGCTTCGCTCGCCCCGACGCCAGATTTCCAGCTCGGCGGCGCGGCCAGGAGCGCGCCGATTTCCGGCGGAACGGCCAAGCCCACTTATCTTTCGGTGGTGCTCGGCTATATCAAGCGCCAGTTTCACGACGGGAGCGGGCGCAGGGACAGCGAGGGCATAATAACCTTCTATGTCGACCCCAACGGAAACCTCGTGCATCAGGCCTTGCGGCATTCTTCCGGTTCGACGGCCCTGGATCAGGCGGCGCTCACGGCGCTGAAACGCGCCGCGCCTTTTCCGCCGACGCCGACTTCGACCGCCATCGGGCTGATCTGGAAATATTGATGCGACAGGCGCGGGCGCAGGCCTGGCTCGATTTCTGGAACGGCGAAACTTTCATTTACGCCAGCGATCGCCACAAGCGGCTCCACTATGAGATCGTGGCGCGGGACATCGCCATGCAGATCCCGGGTCCCGCAGCCCGGGTTCTCGATTACGGCTGCGG
Organism: Methylocystis heyeri; assembly: GCF_004802635.2. Classification (NCBI taxonomy): domain Bacteria; kingdom Pseudomonadati; phylum Pseudomonadota; class Alphaproteobacteria; order Hyphomicrobiales; family Methylocystaceae; genus Methylocystis; species Methylocystis heyeri. The sequence goes on from NZ_CP046052.1 coordinate 3,963,017, forward strand.
CGAGGCCTTAAGCGCGCCGCGCATGGCCGCAGGCTGCGCCCGCCTGCTTCTTTATGACGCCGCGCCCAATGTGCGCCGCAGGCTGGAGCGGCGTTTTGCCGCCGAACCCCGGATCGAGATCGTGCAAGGCGGAGCCCTCGAGGCGGTGGAGGACGCCTCGCTCGATCTCGTCGCCGCGAATTCGCTGATACAATATGTGCCGCCCGAGGAAACCTCCCGCCTGCTGGCTCTGTGGCGCTCCAAGCTGAAGCCGGAAGGTCGCCTGCTGCTTTCCGACATTCCGACGACCGCGGCCGGGGCGGCGCTCGGCGACGTCATGGCGCTGCTCGAATTTTCATGGCGCGGCGGATTCGTCGCAGCGGCGCTCGCAAGCCTCGCGCGGCTGTATTTTTCGGACTACCGCAGGCTCAGGAAGGAGCTCGGCTTTTCCGCCTATGAGCCCGGCGTCCTGGAGGAGCGGCTGCGCCGCAGCGGCTTCGAGCCCGTGCGCCTGCCGCGCAACATCGGCCACAACCAGCGGCGTTTTTCGCTGCTGGCGTCGAAAATTCAGTCCAGCGCGATCGCCGAGACCAGCCGGCCGTAATCGGGCTCGTTCTTGTGGACGCTGCGCCGATAGCTGAAGCATCGATCCTCGTCGGCGTAGGTGTCGACGCCGATATTCTCGAAGGAAGCGACTTCCAGCCTGGCGATCCGCATTTCTATGAATGCGGGAAGATCGAACATCGAATGCCCTTCCCGTGGCGACGGCGAGAAGAAGCGACCATAAGACGCCTCCTCCGCCGCGAATTTCTCCACGAATTCCGGGCCGACCTCGTAGCTCGCCGGGCCGATCATCGGACCGAGGGCGATATGGACGTCGGCCCGCCGCGCGCCGAGGCTCTCCATGGCGGCGACGGTCGCCTCGATGATTCCGGTCAGCGCCCCTTTCCATCCCGCGTGGGCCGCGCCGATCACGCCGGCATTGGCGTCGGCGAACAGCAGCATGCCGCAATCGGCCCCCGTGACGCCGAGAGCGAGGCCTCTCGTCCTGGTGACGAGGCTGTCGCATTGGGGGCGGGCGTCTTCGGCCCAGGGCTCCTCGACAATGACAGCGCAGCTCGAATGGATCTGATAGGGAACGAGCAGGCGCTCCGCTCCGACCCCGAGCCGCGCCGCCATGCGCGCCCTGTTCTCCAGCACGCTCGCCCTGTCGTCGCGCGAACCGACGCCGCCGTTCAGCGACTGATAAGCCCCGGTCGAGACGCCGCCGTTGCGGGTGAAGAAGCCGTGGTTCAGCCCGTCGAGGTCGAGGTTTCTGGCGTTGTGCGCGCCGAGTTGGGGCGTCGCCGGGTGGTTCATTTCGTCTCCGTTTTTGTTTTACGGCCGTTCGGCGCGCCCTGGGCGGCCGTTTTATTCGGCGAAGCCCGGCAGGTCCGGGGTGTCGGGGTGCATGATCGCCATCGCCTTGAAGAGGTCGCCCATGCGCTCGCGCGGGTCCCCCGAGCCGGCGAGCCGGGCCAGGGCGCTCGCAATGTCTTCCCTCTGGCCCGCGTCGGCTTTTTTCATCAGAGCCTCTGCGCGTCTCTCTATTCCGAGCTGTTTGAGAAACGCGCCCTGACCGACCGGGCCCTGCACTTTGGCGCCTCTGGCCATGGCGGCGCGTTTCAAAGCCGCGAAATCGACATGGGTGGTCAGGTCGGCTTCGCCGGGCGTCTGCAGGGGATCGACATAGCCGTGGCGCGCCACCGCCTGCAGGCTCTCGCCGAGCGTGGTCTGCGCATAGCCGTAATCCACCGCCAGCATGACGCCGCCGTCCGCGACGATCCTTTCGGCGATTTCCGCCATCAGGCGCTGGGCGATTCCGTTCACCTCGATCACGGAGCCTTCCGGCGCCGGGACGGCGAGGCCGGGCTCGGGGTTGGGCGCCAATCCGAAGACCAGCGCTCCCGCTCTGTCGAGCCCGACGAGGCGTTCGCGCCAGCCCGTCGCGGTCTTGACGAAATGCCTCGCCGGCAGCGCGTCGAAAAACTCGTTTGCCAGCACGAAGACCGGCGCCCGGGGAACCTCGCCGAAATCCGCTCGCCAGGAAATCGGAACCGTTTCGCCGGCGAGCATCTGCCGTTGCAGATCGCGCAGCAAGGGACTGGTCTCGACGAGGTCGACCGCCATGTTGGCGAGGAAGTTGGGCGCGATGCGGGCGACGCGCAGCACGTCCGACATCAGCGTGCCGCGTCCGGGGCCGAGTTCGACCAGCCGGGACGCCTCGGGATTTCCGGCGGCGGTCCATGCCTCGATCATCCAGACGCCCAGCAATTCGCCGAACATCTGGCTTATTTCCGGGGCGGTGATGAAGTCGCCGGAGGCGCCGAAAGGATTATGGGTGGTGTAATAGCCCAGCCGCGGATGCGACAGGCAGAGCGACATATAGCGCTCGAGGCTGATCGGGCCTTCCTCGGCGATGATAACGGCGATTTCCTGCTGGAGCGCGTTCATGCCAGCGTCTCCCGCCTGCGCGCCGAAAGGACGATCAGAATCAGGCCGACGAGGATCATGGGAAAGGAGAGAACCATTCCCTTGGTGAGGCCGCCGCCGAGCGCCTCTTGAGCCGCGTCGGGCTCGCGGAAAAATTCGCAGAAAGTTCGCGCCAGCCCGTAGCCGACCCCGAAAATCCCGCTGGCGAGCCCGGGACGCACGAGCGCGCCGGCGCGCAGCGCGATCCATAGCGCGATACCGAGCGCCAGCCCTTCGAGGCCCGCCTCGTAAAGCTGGCTCGGATGGCGCGGCGCGTCTCCCGCTCCCGGGAAAACCATGGCCCAGGGGACGTCGGCTGGTCGGCCCCACATTTCCGGCCGGATGAAATTGGCGAGACGTCCGAGAAAGATTCCGATCGGGGAAACCACGGCGCCAAGATCCATGACGGTGAGCATGGACAGACGCTCGCGACGCGCGAACAGGGCCATTCCGGTCAGCGCGCCGAGGAAGCCGCCATGAAAGGCCATGCCCCCTTTCCAGGTCTCGAAAATCTCCAGCGGGTGCGAGAGGTAAAAGCCCGGATCGTAGATCAGCACATGGCCGAGGCGTCCGCCGATGATGACGCCGAAGGCGACATAGACCAGAAGATCGTCGATCGAATTCACGGAGGGACGCGGCTGGCCCTGGCGCCAGAAGGCGTCGCGGCCGGCGATAAAGCGCAGATAGGCCCAGCCGAGGACGAAGCCGCCGATATAGGCGAGGGCGTACCAGCGCAAGGGCAGCGGTCCGAAATTGACCGCAACCGGGTCAATGGAAGGAAAGGGGATTGCGAAAAAGGGCATGCACGCGTCCGGTAGGGATTCTGGAGCGCATTCTTGCAAAATTTATCGGTTTTTGCGACTGGGCATTTCGCCTCCAAAACTGCGGCGTTTCGCGCTTTCCCGAGGTCACGCCGACGTTTGGGGATAGCATCTCAGCCGGAAAATGCAGCCCGGTTCGGCGTCGGCGATTTCGACCCTAAACCCGTGAAGCTTGACGATGGCGGCGACGAGCGCGAGGCCGAGGCCGTTGCCCACGATGTGGCGGCTCTGCGCGCCGCGGTAGAATCGTTTGAACACTTCCGTCCGCTGCGCCTCGGATATGCCGGGGCCGTCGTCCGCGACGACGGCGACCGGACCCAGCGGGCTTTTCTCCAGCGCAATGCGGATGCGCCCGCCCTCGGGCGCGAATTTTATGGCGTTGTCGACCAGATTGGCGAAGGCCTCCAGAAGCAGATCCTTGTCGCCCTCCACGGGCGCTTCTTCCCCTGTCTCCACATCGAGCGAAATGCTCTTGGCTTCGGCGAGCGGTTCGTAGAGTTCTGCGGCGTCGCGCAGAATCGCGCCGAGGTCCACGGTCGCGAAGAAGGCGCGGGCGCGGCCGGTTTCGAGCTGGGCGATGCGCAGCAGGGCCGTCGTCAGCGCGAAGGTTTGATCGAGACCGGCGACGGCGCGCTCCAGCAGAGCGAGCGGGGTCTGCTGGCCGGCCAGCATCTGCTGGAGCCGCTCGAGATTTCCGCGCACGCGGGAGAGCGGGGTCCGCAGATCATGGGCGATATTGTTCCCGACATGGTGAAGCTCGTTGATCGCGCGCTCGAGATCGTCGAGCAGGACGTTCACGGCTTCCGCCAGGCGATCGAAATCGTCCCGGGCGCCGGTCAATTCGAGCCGTCGCCGCAGATCGCCTTTCTGGAAATCGCGCAGGACCCGCTGGGCGCGCGTCAGACGGCTGTTCATCCGCAGGCTCAAAAAGGCGCCCGCGCCGACGGCGAGTATCGCCATGGGGATGACTCCGAGCTTCAAGGCTTCGCTCACCGCGCCGAGCAGATTGGCGAGCTCCTGGATATTGCGGCCGACGACCAGTATGCGCCCGTCGGGCAGCGAGCGGGCGACGAAAATGGCCGGCTCCGAGGAGTTCGAGCCGTCGGCGAATTCGAAGGCGTCGAGGCGGCGGGCTCCGCCGTCGGGGATGAGGCCCGGCGGAAGGCGCTTCAGGCCGCCCGCGAGATAGGCTCCGTTCTGCTCGAACAGCCCGGAAACGGTGAATCTGTGAACGTCGTCATAGTGGCGGCGCTCCATGCTCTGCCTGATCTGTTCGGAAGGGGTTTCCGCCAGAACCGGCGCCTGACGCTCCATGAACCCCATTATCCGCCGCGTCTCGAAGACGGCGGTCTGCCAGTAGATGAACCCGAACAGGCAGAGATTGGTGGCGATGAACAGCGCGGCTATGGCGAGGGTCCGCCGGAAGATCGCGGATTCCTTCAGCCTAAAGTTCGGCATTGAACATGAACCCGCAGCCCCTGATGTTCTGGATGTAGGATTTGCTCCTGTCCCGGTCGATCTTGCGGCGCAATTTGCTGATGTGGACGTCGACCACATTGGTTTGCGGGGAGAAGCGATATTTCCACACCTTTTGGATCAGCATGTCCCGCGTGACGAGCTGGCCGGGGCGCGCCATGAAATATTCGAGGAGCTGGAACTCCCGCGCCGACAGCTCGACGGACTTTCCGTCCAGCGTCGCCTGCCGCTTGACGAGATCGAGCGAGAGCGCGCCGCCCCGCAAGACCATCGCGCGCGCAAGGAGCGGGCGCCGCAGCAAGGCCTCCACTCTCGCGTCCATTTCCGCGAGGCTGAAAGGTTTTACGAGATAATCGTCGGCGCCGCCCTTGAGGCCGTCCACGCGGTCCTCCACTTCGCCCAGCGCGCTGACGATGAGAATGGGGGTCGACGCGTTTTCCTTGCGCATGGACTCCACTATGGCGAGACCGTCTATCTCGGGCAGCATCCTGTCCAGAATTACGAGATCGAACGTATCGCGCTCGATTTCGGCCATCGCTTTTGCGCCGGTTTCCGCATGGGAAACCAGATATCCGCGCTGGCGCAGCTCCTGCGTCACGGTTTCTGCGATTTCGGGATCGTCTTCGACCACCAGTATCTTTTGCGCGCTATCGCTCATGGGCGCTCTCCGACTTCGCGCGTCTTCAGGCTTGCTCAGGATAGACAGCCGGCGCAGGGCGAAAAACTAAATTCTCGATAAGAATTCATCGAACCGTCCCGGGTGGGCGGATCCGACAGGGGTCAATATCTTATTTCGCGCAGATCGCCCGCGGGGTTGCGCAGCCCCTCCAGCGCCTTGACGTCCACGCTCACCTGAAGCCTCTGTTTTCCCGCGCCGAGGATCACGCCGTCGATCGGGGAGACGTCGGCGTAATCGCGCCCGACCGCCAGAACGACATGCTCGTCGCACACCAGCATATTATTGGTGGGATCGAGCTGCAGCCAGCCGAAGGCGGGGCCGCACCACAGCGAAATCCAGGCGTGCGAGGCGTCCGCGCCCTCTAAGCGTTTTTCTCCCGGGGCGGGCAGGGTGCGCAAATAGCCGCTGACATAGGCCGCGGGCAGGCCCAGGCCGCGCAGGGCGACGATCATGATATGGGCAAAGTCCTGGCAGACTCCGCTGCGCCGCGCAAAGGCCTCGGGCAGGGGCGTCGTGACTTCGGTCGCCGCGGGATCGTAACGGAAATCGGCGTGGATGCGCCGCATCAGGTCGAGGGCGCCTTCCAGAACCGGCCGGCCTTCGGGAAAGCTCTCGCGGGCGTAGCCGGTCACGGCCGCCTGCAAAGGCGTCAGCCGGCCGGGGAAGAGAAAATGCGCGGGCGACAGGGGGCCGAGCGACTGGCTGGACGCCGCGGCGCGCCGGGCGGTCTCCCAGATCGGGGTCAGGGCGGCCGCGGGGGGCTGGGGCCGGCGCACGTCGATTCGCGCTTCGAGGGTTATCTGCAGGGCGCTGTGCGGGCTGCCTATGCTCGCCTCTATGACGCGATTGCCGAAGAAATCGACTCTTTCGTTGCGCCTCGAAGGCTGCGGCGCGAGTCCCACCGCGCTGCGCAGAACGCGCTGGCCGCCGTCGTCGCGCGGCAGCAGGCGCAGCAGGCAGCGCGCCGAGGCCACCGGCGCGGCGTAATCGTAGCTGGTGACGTGGCGAATCTCGTAAATCACGCGAGCTGCGCCCGTTTGGTTATCGCCAGAGCGCTGTCGCGGTGGGAAAAATAGCGTTCGGAGATGGCCTCGCCGAGGCACAGCAGGCGCTGCTCGATCTCGAGGATCGCCGCCGCGTCGATCGATTTGGCTTCCTTGGACGCCAGCTCGGCGCGGAGCGGGGTCGACATCCGCCGCGGCCGCTCCATCACGCCGTCGTTCAGCAGGGCGGGCAGGGCCGCGAGATGGTCGTCGATCCGCACCACCTGAAACGCCACCGAGCGCGGGTTGAAGGGATCGAGCACGGCCATGTCCAGCGCCGGGGCCTGAGCCGCGCCGCTCAAATAACGGCTGCGGTAGGTGATCTGGGAGTCGATCAGCTCGATCAGGACGTCGAGCGATTCCATGGTGGGGCGCCCTTCCGCGAATTGACGCGCCAATCGGCAGGTGTTGATCGCGCGTTCGATGCGTTTGCCGAGATCGAGGAAACTCCAGCCCGCGACGCGGTTGAAGTTCTCGTCCATCAGCCCGGAAAGCGCGGCGATGGTCTGCAGCGCGCTTTCGGCGCAATCGACGATCTCGGGCTCGGACAGCGCGTGGAGGCCGGGAGCGCCGCAATCCGAAGCCGGCGCGCATTGCAGGCGCGCTTCGAGCCCGCCCAGCAATTGCCACATGTCCTGGGACAGGCGCTCCCGGGCGATGGAGGCCGTGCGCCGCGCTTCCCTGGCGGCGGACAAAGCCGAGCCATAGGCCCCGCGGTCGCTGACCGCGAGGAAGGCGAGGCGCGCCGGCGCCATGTGCCTCGAATCGTCCCGCACGCAGCCCCAGGCGACGAGCTGGCGCAGCAGGCGGTCGATCGGCTGGCGGTCGTCATGGCGGGCTTCCGCCAGCCGGTTGCACAGAGCGCGCACCAGCCTCAGCACGGCCTCCGTGCGTTCGAGATAGCGGCCCATCCAATAGAGATTGTCGGCGGCCCGGCTCGGCAGAACCCCCGGCACCCGTACGATATGGGCGTCGTCGCTGGGCGGCAGCAGGGTCGCCGAATCTATCTGGGTGTCGCTGAGCACCCAGACGTCGGCCGAGGGGGCGCCGGCCTGCGGATAGGCGCCGTGGGGGTCCTGGCTGTCGTAGACGCGGCAATAGCCGCCGGGCATGACGACCCATCCGTCCCTGGTCGCGGCGGCGAAGACCCTCAGCGTGAAGGGCCGCGGCTGCAGCGCGCCGTCCACCCATGCGGGAGTGGTCGACAAGGCCATCTGCTCCTGGGCGGTGAAATCCATCCCGCGTTCGGTCATGGCTGCGATGAGCCGGGTTCTTTCGCAGGCGCCGAGTTCGGGCGCATAGAGCCCGCGGGCGTCGATCCGGCCGAGCGCGCCGGGACCGAAGGCGCCCTTTATCAGGCGCTGGTCGAGTTCGGCCATGGCGCGCGCCGCCGCGTCTTCCCGCCCGCACCACAGGGTCTCGACATTGGCGATACGCAGATCCTCGCCCAGGACATGCCGCGCCAGCGAGGGGAGCAGGCTCATCAGGGCGCGGGATTCGACGAGGCCGGCGCCGGGCGGGTTGGCCATCGCTATCGCGCCCCGGCGGAAGGCGTCGAAGAGGCCGGGCGCCCCGAGCCGCGACGCGGCGTTGGCCTCCAGAGGATCGCACCAGTCGGCGTCCACCCTGCGCCAGAGCACGTCGACGCGTTTAAGCCCGGCGATGGTGCGCACGAAAAGCTTGCCGTCCTCGGCGATGAGGTCTTCGCCCTCGACGAGAAGCAAGCCGAGATAACGCGCCAGGCTGACCTGTTCGGCGTAGGTTTCGCTGAACACTCCAGGCGTGAGAAGGCAGATGCGGGGATCGGCGCGCGGCGCGGCGGCGGCGAGGCCGGCGCGGAAATCCCGGAAGAAGGAAGCCAGCCGCCTCACATTCATGTCGCGGAACAGGCTGGGGAAAGTGCGCGCCATGATGAGGCGGTTTTCCAGAGCGTAGCCGGGGCCGGAGGGAGCCTGGGCGCGGTCTCTGAAGACGCGCCACTCGCCGTCGGCGCCGCGGGCGATATCGGCGGCGTAAAAGCGCAGCCAGCGGTCGCCGGCGGGTTTGACCCCGTTCATCGGGCGCACATATTCCGGAGAGCCCGCCACCGCCAGGGCCGGAAGGACTCCCTCCGACACCAGCCGGTTTTCCCCATAGATGTCGTGCAGCAGCAAATCCAGCAGCTCGGCGCGCTGGGATATGCCGCTTTCGATCCTGGCCCATTCGGCCTGCTTGAGCAGAAGCGGCAGGCGGGACAGCGGCGCGGGCCGCTCGCGGGCCTCGCCGTGCAGGCGATAGGTTATGCCCATCTCGTCGATGCGGCGTCCGGCGCGCGCGAAGCGCTGGTCGATCTCCGCTTCGCCGAATTCCGCCAGCGCCTCGAGCAGCAGGAGCCAATGGGGGCGGGGCCGCCCCCCCTCGTCCATCAGCTCGTCGGAGATTCCTTGCGCCGGCCGATAGTCCGAAAGCCAAGAGGCGATGCGGCGGTTTCTCACATTGGCGAAAGGCGCGAAGGCGGCCTCAGGAGACAAACGGCCTCCTCAGGTCGAGAGTGAGCGGGTATTCGCCTGCCGGCTCCGCGCAGGGAGGCTCGATCCGGCCGGGCGTGTGGCCGTGATCCTGGAATCTCGAGAGCCGCCGGGCTTCGGCTTCGTGGGCGTTGACCGGGAAGGTTTCATAATTGCGCCCGCCCGGATGGACGCTGTGATAGACGCAGCCGCCGAGAGAATGCCGGCTCCAGCTGTCGATGACGTCGAAGGTGAGGGGCGCATGGACCGGGATGGTGGGGTGCAGTCCGGAGGCGGGCTTCCAGGCCTTGAAGCGCACGCCCGCGACCGCTTCGCCGACCGTGCCGGTCGGGGCCATGGGCACGCGCCTGCCGTTGCAGGCGATGATATGGCGGCCAGGCACGAAGCCCTGCGCCTTCACCTGCAGCCGCTCTACGCAAGAATCGACGTAGCGCACCGTTCCCCCCGAAGCTCCCTGTTCCCCGGTGACATGCCACGGCTCGAGGGCGTGGCGAACCTCGAGGCTCACGCCGCCGTGGGAAACCGCGCCCGCGAAGGGGAAGCGGAATTCCCATTGCGCGGCGAACCATTCCGATTCGAAGGGGTAGCCCGCCCGCTTCAGATCATCCAGCACCCCGAGGAAATCCTCCCAGATATAATGGGGCAGCATGAATTTGTCGTGTAGCGCCGTTCCCCAGCGCACCAGCCCGCCCTCCTGCGGCTCGCGCCAGAACCAGGCCGCGAGCGCCCGCAGCAAAAGCTGCTGGGCGAGGCTCATTCTGGCGTCCGGCGGCATTTCGAAGGCGCGGAACTCGACGAGGCCCAGCCGGCCGGTGGGTCCGTCCGGAGAATAGAGCTTGTCGATACATATTTCAGCCCGGTGGGTGTTGCCGGAAACATCGACCAGAAGATTGCGGAACAGGCGATCCACCAGCCAATAAGGGAAATCGGTCGTCCACGGTCCCGGGGCGTTGGCGAGCGCGATTTCCATCTCATAGAGAGATTCGTGGCGCGCTTCGTCGATCCGGGGCGACTGGCTGGTCGGGCCGATGAACAGCCCCGAGAAGAGGTAAGACAATGAAGGGCGGCGCTGCCAGTAGAGAATGAAGCTCTTGAGCAGATCCGGCCGGCGCAGGAAAGGCGAATCGGCCGGCGTCTGCCCGCCGAGCACCACATGGTTGCCGCCGCCGGAGCCGGCGCAGCGCCCGTCGATCAGGAATTTGCTGGTGGTGAGCCGCGCCTGGCGGGCGTCCTCGTAAAGGCCGGTCGTGTTGGCGATGGCCTCGCGCCAGGAGGCCGCGGGGTGGATATTGACCTCTATCACGCCGGGGTCGGGCGTCACCTTGATGACGTTCATGCGCGGATCGAACGGGGGCTCGTAGCCCTCGATATGCACCGGCAGGCCGGTCGCCGCCGCGGTCTGCTCCACCGCGGCGAGAAGTTCGAGATAGTCCTCGAGCCTTTGCGTCGGCGGCATGAAGACGCAAAGCGCCCCGTCGCGAGGCTCCACCGCCAGCGCCGTGCGCACGATCCCCTCGCAGGCGACCTGCTGCAGCACCGCCTGCCTGTCCCGGCCGGCGTGAGCGGTGTAGAGCTGCTTATAATAGGACGAAGGAGGAAGCGCGGGACGCTGTTCGAGCGCATCCTGCGGCATGATGAAAGGATAGGCCGAAGACGCCGTCCAGGGCAGCGAGTTTATCGGGAGCCTGAGCCCGATGGGCGAATCCCCCGGCGAAAGAAAAAGCCTGCCGCGCCGCAACTGCCAGCGCGCGGTGCTCCAGGCGGGGGGGCTCGCCGGGGCGTTCCAGCGCTGGATCGGAAGGACATAGCCGGTGGGCGCCGACAGCCCCCTTTCGAAAGTGCGGACAAAGCGGCTGCGCACTTCGGGATCGTCTATCTTGGGGTCGGTCAAATCCGCGTTGACGGGCAGGGCGGCTTCCTTGGCGGCCCAATGCAGCGGGTCCTCATAGGCCGGGATGAGAAAGGAGGGGTCGATTCCCAGCCTCAGCACCAGCTCATTGGCGAATTTTTCCGCTTCCGCGCCCCCGGCCGCGCCGCCGCCGGCGTCTCTTTCGATGCGGGCGACGAGTTCGGGATTGCTCCAGATCGGCTCGCCGTCCTTGCGCCAATAGACCGAAAAGGCCCAGCGGGGCAGGCTTTCTCCCGGATACCATTTGCCCTGGCCGTAATGCAGAAAGCCGCCGGGCGCGAAGCGGGTCCTCAACCTGCGGATCAGCGCGTCGGAAAGACTGCGCTTGGTCGGGCCGACCGCCGCCACATTCCATTCGGCCCCTTCGAAATCGTCTATCGAGACGAAGGTGGGTTCGCCGCCTGTGGTCAAGCGGACGTCCTGGGCCGCGAGATCGGCGTCCACCTTCTCGCCGAGGGCGTCGAGCCTCGCCCAGGCCTCCTCCGAGAAAGGCGCCGTGACCCGCGGCGCCTGCCTTATGCGATCGACCCTCATCTCGAAGCCGAAGTCGCACTCCGCAGGTTCGACCACGCCAGAAACCGGCGCGCAGGAGCGATAATGCGGAGCGGCGCAGAGAGGCAGATGACCCTCGCCGCAGAAAAGCCCGGAAGTCGCGTCGAGGCCGATCCAGCCGGCGCCCGGAAGATAGACCTCGGCCCAGGCGTGCAGGTCGGTGAAGTCCTCCTGCGGACCGCGCGGCCCCTCGATGGGCTCGACGTCGGCGGTGAGCTGGATGAGATAGCCGGATACGAAGCGGGCGGCGAGCCCCAGCCGCCGCAGGAGCTGCACCATCAGCCAGGCCGAATCGCGACAGGAGCCGGAGCGCAGCGCCAGGGTTTCGTCCGGCGTCTGGACGCCAGGCTCCATGCGAATGACATATCGTATCTCGCTCTGCAGCCTTGCGTTGAGATCGACCAGAAAATCGATCGCCCTGGTTTTTTCCCGGGGGATGCTGCGCAAAAAGTCATCGATCGGCGCCCCACCGGGCTCGATCTCCAGACAGGCGGCGAGTTCGGCGCCGAGCTCCGGCGCATAGGCGAAAGGAAATTCCTCGGCGTAGGGTTCGACGAAGAAATCGAAAGGATTGAAAACGGCGAGCTCCGCCAATAAATCGACTTCGACGCGGAATTCTTTTGTTTTCTCGGGAAAAACCAGGCGCGCGAGCCAATTGCCGTGGGGGTCCTGCTGCCAGTTGATGAAATGTTCGGAGGGCGCGATCTTGAGCGCATAGCTGAGCACGCGCGTGCGGCAGTGAGGCGCCGGACGCAGGCGTATGACCTGGGGGCCGAGGGCCACCAGCCGGTCGTATTTGTAATGGGTGACGTGGTGCAGGGCGACCTGGATCGACACGGGGCGAGAAGCCTTTCAACGGGGCGCATCGCAGCGCTTACGTCGGGATTAGGTTTCGGCCTGCCGGCTCTGTCAATCCAGCTGCGCACAAAGCGCTGTTTTTGTTAAAAAGAACTGCACAATGGCGTGTTATCGCGCGCTTGGCGCCTAATTTGGCGGCGCCCAAAGGGCACGGCTATTGCTAAACTCGGCTCATGGGCCATTTCAGGGCCTCCTCGCTTTTGGAAAACTGCCGGTGCATGAACAGGAGTCGCCGCGGAACATGACCATCGACGAAATCATCGCAAACTTCGATCTCCTGGACGAGTGGGAAGACCGCTACCGCTATCTCATCGAGCTCGGCCGCACGCTCGAACCCTTGTCCCAGGACGCCTACAACGAAGAAAACAAAGTGCGCGGCTGCGCCAGTCAGGTCTGGCTGGTCACCGAGGCCGCGCATGACGACAAGGGTCAGCCGGTGCTCATATTCCATGGCGACAGCGATGCGATCATCGTCAAGGGCCTCGTCGCGCTGGTGCTCGCCCTTTATTCGCGCAAGAGTCCCGCTTCGATCCTGGAGACCGACGCTGTGCCTCTGTTCACCGACCTCGGTCTCGCCCAGCATCTCTCGACGCAGCGGGCCAACGGCCTGAGGGCCATGGTGGAGCGGATAAAGAACGAGGCGCGCGCCGCCGCGTAAAAACATCTCGCAAACCTTCGCCCCGGCGAAGGTTTTGCTTTTCCCGCGGAGCGAGGTTGCATAGAATCCGCGCGTCTTCGCCCCATCCCGAGAAAACCCCCATGTTTCTGGAGCGGCTGCTTTTTCTTATAACCGGGGCCATTGTTTTCGTGTGTCTCGGTTTCGCGCTGGTCATGATCGCCTCGGGGCCTGAAAAAGGCTCGCAGAACAAGGCGGCCGTTCAGCCCCAGGCCAATGTCGCCAAAGCGCAAAAGCCGGCCGCCGCGCCGTCTCCCGCCTCGCCCCCGTCTCCCGTTGCGCCGGGCGCCGCAAAAGCGCCCGAACCGACCTTCGACCGGGTGATTTCCACGGCGCCGGAATATGCCCGTTTTTTCAACAGGCTGCATGAGGCCTTTCCGGCCGATTACGCCGCGACCGTTCAGAGCTGGAAGACGCGCGCCGCTGCGGGCGGACCGGAGGAGAGCCCGGATTTCTATGTTTCCGAGGCGGTGCGCCTGTTGCGACAGTCGCGCGGCTCGCTCGCCGCCAAGGCGGAAGCCGCGGAACTCGAGAAGATATTCGCTATCCAGCTCGAGATCCTGCGCGCTGTCGCCAAGGACGATCCCCGCATATGCGTGACTTTTCTTTATGGCGGCGCCGACCGGGATTTCGCGCGTTTCGCTTCGGGACGCCGTCCTCTGGTCGGGAAAATGGCGCTCGCGGGGCTCGAGGCGATCGCCAGCGGGCAAGTCAGGCGGATCGACCGGGCCGCGCCTTCCGACGCGGATTTCCAGGCGCTGGAGACTGCGCTCGCCGCCAAGGGATTGAACAAGGCGGAGATCGACGCCCTTCTCGATGGCAAAACGCCCGATCCGCCGATCGCCGACGCGCGCATGTGCGCCGCCGGGCAAATCTATCTCGAAACCCTCCACGACCTGCCCGAGCCGGCCCGGATGCGCATTTACGGCTTGGTCGCCGAGCTGATGGCGAAGTCGTGAAGCGTAATAGAAATTGAGTTGGATATGGCGCAATCCGGTTGTGGCCTCACAAACCGTGAAAAAGCTCCAAATCAATATTATCAAGGTAAGCCTTAACGCGCCGCCCGATTTCGGGGAACAGAAATAGCAGCGCCGGAAGCCAAAAGGGGTCGGGGATAAAGGCTGGATTATGGACGCGCAGGGCTTCCTTGATCGAGCTTTTTCGCTTCGCCCATATTTCTTTCTTATCCTGCTCTTCAAGCAGGTTTTCGCTCCCGTAATGCTGGAGAGCACAGCCGAAAGCGAAGAGATGCGGTTTGTGGCGGTCGAATATGCAATGCGCTACCTGGATCAATTTCTCATAATCCCAGCCTACCGGCTTGCCCTCTTCGGCGCTCAATATTCCATTTAGCAGGGCGCGGAATCCGCTATTGGAATTGGGACAATCAGGAATTTTAATTCCGCGGGCGGCTAATGTTTCCGAAAGCGCCTTCCAGCGAGCATGCAGCCCGGAGTTTTCGCTGTGGAATTGCGGGGCGGCTTTCCAAAGCGCCAGAAACTCGTCGCGGAGGGCATCATCTTCTTTTAATCGCGCGGCTGCTGCATCGACATCGATAGCATCCCGCAAGCGCTTTTCCTCCTTAGCATAATCGAAGAAGAATGCCGTCTGGGCCTCAATGTCACGCTGCAGTTCGCCGAAGGCGACGATCTCTTCGTTCCATTCATCAATGATTTCAGAGCCGTTCCGCACCGGACGGCGAAAAATGCACCTCATCAGAAACACGCCGCGCTTTTTGGACAGACCCGTGGTTTCGTCGTCGACGACGAAGAGATTAGAGTTGTTAGGGAACAAGATATCGTCAACCATCAAACGCCGGTAATCCGGCATAAAATTGCCGAAAACCCATACGAGAAGCGCGCCCTGTTCCCGATAAAAAGCGCGTCTTGCAACGACAACGCTTAAGAAGGTGGTTGAAAGTTGGACTTCAAATGCGACTCTTCCGAAGATTGGAGATTCAGTTTGCACATCGGGTTGGCGGCGGGCTTTGGGATCTCTCGCTGAGCGCCAAACCTTTTCTTGGACGGTAGTCTCAAAAACAGGGTCCGCATTTAGACTTTTTTCGATTAAATTCTTGATGTGCTTGTGCGCTTCGCTCTCGCGCTGGCCGTGGTATTTCCTCGCCGCTATTTCGTCCTGTGAAAGCTCTCCGCGCGTTCGGGCGCTACATGATCCGTCTTCGATGAGATGGCGAAAGAAGAACCGTTTTGCTTGGTTGGCGACAATGTAAACGGGCGTCGCGCAAAGCGCGCACGCATAAAAGGGCACTTCGGAATGGAGGTGTTCGCGAACCTTTCCCCGAAGCACGATGAAGTCACCGTATCTATAGCTGGAGATCAGGGCCTGGGAGTTGACTAGCTCCCCCGTTCGTAGATCTTGGATTTCGATAATCTCTGGATCATCAACCGGCGTTGCGTGAGCCAAGGGGTCAATAGAGATGGTTTCCCCCTTCATCAGAACGCCTCTAATCTTATGATGGCATCTTCAACTCGCGCACATCGACACGTGGTGGCTATCAACACACATAAAACCATTCGCCGCCGAATCTGAAACGCCAAGTCACTGCGGTTTTTCGACCGCCTCGCAGACCAGCGGACCCCGCCATTTGGCGTAGCGCCAGGGTTTTAGTGGATCGGCGCCCGCGGGGAGAGCTTTGGGCGGGGGATCGAAACCATCCGTCCCGCCGGGACGGCAGCGGCAAATCCGCCCGAGGGTCATCCAGCCGCCGGCCCAAAGGCCGTGGCGCTGGATCGCTTCGTCGGCGAATTGCGAGCAGCTCGGCGCATGCCTGCACCACTGCCCGGCGAAGGCCGAGAAGGTGAGCCGATAGACGAGAATGAGCGCCCGCGCGCCCTGGGCCGGCAGATCCGAGATCATGCCTTGGTCTAGCACAAAAAAGGCCGCCCCGGAGGGCGGCCTTTTTGTGTCATTACTCCGCAGGCGGAAGTTGAGGCGCCGTGGAAGGCGCGGCCTCGGCCCGCTGGGTGATGATGAGATCGTCGCGGCCGGTGGCGATCGAACGGAACTTCGCCATCGCCGCGCCCGTGCCCGCAGGGATTAGACGTCCCACGATCACGTTTTCCTTGAGGCCGACCAGAGGATCGACCTTGCCGTTGACGGCCGCCTCGGTGAGGACGCGGGTCGTCTCTTGGAAGGAGGCCGCGGAGAAGAAGGACCGCGTCTGCAGCGAAGCCTTGGTGATGCCGAGCAGGACCGGCGTCGCCGTCGCCGGCGTCTTGCCTTCGGCCAGGCACTTCTCGTTGGCTTCCTCGAACTCGGTCTCGTCGACCTGCTCGCCGTCGAGGAAGGGGGTGTCGCCCGCATCCACGATGTCGACCTTCTGCAACATCTGCCGGACAATCACTTCGATGTGCTTGTCGTTGATGTTGACGCCCTGCAGGCGATAGACCTCCTGGATCTCGTTGACGAGATAGGCGGCCAGCTCCTCGACGCCCTTGATCGCAAGGATGTCGTGCGGGGCGGGGTTGCCGTCGACGATGTAGTCGCCCTTCTCCACGACGTCGCCGTCCTGGAGATGGATGTGCTTGCCCTTCGGGATCAGATATTCGACCGGCTCGGCGTCTTCCTCATGCGGGACGATGCTGATTCGCTGCTTGTTCTTGTAGTCCTTGCCGAACTGCACCGTGCCCGAGATTTCGGCGATGATCGCGTGATCCTTGGGCCGGCGCGCCTCGAACAACTCCGCGACGCGCGGCAGACCGCCGGTGATGTCGCGGGTCTTGGCGCTTTCCAGCGAAATACGCGCGACGATGTCGCCCGCTCTCAGGGATTGGCCCGGCTCGGCGGCGATGATCGAATCCACCGGCAGCAGATAGCGGGCGTCGCCGCCGCGCTGCAGCTTGGCGATCTTTCCTTCGTGGGTCTTGATGACGATGGCCGGCTTGAGGCTGGCCGAACGCTGGTTGAGGCGCCAGTCCATCACCATGCGCTTGGTGATGCCGGTCGACTCGTCCGCCGTCTCCGCCATGGACTGGCCTTCGACCAGATCCTCGAAGCCCACCACGCCGTCCACCTCGGAAAGGATCGGACGGGTGTAGGGGTCCCACTCGGCGATGCGTTCGCCGCGCTTGATCTTGTCGCCTTCGTCGACCTTCAGCCTGGCGCCGTATTGCACGCGGTTGACCGCGCGCTCGACGCCGTCGGGACCGGTGATCACCACCGCGACGTTTCGGGCCATGACCATCAGGTCGCCGTCGGAGTTGCGCGCCAGATGACGGTTGCGGATGTGGACCACGCCGTCGAAGTTCGACTCGATGAAGGACTGGTCCGCAAGCTGCGCCGCGCCGCCGATGTGGAAGGTGCGCATCGTGAGCTGCGTGCCGGGCTCGCCGATCGACTGGGCCGCGATGACGCCCACCGCTTCGCCCATATTGACCGGGACGCCGCGGGCGAGGTCGCGCCCGTAGCAGGCCGCGCAAACGCCGTTGGGCGCTTCGCAGGTCAGCACGGAGCGGATCTTCACTTCCTGGATGCCGGCGGCGTTGATCGGCTCGAGATGCCACTCCTGGATCATGGTGTTGGCGGGCACGATGATCGCGCCGTCCTGCGCCCGCAGATCCTCGGCGGCGAAGCGGCCGAGAATGCGCGTCGCCAGGGACGCCACGACCTGGCCCGCGTCGATGATCGCGCGCATGCGGATGCCGTTGGTGGAGCCGCAGTCGTAGGAGGAGATGATCGAGTCCTGCGCCACGTCGACGAGTCGGCGGGTGAGATAGCCCGAGTTCGCGGTCTTCAACGCCGTGTCCGCGAGACCCTTGCGGGCGCCGTGGGTGGAGTTGAAGTATTCGAGAACCGTCAGCCCTTCCTTGAAGTTCGAGATGATCGGGCTCTCGATGATTTCGCCGGAGGGCTTGGCCATCAGGCCGCGCATGGCGGCGAGCTGGCGCATCTGGGTGGGCGAGCCGCGCGCGCCCGAGTGCGACATCATATAGATCGAGTTGATCGGCAGATCGCGGCCGTGCTCGTCCTTGCGGACGGCGGAGATGCGGATCATCATCTCTTCCGCGAGCTTCTCCGAGCACTTCGACCAGGCGTCGACCACCTTGTTGTATTTCTCGCCCTGGGTGATCAGGCCGTCGTTGTACTGCTGCTCATATTCCTTGGCCGCGGCCCGGGTTTCGTCGACGATGCGGGTCTTGGTCTCCGGCACGACCATGTCGTCCTTGCCGAAGGAGATGCCGGCCTTGAAGGCTTCGCGGAAGCCGAGCGCCATGATGCGGTCGCAGAAGATCACCGTCTCCTTCTGACCGCAGTTGCGGTAGACGGTATCGATCATGTTGGAGATTTCCTTTTTCGTCATCAGCTTGTTGACGACGTCGAAGGGAATCTTGGTGTGGTTCGGCACCAGCTGGCCGAGGATCAGCCGGCCCGGGGTGGTGTCGAAGATTTTCGATACGCGGTTGCCGTCCTTGTCGTAGGTCCAGGCGCGGCCCTTGACCCTGGCGTGCAGGGTCACGGTCTTGGCCGCGAGCGCGTGCTCGATTTCGCCCATGTTCGCGTAGACGCCGGAGATCGGCGCCTTGCTCTTGGGGTCCTCGGCGTATTGGCCCGGTTCGCCGTCGCGCTCAAGCGTGAGATAATAGAGACCGAGCACGATGTCCTGCGACGGCACGATGATCGGCTGCCCGTTGGCCGGGTGCAGGATGTTGTTAGTCGACATCATCAGCACGCGCGCTTCGAGCTGGGCTTCCAGCGACAGCGGCACATGGACCGCCATCTGGTCGCCGTCGAAGTCCGCGTTGAAGGCCGCACACACCAGCGGATGGAGCTGGATCGCCTTGCCCTCGATCAGCACCGGCTCGAAGGCCTGAATGCCGAGGCGGTGCAGGGTGGGCGCGCGGTTGAGCAGCACCGGATGTTCGCGGATGACCTCGTCGAGGATGTCCCAGACCTCGGGCTTCTCTTTTTCGACCAGCTTCTTGGCCTGCTTGACGGTGGCCGAATAGCCCTTGGCGTCGAGCCGCGAATAGATGAACGGCTTGAACAGCTCCAGAGCCATCTTCTTGGGCAGGCCGCACTGATGCAGCTTGAGCTCGGGGCCGACGACGATGACGGAGCGGCCCGAATAGTCGACGCGCTTGCCGAGCAGGTTCTGGCGGAAACGCCCCTGCTTGCCCTTCAGCATGTCGGCCAGCGACTTCAGCGGCCGCTTGTTGGCGCCCGTGATCACCCTGCCGCGGCGGCCGTTGTCGAACAGAGCGTCGACCGCCTCCTGAAGCATGCGCTTCTCGTTGCGGATGATGATGTCCGGCGCGCGCAGCTCGATCAGCCGCTTCAGGCGGTTGTTGCGGTTGATCACGCGGCGATAGAGATCGTTGAGATCCGAGGTCGCGAAGCGGCCGCCGTCGAGCGGCACCAGCGGGCGCAGGTCCGGCGGGATCACCGGAACTTCCTTGAGGATCATCCATTCGGGTTTGTTGCCCGACATAATGAACGCTTCGATGATCTTGAGCCGCTTGGCCAGCTTCTTCGGCTTCAGCTCGGTGGTCGCTTCCGCGATTTCCTGACGCAGCCGCGCTGCGATGTCCTCGAGGTCCATCGACTCCAGGATCTTGCGGATCGCCTCGGCGCCGATCATGGCCGTGAAATGATCCTGGCCGTATTCGTCCTGCGCGCGGAGATATTCCTCCTCGGACAGGAGCTGGCGATCCTTCAGCGGCGTCAGGCCGGCGTCGATGACGATATAGGATTCGAAGTAGAGGATGCGCTCCAGATCCTTGAGCGTCATGTCGAGCAGAAGGCCGATGCGCGAGGGCAGCGACTTCAGGAACCAGATATGCGCGACCGGGGCGGCCAGCGAAATGTGGCCCATGCGATCGCGCCGAACCCGCGCCAGCGTCACTTCGACGCCGCACTTCTCGCAGATCACGCCCTTGTATTTCATGCGCTTGTACTTGCCGCACAAGCACTCGTAGTCCTTGATCGGACCAAAGATGCGGGCGCAGAACAGGCCGTCGCGCTCCGGCTTGAAGGTCCGGTAGTTGATGGTTTCAGGCTTTTTGATCTCGCCGAAGGACCAGGAGAGGATTTTCTCGGGGCTGGCGATGGAGATCTGAATCTGGTCGAAGGCCTGGGGGGCGACGACCGGATTGAAGAGATTCATGACCTCTTGCTGATTCATGGCGTTCTCCTCTGGACGCGGCGCGCGGAGGCTTCTCGCCATCCGCGTCCGGTCGAATTTCACAAGGGCCTTGCGCCGACGGCTGCGCCGCGCAGGCGATGCCGCGCCGCCCGATTTCGCTTCAGGCGGCGCGCTTAAATCACTGAGCTGCGACCTCGACCTCGGCAGGAGAGGCTTCGGCGTCTTCGGGGGTCGAATTGGTGAGCTCGACGTTGAGCGCCAGAGACCGCATTTCCTTGATGAGCACGTTGAAGCTCTCGGGAATGCCCGACTCGATGTTGTCGTCGCCGCGCACGATCGACTCGTAGACCTTGGTGCGGCCGGCCACGTCGTCCGATTTCACCGTCAGCATTTCCTGGAGCGTATAGGCCGCGCCATAGGCTTCGAGCGCCCACACCTCCATCTCGCCGAAACGCTGTCCGCCGAACTGCGCCTTGCCGCCGAGCGGCTGCTGCGTGACCAGCGAGTAGGGGCCGATCGAGCGCGCGTGGATCTTGTCGTCGACGAGATGGTGCAGCTTCAGCATGTAGATGTAGCCGACCGTGACCTTGCGGTCGAAGGGCTCGCCCGTGCGTCCGTCGTAGAGCGTGACCTGGCCCGAGGACGAGAGTCCCGCGCGCGCCAGCATCGCGACGATGTCCGGTTCGCGCGCCCCGTCGAAGACCGGCGTCGCGATCGGAACGCCGCGGCGGAGGTTCTCGCCCACCTCGAGCAATGTGGTCTCGTCGAGCGTGGAGATTTCGCCGTCGCCGTCGTAGACGTCGGTCAGGGTCTTGCGCAGCGGTTCGGCGTCCCTGTTGCGCATATAGGCGTCGACCGCCGCAGCCACCTGCTTCCCGAGTCCGGCGCAAGCCCAGCCGAGATGGGTTTCGAGAATCTGCCCGACGTTCATGCGGCTCGGCACGCCGAGCGGGTTGAGCACGATGTCGACAGGGGTTCCGTCGGCCAGGAAGGGCATGTCCTCCTGCGGCACGATGCGCGAGACGACGCCCTTGTTGCCGTGGCGTCCCGCCATCTTGTCGCCGGGCTGGATCTTGCGCTTCACCGCGACGAAGACCTTGACCATCTTCATCACGCCGGGCGGCAGCTCGTCGCCGCGCTGCAGCTTCTCGACCTTGTCGAGGAAGCGGTTCTCGAGGCCCTTCTTGGCTTCGTCATATTGCTTGCGAACCGCTTCGATGCTCGACATCAGGGCGTCGTCCTCGACGACGAAAGTCCACCACTGGGAGCGGGGATATTCGTCGAGGATCGCCTGGGTGAGGTCCTGGTCCTTCTTGAAGGATTTGGGGCCGGCGATCGCCTTCTTGCCGAGCAGGGTTTCGGCGAGGCGCGCATAGACGTTGCGGTCGAGGATCGCGAGCTCGTCGTCGCGGTCCTTGGCGAGCCGCTCGATCTCCTCGCGCTCGATCGCCTGGGCGCGCTCGTCCTTTTCGACGCCGTGGCGGTTGAACACGCGCACTTCGACGATCGTGCCCTGCACGCCCGGCGGCACGCGGAGCGACGTGTCGCGCACGTCCGACGCCTTTTCGCCGAAGATCGCGCGAAGCAGCTTCTCTTCAGGCGTCATCGGGCTCTCGCCCTTGGGTGTGATCTTGCCGACGAGAATGTCGCCCGCCTGAACTTCGGCCCCGATGTAGACGATGCCCGCTTCGTCGAGATTCTTCAGCGTCTCCTCGGAGACGTTGGGAATGTCGCGGGTGATCTCCTCGGGACCGAGCTTGGTGTCGCGCGCCATCACCTCGAATTCGTCGATATGGATCGAGGTGAACACGTCGTCCTTGACGATGCGCTCGTTGAGAAGGATCGAGTCTTCGAAGTTGTAGCCGTTCCAGGGCATGAAGGCGACGAGCACATTGCGGCCGAGCGCCAGATCGCCGAGGTCTGTCGAGGGGCCGTCGGCGATGATGTCGCCCTTGCGCACCTGGTCGCCGACGCGAACCAGAGGCTTCTGGTTGATGCAGGTCGACTGGTTTGAGCGCTGGTATTTCATCAGCCGGTAGATGTCGACGCCCGGCTTGGCGGGGTCCTGCTCCTCGGTGGCGCGGATGACGATACGCGTCGCATCGATCTGGTCGACGACGCCGGTGCGGCGCGCCGAGATCGCGGCGCCCGAGTCGGCGGCCACGACCGCCTCCATGCCGGTGCCGACCAGCGGCGCGTCGGCCTTCACCAGCGGCACGGCCTGGCGCTGCATGTTGGAGCCCATCAGCGCGCGGTTGGCGTCGTCGTTCTCGAGGAACGGAATCAGCGCCGCGGCGACCGACACGAGCTGCTTGGGCGACACGTCCATCGCGTCGACGCGTTCGCGCGGCACCAGCACCACGTCGCCGGCGTGACGGCACAGCACCAGATCCTCGATCAGTCCCCCGTCCTTGTCGACCGGCGCATTGGCCTGGGCGACATGGAACTTCTGCTCTTCCATGGCCGACAGATAGACGACCTCGCCGGTCACCTTGCAGTCG
The DNA here is from genome assembly GCF_004802635.2 of Methylocystis heyeri. Lineage (NCBI taxonomy): Bacteria > Pseudomonadati > Pseudomonadota > Alphaproteobacteria > Hyphomicrobiales > Methylocystaceae > Methylocystis > Methylocystis heyeri. The sequence goes on from NZ_CP046052.1 coordinate 3,985,628, forward strand.
CGCACGCGGCGGTAGGGCGCTTCGATGAAGCCGTATTTATTGACGCGCGCGAAGGTCGCGAGCGAATTGATCAGGCCGATGTTCGGGCCTTCCGGCGTCTCGATCGGGCAGATGCGGCCGTAATGGGTCGGGTGCACGTCGCGCACCTCGAAGCCGGCGCGCTCGCGCGTCAGGCCGCCCGGGCCGAGCGCCGAGAGGCGGCGCTTGTGGGTGATCTCCGACAGCGGATTGGTCTGATCCATGAACTGCGAGAGCTGCGACGAGCCGAAGAACTCGCGCACGGCCGCCGCCGCCGGCTTGGCGTTGATGAGATCCTGCGGCATCACCGTGTCGATGTCGACCGACGACATGCGCTCCTTGATCGCGCGCTCCATGCGCAGGAGGCCGAGGCGATACTGGTTCTCCATCAATTCGCCGACCGACCGGACGCGGCGGTTGCCGAGATGGTCGATGTCGTCGATCTCGCCGCGGCCGTCGCGCAGGTCGACCAGCGCGCGCACCACCGCGATGATGTCTTCGCGCCGCAGCACGCGCATCGTGTCGGGCGCGTCGAGATCGAGGCGCATGTTCATCTTGACGCGGCCCACCGCGGAAAGATCGTAGCGTTCGGCGTCGAAGAACAGCGAATGGAACATCGCTTCCGCCGTCTCGATGGTCGGCGGCTCGCCCGGGCGCATCACGCGGTAGATGTCGAACAGGGCTTCTTCGCGCGCGCTGTTCTTGTCTATCGCCAGCGTGTTGCGGACATAGGGGCCGATGTTGATGTGGTCGATGTCGAGAATCGGCAGTTCGTCGAAACCCTTGTCGAGGAGCACCTGCAGCGATTTCGCGGAGATTTCGTCACCCGCTTCGGCGAAGATTTCGCCGGTTTTGGGATCGAAGAGGTCCTGGGCCAGATATTGGCCGTAGAGTTCCTCGGACGGAACCTTGATCGCCTTGACGCCCTTTTCGGCGAGCTGGCGCGCGGCGCGGACCGCGAGCTTCTTGCCCTGCTCAAGGATCACCTCGCCGGTGTCGGCGTCGATGATGTCCGCGACCGCCTTCACGCCCTTGAGGCGCTCGGCGTCGAACGGCATGCGCCAAGCGTCGCCGTCCTGGGTGTAGGCGATCGTCTTGTAGAAGGTCGACAGGATTTCTTCGCCGTCGAGGCCGAGAGCGAACAGCAGCGACGTCACCGGAATCTTGCGCCGGCGGTCGATGCGCGCATAGACGATGTCCTTGGCGTCGAACTCGATGTCGAGCCAGGAGCCGCGATAGGGAATGATGCGGGCCGCGAACAGCAGCTTGCCGGAAGAGTGGCTCTTGCCTTTGTCGTGATCGAAGAACACGCCCGGCGAGCGGTGCATCTGGGACACGATGACGCGCTCGGTGCCGTTCACGATGAAGGTGCCGTTAGACGTCATGAAGGGCATGTCGCCCATGTAGACGTCCTGCTCCTTGATGTCCTTGACCGACTTCGCCTGCGTGTCGGGATCGACGTCGAACACGATGAGGCGCAGGGTCACCTTCAGCGGCGCGGCGAAGGTCATGCCGCGCTGGCGGCATTCGTCAACGTCGTATTTGGGTTGCTCGAACTCATAGCGGACGAACTCGAGCAGTGAGACCTGGGAGAAATCCGAGATCGGGAAAACCGATTTGAAAACAGATTGCAGGCCTTCGTCGGGACGGCCGCCTTTCGGCTCGTCGACGAGCAGGAACTGGTCGTAGGAAGCCTTTTGCACCTCGATGAGATTGGGCATTTCCGCCGCTTCGCGGATGTGTCCGAAGAACTTGCGAACCCGCTTGCGACCGGTGAACTTCCGCGCCGACGTCTGAGCCATGTCGCCTCTCGACCCTCTTTTCCTGAACGGTCAGTCTCTCTGCGAGATCCGGAGCGCGAATTCGCGCCCGCCCTGCACCGCCGCGCCGGCAAAGCCGAAACCCATCTTCCGGCCCTGTAGCGCTTGCACCTCGAGAATATCCCAACTGCCTAAACCACGAACGGCCCCGGCGCGCGCGCCGGGACCGCGAATGTCTTCACATCGTCGCCGAAGCGGCCGAAGTCATTACTTGAGCTCGATCTTGGCTCCGACCTTCTCCAGAGCGGCCTTGATCTTTTCGGCCTCTTCCTTGCTCGCGCCTTCCTTGAGCGGCTTGGGAGCGCCTTCGACCAGGTCCTTGGCTTCCTTGAGGCCGAGGCCGGTGATCGCGCGGACTTCCTTGATGACCTCGATCTTCTTGTCGCCAGCGGCGGCCAGGATCACGTTGAACTCGGTCTTCTCTTCGACCGGGGCGGCGGCGGCGCCAGCCGGAGCAGCGGCCACAGCGACCGCGGCCGCAGCGGACACGCCCCACTTCTCCTCGAGCAGCTTCGCCAGCTCGGCGGCCTCGAGAACGGTGAGGGAGGACAGGTCTTCGACGATCTTTTCGAGATTAGCCATTGTGCTTCGTCCTTTGAATTTGGTTCTTTGCGAGTGGTTTTGCCAGCCTTGGGATCAGGCCGCGTCTCTGTTGGCATAGGCCCCGAACACGCGCGCGAGCTTGGCGGCAGGCGCGGTCGACAGCTGCGCGATCTTGGTCGCGGGCGCCTGAACGAGGCCCACGAGCGTTGCGCGCAATTCGTCGAGCGACGGCAGAGTCGCAAGCGACTTCACGCCGTCCGGGTTGAGGACGGTCGCGCCCAGCGCGCCGCCAAGGATGACGAATTTGTCATGGTCCTTGGCGAAGGCCGCGGCGACCTTGGGCGCCGCCACCGGATCGTCCGAATAGGCGATCAGGGTCGGTCCCTTGAGCAGGGAGCCGATGGAGGCGACGCTCGTGCCATCGAGAGCGATCTTGGCGAGGCGGTTCTTGGCGACCTGAACCGAGGCGCCCTCTGCGCGAGCCTGCTTGCGCAGTTTCTGCATCTGGGCGACCGTCAGGCCGGAGTAATGCGCCACGACGACGACCGAAGCCTTGGTGAAGACCTCGTTCAGCGCCGCGACGGCTTGAGTTTTCTCCGCTCTGTCCACGGGTGCTCTCTCCTCGAGCGGGACCGTGAAGCCCCGCCGGTTTGCGACATGCCGCCTTCCCGCTGCAAGATGCAGTTGAACGACGGCGCCGTAGATCCTGTCCCCAAAGCAAAGCGCTTTGGTTGAAGGGGCGCCAAACCAAATTCGAAGGACGCGACTGAAGCTCTCAAAGAGCCGCGCCGGTCCGGCAATTCTTGGTTTTCCCCGTCTGTGCAGGCCGCTCCGGGCGCAGCGTCAGCCTTGCCAGGAACTCATTAAGCCGACAGGCCAAAGCCTGGGGCGCCGGCAGTCTCGGACAGGATATGGCCGGACTGGACGCGAGGCGAAGCCCCGGTCCCCCCGGCCTATCCACCGCTTTCCTCTTGCCTGATTGGGGCGAAAGTATAGCGGAAGCTCGAAATCTGAAAAAGAGAAACGGCAAAATACCGTTCTCAGGGTCGCTCTATGTAGCCGGCCGCGCAGGCTTTGCCAAGAGGAAAGTTAAGAGTTTGCCTTTTTTCCGCCTGCCAGCGGTCTCATACGGCTTCCGCGAGATCGCTTCGCGATCCGCAGAAGCGACCGCCCCAAAAATCACCGATCGTCATCGGTTTTTGCGGCGAACGAATACTAAATCCCGCTCCAGTCGAGCGGATTTCGTATCAGCGTTTTGGAAAGAATTCCATTCGCACGCGTCCGTCAGCGGCGGTCTTGACCGTCGCTCGGGCGAAACCGACGCCGTTTGCGGGCCTGCGCGCGCCGGCCGTGCGTGGGGGGGCTTTGCCCGGCGCAGCAGAATAATGAGCCGCCCCGCCCCCGGAATGGCCCGCCGCCGGTCCGAAAGAGGCGAGACACTCATTGTAGGCGAGCGCCGCCTCGATCTTTTCGCAATCGGCGATGCTGCGCGGGGCGGCGAAAGCGACCGCGGTAGCGCCCGCGAGCATCGCAATAGCGAACAGCCGCCTCATGCCCTCAGCGTCGCGCCGGCCTTTTTCTCGGCCTCGGCCACGATTTTCTTGGCCAATGCGTCGATCTCGGCGTCGGTAAGGGTTTTTTCCCGCGGCTGGACCGTGACCGCGACGCCGATGGATTTCTTCCCCTCCGGCACGCCGACGCCTTCATAGACGTCGAAAATCCGCGCCTCCGCGATAAGCGTCTTATCCGCCCCGAGCACGGCCTTGAGCAGATCGCCGGCCTGGGCGCCGCGGTCCACGATAAAGGCGAAATCGCGCGAAAGCGGCTGCAGATCGACGAGCTCGAGCTTCGGCTTGGTCTTTGTCGGCTTGGCCTTGGGCGCCGGCAGGGCGTCGAGATAGATCTCGAAGGCGGCGATCGGCCCCTCGACGTCGAGCTCCAGCAGCAGCCGCGGATGCAGCTCGCCGAAATAGCCGACGATGGCCTTGGGGCCGAATTGCAGGGTTCCAGAGCGGCCCGGATGGAGCCAGTCCGGTCCGCCCGCGACTACCTGAAGCCCCCCGGTCGCCACCCCCAAAGCCTGCAGCAGGGCGAAGGCGTCGGCTCTGGCGTCGAAGACGCCGGCCTTTTTCGCCGGCGCCGCCCAGCTGCGTCCTTCCGCCTGGGCGGTCGCAAGACCGCGGCGCAGGCCGGCGGCTGCGGTCTTCTGGCCTTTTTCGTCCTCGCTGAAGAAGATCTGCCCGACCTCGAACAGCGCGTTGTCGCCGAAGCCTCGGGCCGCATTGCGCCCCGCAGCCGCCACGAGACCAGGCAGAAGGCTGGGCCGCATGTCGGAGAGCTCGCTCGCGATGGGATTGGCGAGCTTCAGGGCGGCGCCGCCGCCGCCGAAGCCGCTCGCCTGTTTTTCCGAGACGAAGGACCAGGTGACCGCCTCCACGAGCCCCTGAGCGGCGAGGGCCCGGCGCGCGATGCGGATGCGCTTCTGCTGCAGCGTCAGCACGGGGGCCGCGACGCCCTCCGCCCGCGCCAGCGGGGTGGAGACGATCTCGTCGACGCCCTTGATGCGCAGGATCTCTTCGACGATATCGGCCTTGCCTTCGATGTCGGGGCGCCAGCTCGGCGATGTGATTTTCGCGCGCCCTTCGGCGGCGGGCTCGACCGCAAATCCGAGCCGAGCGAGTATCGCCGTCGCCTCCTCTGCAGAAACATCGAGGCCGGTGAGGCGCTTGGTTTCGCTGAAGGGGAAGTCGACCTCGCGCGTTCCCCGCGGCGCGGCGCCCGCCGAAACGACCTGGGACGCTTCGCCCCCGCAAAGCTCGATCACCAGCCTGGTCGCGAGCTCCAGTCCCGGCAGGGTGAATGCGGGGTCGACGCCGCGCTCGAAACGGTAGCGGGCGTCGGTCACGATGCCGAGCTTGCGGCCGGTATGGGCGATATTGTGCGGGTCCCACAGGGCGGACTCGATCAGCACGTCGGTCGTCGATTCGTCGCAACCCGAGGCCTCGCCGCCCATGACGCCGGCGAGGGACTCGGGTCCCGTCTCATCCGCGATGACGATCATGTCGCGGTCGAGCCGATAGGTTTTGCCGTCGAGCGCCAAAAGCTCCTCGCCATCGCGGGCGCGGCGCACCACGAGGCCGCCTTTCACCTTTGTGGCGTCGAACACATGGAGCGGGCGCGCGCAGTCGAATGTGAGGAAATTGGTGACGTCCACCAGAGCGTTGATGGGGCGCAGGCCGATCGAGCGCAGGCGGTCCTGCAGCCAGGCCGGGCTCGGGCCGTTCTTTACGCCGCGCACGAGGCGCAAGCCGAAGAGAGGCGCGAGATGGGCGTCCTCGGCGGGCAAATCCAGCTTCACGCTCACGGGGGAGGAGAATGCTCCGGCGATGGGCGCGGGCTGCTCCGTCTTCAGCGCGCCGAGGCCGGCCGCCGCGAGATCGCGCGCTATGCCGGAGATGCCGGCGGCGTCGGGCCGGTTGGGGGTGAGGTTGATTTCGATCACCGGATCGTCGAGCCCGGCCCAGACGGGATAGACGGCGCCCACGGGCGCGGTTTCCGGCAGTTCGATGATGCCGTCGGAATCGCCGGGAAGATCGAGCTCGGCCGCGGAGCACATCATGCCATGCGACTCGACGCCGCGAATGACGCCCTTGCTGAGCGTGAATTTCTTGGCCGGGATGTAAGTCCCCGGCGCGGCGAAGACGGTTTTGAGCCCGGCCCGGGCGTTGGGCGCGCCGCAGACCACCTGCAGGGGCGCGCCGGAGCCGGCGTCGACCTGACACACCTGCAGCCGGTCGGCGTTGGGATGGGGCGCCGCCGAGAGAATTTGCGCAATGACGAAATTCCTCAGCTCCGCTGCGGGGTCGTGCACATGCTCGACCTCCAGGCCGATGCGCGTGAGCGTTTCGACGATTTCGGCCTGAGAGGCGTTTGTGTCGAGATGGGTTTTGAGCCAGGAGAGGGTGAGTTTCATCAGCTTCTACAAATTGAAGGTTTGCCGCAGGGGGGCGAAAAGCTGCTCAGCCGCTTCTCTTCCAAATTACATGATCTGGCTTTTAACCGCTCAGTCCGCCGGCGAGGGTCGGGAAATCCAGCGGCCGGAAGCCGTAATGCTGCAGCCAGCGCGCATCGGCTTCAAAGAACGCCCTCAGGTCAGGCATGCCATATTTGAGCATGGCGAGGCGATCGATGCCGACGCCGAAGGCGAAGCCCTGGTAGACGTCGGGATCGAGGCCGCAATTGCGCAGCACATTGGGATGCACCATGCCGCAGCCGAGGATCTCCATGAAATCCTCGCCCTCGCCGAAGCGGATTTCGCCGCCCTGGCGCCGGCACTGGACGTCGACCTCCATCGACGGTTCGGTGAAGGGAAAGAACGACGGCCGAAAGCGCAGATTGACCGACTTCACCTCGAAGAACGCCTTCAGGAATTCCTCGAGCGCCCATTTGAGATGGCCGATATGGGTGGTCTGGTCGATGACCAGCCCCTCGACCTGATGGAACATCGGCGTATGGGTCTGGTCGCTGTCGCAGCGGTAGGTGCGGCCGGGGCAGATCACGCGGATCGGCGGTTTTTGCGTCAGCATGGTGCGCACCTGCACCGGGCTGGTGTGCGTCCGCAGCAGCTTGCGCCGGCCGTCGGGGCCGGGCTCGAAGAAGAAAGTGTCGTGCATTTCCCGGGCGGGATGGCCCTCGGGAAAATTGAGCTTGGTGAAGTTGTAGTCGTCGGATTCGATATCCGGGCCTTCCGCGACGGCGAAGCCCATATCCGCAAAAATGGCGGTGAGCTCGTCCATGACCTGCGAAAGCGGGTGCAGCCGGCCGCGATCGAGGGCGCTCGCGGGCGGGGCCAAGGTCACGTCCAGCGCTTCGGATTTCAGGCGCGCTTCGAGCGCCTCGTTCTCGAGCACGGCGCGGCGCGCGGCGATCCGCTCGGTCACCGCGTCCTTGAGCGCGTTGATCCTGGCGCCCTGGGTTTTGCGTTCGTCGGGCGACATGCGGCCGAGCGTCGCCAGCAGGGCGGAAATCGCTCCCTTTTTGCCGAGAGCCGCGACGCGCACGGCCTCCAGGGCTGTTTCGCTGTCGGCCGCGTCGATCTGGCGGAGCGTTTCTGTTTCGAGTTCTGCTAAGTCGGTCATTTGTTCCAGGCCCGCCCGAATTTTGAACCGGGTTCTGCCACGGGCGCCGGCATATGTCGAGTAATCAGCTTTCTTCTTCCGGCTGTTTGATATGGGCCCTGAGGGCGAAGAGCTTTTCCAGCCCCATTCCCGCGGCCATCGCCGCCGCGAAAATCGCGGCCTTAGCGTCGAAGAGGCCGAGATTGACGATCGCCGGGCCGGGACAGACCCCCGAGAGTCCCCAGCCCACGCCGAAAATCGCGCTGCCGATCAGGAGTTGCGCATCGACGCCATTGTCCCCGGAAAAGCTGAAGGGCTCGCCGAGCAAAGATCGCTCGAGCCGGCGGGAGAGGAAAAAGGCCAGCATGCCGATTCCCACCGCGCCTCCCATGACAAAAGCGAGAGAGGGGTCCCAAAGGCCGGCGATGTCCAGAAACCCCTGAACCTTGGGGGGCTGCGTCATGCCCGAGAGGCAAAGGCCGAAGCCGAACAGCAGGCCGAGGGCGAAAGACGGGATGAGGCTTCTTTTTGACGCGGTCATTGAAAAACGTGCCGAACCAGGAAGACGGTGACGATCGCCGTCGCCATGAAGGTCGCGGTCGCGACGGCGGAGCGCAGGGACAGGCGGGAGAGGCCGCAGACGCCATGGCCGCTGGTGCAGCCCGAGCCGAGCCTCGCGCCGAAACCGACCAGCAGGCCCGCGACGGCGAGAGTCGCCGGGCCGGAGCCGAATTCGGGCCGCGCCAGGGGATGAACCATGGCGAAGGCGGCAGGAGCGGCCAGAAGACCCGCGATGAAGGCCGCCCGCCATGCGACGTCGCCGGGGCGTGGCGGAATAAGACCGGCGAGAATGCCGCTGACGCCGGCGACGCGTCCGAGCAGCAAAGCGCAAAGCCCCGCGGCGAGGCCGATCAAAGCCCCGCCCGACAATGCGCTCCATGGTGAAAAATGCAGCCAGTCTATTTGCATTCAGTCGAGTCCTCGGGTCCTCTTCACCGCTCAATTCGCCGGGTGGCGCCAGTGGGCGAAAATCTGCGCCAGCGCGCAGGAGGCGGCGCGGGCTCTTATGTCGTCGGCGCGGCTGGTGAGAACGATCGGCGTCCGCGCGCCCAAAGCGAGGCCGGCGGTCTCGGCTCCGCCGAGAAACACCAGCTGCTTGGCCAATATGTTGCCGGCGTCCAGCTCCGGGGCCACCAGAATATCGGCGTCGCCCGCCACCGTCGAACGTATGCCCTTGGTCGCGGCGGCTTCGCGAGAGATCGCGTTGTCGAAGGCCAGCGGCCCGTCCAGCTCCGCGCCGAGGATCTGGCCCCGGTCCGCCATCTTGCACAGCGCGGCGGCGTCGATGGTGGACGGAATCTTGGCTTCGACCTCCTCGACCGCGGAGAGCAGGGCCACCTTCGGCCGTTCTATCCCGAGGGCGTGGGCGAGATCGATCGCATTGCGGACGATGTCGCGCTTCTCGTCCAGCGTCGGCGCGATGTTTATGGCGGCGTCGGTGATCAGAAGCGGTTTGGGGTAGGTTTTCACGTCGAGGACGAACACATGGCTCATCCGCCGATCGGTGCGCAGGCCGTGCTGCTTGTCGACCACGGCCTCCATCAGTTCGCCGGTGTGCAGCGACCCTTTTTTGAGGGCGTCGAGCTTGCAGTGGCGCGCAAGCGCGACGGCGGCCTCGGCGGCGGCGTGGCTGTGGGGGGCGTCCACGATCTCGACCCCGGCGAGCGAGACGCCGCCGGCCATGGCGACCGCCTCGATCTTGCTGCGGGGCCCGATCAGCACGGGAATGATGAGGCCAAGGTCGCGAGCCGCCAGCGCGCCCGCCAGCGAGGGAGCGTCGCAGGGATGCACGACCCCCATTTTGATCGGGGGCAAGGCGGCGGCGCGCTTTATCAGACCCTCGAAGAACCGCCCGCTGACGGCGTTCGGAGCTTGCATGGTTTCTCCTGTGTCCGATTAAGGCGCAGGCCAAGAGCGGATCTTGCGCCTCGCGCGGCGAGATTTCGCTTTTTACGCGGTCCGTATGCAGGTGTCGGAGATTCTTTCCGGGCTGGAGGCGAGGCCGATCCATCGGTCGACCAGATCCGGGTCGAAGCCGGATTCGCAGCGCGCGTCCACTTGCATCAGCGGACGACGAATGAGCAGCGGTTCGGCGATCATCAGGTCGAGGGCTTCGTTTGCGCCGAGCGTCTCGATCTTTATCTCGCCCGATTTCACGCGCGGCGATGCGGGGTTGAACCATTCCCGCACCGGTTTTTCGCCAAAGAAGGCGGCGAGCCGCGCCGCCGTCCAGGGTTCGGCGAGCAGGCTGCGGACCTCCAATTCATGGCCGGAGGCGCGCAGCAGGGCCTTTTGCTTGGCGTTTCCGCCGCAGCCGGGTTTTTCGAAGAAAATTACATGCGCCATGTGATCTTTCCGTGGGGCGTCCGCCGCTTGCGGCGGGAAGTCCGTCGGCTTTTGGGCGAAACGCCGCGGGGATAATCCAGCGACCACAGGCTAGCGTATTTTTGTGCGTTGCGAAACGCCCGAACCGGGGCGGCGAACGCGCGGATCAGGTTTCCGCTCCGAATTTATGCAGATGGGCGCCATGCGCCGAAAGCCAGGCTTCGGCGCGGTCCACTTCCGCCGAAAGCTGGCGCGCCAGCGCCCAGAAGCGCGGAGAGTGGTTGAGGTGGACGAGATGCGCGACTTCATGCGCGGCGAGGTAATCGAGCACGAAGGGCGGCGCCATGATCAGGCGCCATGAAAAATTCAACGAGCCCGCCGCCGAGCAGGAGCCCCAACGGCTCACCGTGTCCCGCAAACCTATCGGGCGGGGAGCGACCCCGATAGCGCGCGTATGCCTCTCGATCGAGGCTTCGAGGTCGCGCCGGGCTTCCCGCTTGAGATAGTCGCGCACCCGCCGCTGCATATGCTCGCGTCCCCCGGCGACATAAAGCCCATGGGCCGGCGCTCCCGGGGCGGCTTCCCGCAGGGGCTCGCTCCAGACGACGCCGCGGGCGCCTGGAACATTGAGCAGAAGATGATCGAGGCCGCGCAAAGGAGCGACGGCGCCGTGCTCGAAAGGAATGACCGCCGGGAGCCTTTTGAGGCGGGCCGCGATCCAGGCCGCATGGCCCTCGGCGAAAGCGCGGGCGTCGCGCAGAGAACCGCGCTGGGGCATTGTGAGAACGGCGTCGCGCGCCGCGAAACGCACGCGCAGGGTGAAGCGCCGCGCGCTCGGCAGGCGCCTCAAGGTCACGACGATGGTCTCGCCCGCGTGGTTCAGGACGAGTTGGGAAGAACTCGCCGGCGGCGGGGTCTCTTTACGCAAGAGAGAAGGCATGCAGCCATGCTAACCCGAAACGCCGGTGAGTCGCGACCGCGCTACATCGCGCGCGCAGGATTTTTTGTGCGCCTTCCCCGCCTCACAAATAGCGTTCGAGCTCATGCGCCGCTTCGGCGGGTTTTCGGGAGACGTTGAACGCGCCGACAAAGCGGCCGTTCTTGTCCATCAGATAGACGATGCTGGTGTGGTCCACGCCGTAGTCGGCCGCGTCGCCGGGAGCGCGCTTGGCGTAGATGCGGTATTCTTTCAGCATCGGGTCGAGCGCCTCGTGAGCGCCTGTCAGTCCCACGATGCGAGGATCGAAGCTCGAAAGATAATCCTTCAGGGTCTGGGGGGTGTCGCGCTCGGGATCCACGGTCACGAACAACGCGCCGATTTTTGCGTCGGGACCGAGCGTCCGCAGCGCCTCCGACATTTCGAACAGCGTCGTGTGGCAGATATCGGGGCAATGGGTGTAGCCGAAGAACACCAGATAGGGACGGCCGACCATATCCGCATTGGTGAAGGTTCCGCCTTCGTGGCGGACCAGGCTGAAAGGCCCGCCGACCTCCGGCGTGGTCGCCGGGCGGCTGGTGAGACCGACGAAAGCGGCGAACAGCAGCGCGCTGGCGACGCCGATCGCGATGAGCGGCTTCGTCGCGACGGCCGGGCCCTTGGCTTCGTTTCCGGCGTTTCGTTTCGCTGTGCGTCCGGTCGTTTTTTTTGTTTTGCTTCTTGCTTCATCCGACATGAGGTGCCTATCCCAGCGAAGCTTCGTTTACCGCCGTCCTCTGCGGCGCCTATCGCGTTGCGGACGACCGGCGGCCGCCGCATCGGCGCAATCTTTCAGTCCACCATAACGATATGAGCGTCGTTGCACAGATCCAATGCGCCGGCGTCGTCCGCGTCGTCGAATTTCCAGCGCGCCTGAAACAGGCAGCCTGTGGCTCGTTCCAGTTTCAGATCGGCTTTTTCGCCTGCGGGGAGGGGCTTGTCCAGCTTCGCGACGATCAGTTCCGGCGCGGGCCCCGAGCCTTTCTTCGCTATGGTGAAGCTCTGGAGCGAGACGCTCCGTTTGTTCTCGAGCGTCACCACGACCGGAGGCTCCCGTCTTACGGCGTCTCGTTTGGACGCGGCTTTTGCCGCCCCGACCTGCGTCGCGACGACGCAGATCACGAGTGCCGAGCGGGCGAGCGCTAAACGCGAACTCATCGGGGGTGATCCTGTTGCGGCGGGGAATCTACCCTGTCCGCCCGTTTTCGCCAAGGGCGCCCGGCCCGCGCTCTACTCGCCTTATCTGATTTGCTTTTCGCCGGCGGAAAGCCGCTTTCGGGCTTTTTCGCGAACCCGCTCATCCATTTGGATGGAAAGGCGATCTGGACACGCCCTCGCTCAGCGGCGCCTCCAGGAAAAAGTCCAGAATGGCCTCCTCCGCGGGATCGACCGCATAAGAGGTGAAATCGGTCACGCCCTCTTCGCGTAGGGCGGCGACGTCTATGAAAAAGTTGCCTGAGCAAGAGCGGGCGGGGCGGGTGAGAACGGCGTGGGCCGCATCCGCGACGATCTCGGGCTTGCGCGAGCGGCGCAGGGCCGCCTCGCCGCCCAGCAGATTGCCGACGGCCGCGGTCGCTATCGCGGTTTCGGGCCAAAGGGAATTTACGGCGACGCCCTCAGGCGCGAGCTCCCGCGCCAGACCCAGCGTCACGAGGCTCATGCCGTATTTGGCGATCGTATAGGCGAGATTGGGGGCGAACCACTTGGGATTGAGGTCGAGCGGGGGCGAAAGCGTCAATATATGCGGGTTTCCCGCCTTTTTCAGATGCGGTAGAGCCAGCTTGGAGCAAAGATAGGCGCCGCGCGCATTGACCTGCTGCATCAGATCGTAGCGCTTCATGTCCAGCGTCTCGACGCCGCGCAGATCGATCGCGCTGGCGTTGTTGACGAGAATATCTAGCCCGCCGAAGGTCTTCGCCGTCTCGGCGACCGCGGCCTCGACCTGGTCTTCGAAGCGGATGTCGCAGGCGAGCGGCAAGGCCTTGCCGCCGGCGGCTTCGATCTCTTTCGCGGCGGTGTGGATCGTACCGGGAAGCTTCGGGTGCGGCGCCGCGCTTTTCGCGACGATCGCCACATTGGCGCCGTCCCGGGCCGCCCTGAGCGCGATGGCGAGACCGATGCCGCGGCTGGCGCCCGTGATGAACAGCGTTTTTCCGGCGAGAGATCGACCCATGCCATTATCCCTGCTGCGGGCGCATTATTGCGATGGTGACGCGCTTCGATTTGTCCTCGGGGCGCGCCCCGGCCGGCTCAGCCTAGAGCGCTTTCAGCCGAAGTGGATGCCGGTTCGGCGTTGGAAACGCGTTAAAACAAAAGCTTAGCGTGTCTTCATGTTTCCGGAACACGAAGACACTCTAGCCGATCTGGTACGCCCCGCAAGCGGGCCGGCCCGTTTCGCAGCGCATTCCCATCGAAATGCGCTTCGGGCGCAGGCAAGGCGTCAGCCCTGCTCCAGCCTGCCGGCGAGGCGGCTCCAGAGAGCGTTGTCGGCGCGGAAGACATAGTCCAGCCGGCCGCTCGTCACGGTCTGGGCCCCATGCGCAATGAGCCAGTCGGCGAGCGCGGGCACCTTGCCGGCGGGGGCGCTGAGCGCGAGCCCGCCATCCCCGTCGCGCTGGCGCAGACAGGCTCCGAACTTGGACTCCGCCTTGCGCAGAATCTTGTCGGTGACTTCGGGCAGGCTGGTCTTGACCTCCCTCGTGGTGCGGGCTTCTTCTTCCGCCGCGATGCGCGAGAGAATGATGCGCGCCGCCTCGCGCGCCTGTTCGCCCCAGGGAGCGCCGAGCGAGGCCACGAGATTGGCCTGCGAGCGCAGGATCACGCCGTCGTCGAGGGTTTTGAGGGCGTTCGCGGCGAGCGTCGCGCCCGTCGTGGTGATGTCCACGATGAGGTCCGCAGAACCCGCCGCCGGAGCGCCCTCGGTCGCGCCCGAGCTTTCGACGATGCGGTAGTCGCTCACGCCGTGGGCGGCGAAAAAACGCCTCGTGGTGTTGACATATTTGGTGGCGACCCGCAGCCCGCGGCCATGGCGGGCGCGAAATCCCCCCGCGACGTCGGCGAGGTCGGCCATGTCGCGGACGTCGATCCAGGCCTGGGGCACGGCGACGACGACATTGGCGGCGCCGAAGCCCAGCGGGGCGAGCAGTTCCACGCGCCGGGCCGCTTCTTCGATTTCCTCCCGGATGAGGTCTTCGCCGGTGACGCCGAAATGCACCTCGCCGCGCGCGAGCCGCCCCGTGATCTCCGAGGCCGATAGAAAGGCGGCCTCCACATTGTCGACGCCGGCCAGCGTTCCCCGGTAGTCGCGCGCGCCGCGGCCCTGCTGCAGCTCGAGTCCCGCGCGGGCGAAAAACGCGAAAGCGTTCTCCTGCAATCGGCCTTTAGAGGGGACGGCCACGATCAGCTTGTCGGCGGCGCTGTTTTTCTCGCCCTGGTTGGTCATTCCTGTTCTCCCGAAAGGCGATTGATCCAGATCGCCGCGCCGACCGCCGGAACGTCCTGGCCGGCGCCCAGCGTCCGCAAAAGCCTGTCGTAGCGTCCGCCGGCGACGACCGGGGCGGCTTCCGGGCGCTCGGCCGGGCGCGCCTCGAACACGAAACCGGAGTAATAATCGAGGCGCCGGGCGAAGCCGGCGGCAAAGCGCATCCGGTCGAGCTCCAGTCCGCGCGCCGCGATGAAGCTGGATCGCGTGTCGAAGGAATCGAGCGCGAAGCCGAGGTCGAGATCGGCCTCGCTCGCCAGCGCGCGCAGCCTGGCGGAGGCGGCGTCCGGGGATCCCGTTATGGCGAAAAAGGTCTCCATGAGGGTGCGCTTTTCCGCGCCCACGCCGGCGTCGTTTTCCAGTGAGGCCTGCTCCAGGAAGCGCTCGGCGATTTCTCCGGCGCTGCGTCCGCCGACCGTCGAGATGCCGGCGATGGCGAGCAAATCCTCCACCAGTTTCCTGGCGTCGCCGGCGTTCGCCTTTTCGAGAGCGGCGAGCACGCCGGCGCCGACGGCGTTCTCCCTGCGTGGCGGCGCGCTCAGCATTTTCGCCAGCGGCTCGCCGCGGGCGTGGCCGATCTCGAAACGCCGGCGCCATGCCGCCGGGAGGTCGAGCCGGTCTAGAAACGTCTTCACGAGGCCGGCGTCGCCGATCTGAAGAGCGAGGGAGGGCGCGCCTGCCGCTGCTGCGGCGTCGAGCGCGACGCCCAGGATCTCGGCGTCGGCGGCCTCGCGGTCGTCGCGGCCGAAGCTTTCGAGCCCGGCCTGAAGCGTCTCGCCCTCGCCGGCCCGGAAAATGGGGCCGCCATAGGCGAGCGCCGCCGGCCGGCCCGGCTCGAAGCTCGCGAGATATTCGAGACAGACCGGGATCGTGTATTCCGGACGCAGGCAGAATTCGCCGGCGCCGTCGCTGGCGAGGTAGAGCCTCCCGCGGAAATCCTCGCCGAGGCGATCGAGAAATATTCCCGCGGGCTGCAGCAGCGCGGGCTCGCGGCGCGCGAATCCCTCTGCGGAAAAGCGCGCCAGCGCGGCCTCCAGGCTCTTCTGGTCCGAGGGGCGGTTCCTAGCCTGCGTCACGGTCGAAATCCTTCATTTTGGCGCCCTCTTACCAGTTGCGGCTCACCGAGGCATCCGCTGTAAGGCGAAAGAATGAACGTTGTGCGAGCGGCGCGCTCTGGCGCCGCGCCGCGACGCGCATTAGCTTTTGTGGCGGTCATGATCCTGGCGGAGGGCGGCATGGGCGAAGGCGTAGCCGAAAACGAGCGCTCGGGTAAAGGCGTCGCGATCAAGATATCGGCTTCCCGCGAGGAGGTCGGGCAGGGGCTCACCGTGCTGCGCGCCCTTCCCGCGCCCGAACTCGAAGCGGTCGGGCCTTTCATTTTCCTGGATCAAATGGGCCCGGCGGCCCCGCCGGCGGGCGGCGTGCCGGCCCATCCCCATGCCGGAATAGAGGTCATCACCTATCTGCTGGAAGGGGCGAACGAGCACCGGGACTCCTTCGGGAACCGCAGCGCGATCCTGCCCGGCGGGGCCCAATGGATCGTCTCGGGCAGCGGCATGCTGCATGCGGAATTTCCCCGCGCCGGGGCGAGCGGGGTCATGCACGGGGTGCAGCTCTGGGTGCGCCAGGCTCCCGCCCTCGACGACCAACCGCCCCGCTACGCCGCGGTCGCGCCGGAGGATGCGCCCGTCGCGGATGTCGAGGGGGCGCGATTGCGCCTGCTCGCGGGCTCGATGCCGATTTTCTTCACCGCTCCGGGCCCGATACGCCTGAGCGTCGCCGCGGATCTCGTCCATGTCACGCTCGCGCCCGGCGCTTCGGCGACCCTGCCGCTGCGCAAGTCCCATGAGGCCGGGGTTTATGTCCTCGCCGGCCGGGGAACAGTGGAGGGAGCAGCCTTGCAGCGAGGCGAACTGGCCCTGCTGCGGCCGGCCTCCACCGTGACGCTGGCGAATCCGGGACCCGCGCCTCTGGAGGCGCTGCTGCTCGGCGGCGAGCCGGCGCCGCGTCCGCTCGTTTTCCGGGGCCCTTTCGTGTTCAATTCACGGGAGAGAATAGAGCGCGCCTTCGCCGATTACGCCGCGGGCCGCATGGGCAGACTGGACGGCGCGCCGTTTTGATCCAATAAGAGCGCTTCAGAAAAGCGCGCTGGCGCTAAGTCACCTGCAGGGCGGCGTTCATCATGACGATCAAGCGACGGGATTTTTTCATCGGCGCGGCCAGCGCCGCTCTGGCGGCCGTTTGCGCGGCCCCGGCGACCGCGGAGCCTGCGATCCGCGTCCTCGTGCACCGGGACGCGACTTGCGGCTGCTGCGGCCGCTGGGCCGCCAAGCTGAAGGATGCGGGTTTTGCGGTCGAGGTCGTCGACGAGCCCGACATGAAAGCGGTCAAGGCGCGGCTCGGCGTGCCGGCGGGGCTGACCTCCTGCCACACGGCCGAGATCGAAGGCTATGTCGTCGAGGGTCACACGCCCGTCGCCGCGATCCAGCGGCTGCTGCAGGAAAAGCCGAAAGCCGCCGGCCTCGCCACGCCCGGCATGCCCTCGGGATCGCCGGGCATGGAGATGGGCGGCGAAGCCGAGCCTTACGAAGTGTATCTCTTCGGACCGCAAGGACAAAGCAGCTACGGCGGCTTCAAGGGCGGGTCGGCGATCTGAGTTCGAGCCCGAGATAATCCGCCGCGCCTTCGCCGGCGGCGAAGCCGGTGGAAAAGGCGGCTTGCAGCAGATAGCCGCCGGTCGGGGCGTCGAAATCCAGCATTTCTCCGGCCAGGAAAACGCCCGGCCGCCGGAGCAGCATCAGCCTGGCGTCGAGTTCTTCGAACTTCACGCCGCCCGAGGTGGAAATCGCGCGCTCGAAACCGGGGACGCCGGAAACCTCGAGCGGCAGCTGCTTGATCAGCGCCGCGAGCGCGGCCGCGTCGCGGGGCAGGGCCCGCCCCTGAACCTCCCGCAGCAGGGCGATTTCGATCTTCCCCAGTCCCGCCGCCTTGCGCAGGAAGGTCGACAGGGATTGCCGACCGGGGTCCTGTGCGAGCCTTTTTGCGATTTCGGCTTCTTCGAGATCCGGGCGCAGATCGAGCTTCAAGACGGCGGCCCCGGTCTTTGCGATCGTCTCGCGAAGCCGCGACGCCAGCGCATAGACCGGTCCTCCTTCGAGTCCGAGGCGGGTGACGACGAGATCGCCGCGGGCGGAGGCGTCGCCGTGAGCGATGCGGATCGTCTTGATCGGCCGGCCCTCGAAGGCGTCGCGGAAAATTTCGCTCCAGCCGATCAAAGCGCCGCAGTTCGCCGGGGCGAGCGGCGATATCTCGACGCCGAGAGCGCAAAAAGCTTCGACCCATGCGGCGTCGGAGCCGAGCTTGGGCCAGGAGGCCCCGCCGAGGGCGAAGACGCTAGCCTCGGGAAACAGGACCGATTCCTTTTCTCCCTCCAGGCGCATCCTCAGGCCGCCCTGTTCGGAAAAGCCCAGGAAGGAGCTGCGCATCCTGAAGCCGACGCCCTGGCGCGCGAGGCGCGCGAGCCAGGCTCTGAGCAGGGGCGAGGCTTTGAAGCTCGACGGAAAGACCCGGCCGCTGGAGCCGACGAAGGTCGGCTCGCCGAGTTCGGCGCAGAACTCCCGCAGGCGCGCGGGAGGGAAGGCGCGCAGCAGCGGCTCCAGCCGCCCGGCCGCCGCGCCGTAGCGGGCGAGGAATTTTTCTGGTTCTTCGCTGTGGGTGAGGTTGAGGCCGCCGCGCCCCGCCATCAGAAATTTGCGCGCCGGGCTCGCCCTGTGGTCAAAGACCGTCACCCGCGCGCCCGCCGCCGACAGGACGTCGGCCGCCATGAGGCCGGCGGGGCCGGCGCCGATCACGGCGCAGAATGGAGCGGATGCGGCGATGGCGCTGACTCCCCCTTGGGGCATGTTCCCGCAAAAGCCAGGCTGCTTTTTGCGAAGGAGATGCTCTATCGATAGTTTCGGGCGCGCTCGAACCGGTTCGAGGGCCGGGCTGACGCCGGGCGGGCGCAAAATGCGCGGCGCGGGCGGGAAGTAGCACGGGCCGCGCCCAACGGAAAAGATGTCGAGGAATGTCGCCAGAAAACACACCGCCCGAAGGCGCGGCCCTATTCGCATTCACGGTCCTGGAGGAGGACGCGGGCGCCCGGCTCGATAAATTCCTCGCCGAGCGCGAAGAGGTCTGCGCCGCGCATATTTCGCGGACCCGCGTGAAGTCGCTGATCGAGCAGGGGGCCGCGACGGTCGCCGGCCGCGCGGCCGCGGACGCCAATCGCCGGCTCGCCGCAGGCGAGACGGTCACGCTCGCCGTGCCGCCGCCGGAGCCCGCCGAACCGCAGGGCGAGGAAATCGCGCTCGACATCGTCTATGAGGACTCCCATCTCCTCGTCGTCGACAAGCCGGCCGGGCTCGTGGTGCATCCGGCTGCGGGCCATGAGACCGGAACGCTGGTCAATGCGCTGATCGCCCATTGCGGCGATTCGCTGTCGGGCATCGGTGGGATCAGGAAGCCGGGGATCGTCCATCGCATCGACAAGGACACCAGCGGGCTGCTCGTCGTCGCCAAGACCGACGCCGCGCATCTCGGGCTGTCGCGATTGTTCGAGGACCACGGACGGGAATTGCATCTCGTGCGCGACTATCTTGCCTTCGTATGGGGCGTTCCGGATCGGCGCCACGGCGTCGTCGACGCGCCCATCGGCCGTCACGCCACCCACCGCGAGCGCATGGCGGTGGTCTCCGCGGCGCGGGGACGCGAGGCGATCACCCACTACGAGACGCTGGAAGATTTCGGCGTCGCATCGCTGGTCGGGTGCAGCCTCGAAACCGGACGCACCCATCAGATTCGCGTCCATATGGCGCATCTCGGCCATCCCCTCGTCGGCGACGCCACCTATGGCGCCGGCTTCAAGACCAAGGCCGCCCTGCTGGGGCCCGAGGCGCGCGCGGGCGTGGAGGCGCTGGGGCGCCAGGCGCTGCACGCGGCGACGCTGGGTTTCGAGCATCCGGTGACGGGGGAGGAAATGCTGTTCGAAAGCCCGCTGCCGGCCGATCTCGCCCGCCTGCAGGAGCTTCTGGCGCAAAAATGAAGTCCGCAGCCCGCGTCGCCCGCACCCGGCCCGGGAAAGGCTTGCCTTTTGCGGCGCGACTGGCGACTGTGCGGTCCAGTTTTATGTCAGGAGAATCAGCCATGCGGCGCGCTTTGGCCTGCGTATTCGTTTCCGCTTTGCTCGCAGGATGCAACCAGTCTTCTCCCCATCTCGACTCGGCCGCCTTCAACCCGGCGGAAGCCGCCTTTATCCGCGTCCCGGGAACCGCCAGCATAGCGGGACAGGCCTTCCTGACCGACGCCGGCGAGACCCGTTACGCGGCGGGCGAGGTCGTGCGCCTCATTCCGGCCTCCTCCTACGCCCAGGCCCGCATCGCGCATTTCTACGGCGCCTCCAAATTCGTCGCCGCCGACGCCATGCCCAAGTCCACGCCCGATCCCGAATATGTCGCCTACACCCGCGCGACCAAGGCCGGCGCCGAGGGCCGGTTCTCCTTCGACCATGTCGCTCCCGGGCGCTATTTCCTGACCACGCAGATCATCTGGAAGCCCAAGGGCGCGGCTCAGTCTCAGGGCGGCGGCGCCTTCTACCAGGCGGTCACGGTTCCGGCGGGAGAAGCCGGCGTCGTCAATGTTTCGCTGACCGGCAATTGACCCAGTCTTCGACCCGGCTCGTTCTCGTCGTCGCGGCCGCCCTGGTGGACCCCGACGGCCGCGTGCTTCTCGCCCAGCGGCCGGCCGGCAAGCAGCTCGCGGGGCTTTGGGAGTTCCCCGGCGGGAAGATCGAACCCGGCGAGCGCCCGGAACAGGCCCTGGCGCGAGAGCTCGCCGAGGAACTGGGGATAGACGCCTGCGTCTCCTGCATGCAGCCGCTGGCCTTCGCCAGCCACGCCTATGAAGACTTCCATTTGCTTATGCCGTTGTTCGTGTGCCGGCGATGGGACGGCATGGTCGTCGCAAAGGAGGGACAGGCGCTCAAATGGGCGCGGGCCCGCGATTTGCGGAACTTCCCCATGCCGCCCGCCGATGCGCCGCTGATCGATCCGCTCGTCGCGCTGCTCGGATGATTTTCGCCCCGGGGAGGCGGCGGCCTTCCCGGGGCGTTGTTTTCGATTTTGTTGCGCGCTGCGATCAGTGGCGGAAGTCGTCGGACGCGCTGCGTTTTTTCACCTGATAGACCGCGCCGTGTCCCGTATCTCCGCCCTGACGCGTCACGCCGTAGAGAACGCCGCGCGAGGTGTCGAACACCGGCGCTCCGATCGGGCCGCCGCCATCGGTTCCGCCATGGAAGGCGTAAAGCGTGGTCTCGCTCCACTCTCCCTGATCGGTGTCCGGGGGCGTCAGCTTGAACAGCCCGCCGGCGCCGCCGGCTTCGCCGTCGGAGGTCGCTCCGTAAAGCGCGCCATGGGTGTCGAAGATCACGCCGCCATAGGGATGGCCGCCGTCGGTTCCGGCAAAGCCATGCAGCACGCTCTCGGTCCATTGTGAATTATGCCCGGACGGCGGCGTCAGTTTGTAGATCACGCCATTGCCCGAGGCTCCACTGCGGACGGTCGCGCCATAGAGGGCGCCATGGACGTCCTGGACCAGCGCGCCGGCTGAAGGCGAGTCGCCGTCGCTTCCGCCCGCAAAGGCGTGGAGCAGGGTTTGGCACCATAAATTCGGCTGGGTCGGGGCGCAGCCGCTCGACGGGCCGGGCGGGGTCAATTTGAAGGCGACGCCGAGGCCGCTCGATCCGCCCTGATAAGTCGTCCCATAGAGCGCGCCATGGTTGTCCATCGTCAGATCGCTCGCGGGGTGGCTCCCATCGGCGCCGCCGGTGAAGTGGTAGAGCATGGAATGGGACCAGCTCGTCTGGCTCTGAGCCGGCGGCGAGAGTTCATAGACCACGCCCGCGCCATAGGCGCCGCCCTTGTAACTCTGGCCGTAGAGATTGCCCTGATTGTCGACGATGACGCCGCCATAGGGGGTGTCGCCGTCATTGGCGCCGCCGGAGAAGCTGTGGAGAACGCTTTGGGTCCAGACGACGCCCTGTCCGCCCCTCGGCGGCGCCAGCCTGAACACGACGCCTTTGCCGTAATCGCCGCCCTGCTTGGTCGTGCCATAGAGATTGCCGTTGGAGTCGATGTCGAGCGCGCCGTATTGGGGCGCCGCGCCGTCGCTCCCGCCGGTGAAGCTGTAGAGCACGGTTTCGGTCCATTGGGTGTTTTTTCCCGACGGCGGCGTCATCTTGAACACCGCGCCGAAGCCATGGACTCCTCCGGCAGTGGTCGTGCCGAAGGCGTCGCCCTGGTTGTCGAGGATCAGGGCGCCGTAGGGATCGGCGCCGTCGCCCGCCGAGCCGAAGCTGTGCAAATTGCTTTCGGAGTTCAGATTCGCGGCGCTGGCGGGAAGAACGACCTGGAAGATCGTGCCGTTGTTGTCTATGGCGCCGCTGGCGGTGACGCCATAGACCGACCCCGCCATGTCGAAAGCCAGCCCGCCCGGATGGGCGCCGTCGGCGCCGCCGGTGAACGTGTAGAGCACGTTCTCGGTCCATTGCGCCTGATTGGCGCCGGGCGGCGTCAGGGTGTACAGCACGCCCGCGGACGAAGCCCCGCCGTTATATGCGGTTCCGTAGAGCGTCCCATAGCTGTCGAATGCGATGGCGGAATAGGGATTGGCGCCGTCGGGGCCGCCGGTGAAATTATAAAGGACGGTTTCACCCCATTGTCCTACGGGCGAGGCCGGCGGCGTGAGCTTGTAGAGCATGCCGGCGTTGTACGTTCCGCCGCCATAGGTGGCGCCGTAGAGCGCATGATCGGAGCCGAAAACCACATTCGCGCGCGGGAAATTGCCCTCGACGCCGTCGAAACTGTGAATCAGCGTCTTGATCCACGGGCCTTGCCCATTGGCGGGCGCGGAAAGCTTGTAGACCGTGCCGGCGCCCCTGTGCCCTCCGAAGGCGGTTGTGCCGTAAAGCGCGCCGCCAGAGGCGGCGTCGAAGGTGACGCTCGAATAGGGGTTGGCGCCGTCCAGATCGCCCTGGAAACTATAGAGCAGGGTTTCGCTGTACCCGCCCTGAGCCGGCGTGAGCTTGTAAACGACGCCGTTGTTGGTCGCGCCGCCGCGAACCGTCGCGCCATAGAGCGCGCCGGCGTTGTCCAGCGTGACGCCGGAAAGCGGATTGGCGCCGTCCGAACCGTTCTGGAAGTTATAGAGCGTCGTCTTGATCCAGGCGGTCTGCGGGGAGCCGGCGACGGGCGGGGTCAGCTTGAAAACCGTGCCGGAATTTCCCGAGCCGCCTTCGCGCGTCGCGCCATAAAGCGCGCCATTGCTGTCGAAGGTCAGCGTCGCCTGAGGAAAGGCGCCGTCCGCGCCGCCCTGAAAGGCGTAGAGCGTCGTCTTGGTCCATTGCGTCTGACCGGAGCCGGCCACGGGCGGCGTCGCCATGAAGACGATTCCCGAACCATATTGCCCGCCGGACGACACGCCATAGACCGCGCCGTTGTTGTCGAAGATCAGGCCGGCTTCCGGGATGCCCCCGTCCAGGCCGCCCTGAAAGCTATAGATCGTAAATTCCGAGGCGGCCGTGGTTTTCGATCCGACGACGAATCTGCCCGGGCCCGATTGAACCGTCGGCTTGACGCTCGCGAGGGAACCGCCCGCAGGAAAGACGCAGAGCGAGGCGAGCGCCGCAGTTGCGACCGTCAGCCGCAGACAGCGCGGATAGAAGCCGAGCGAAGCTTTCAACGTTTTCACTTTGTCTTCCTCGTCTGATGAGCCGCTGCTTTGCGCAGGAGCGTTTTCGCCGCTTGTGCGAGAAATTACGACGAGGCTTTGAAAGCGGGCTTAAACTGGTTGTTTCAATGGCGGTTAACGAAACTTCACCAGCAGGAAAATCGGGCTGTCGCGGGCGGTGAACGCGCGTCTGCGACGCATCTGTGCTATTGATGCTCGCGCAGCGATCTTCACGCGCAAGGATTTCAAGGAGGACTCAATGTACGCGAGGCAGTCGGACGCGCAGGCTCCCGCCGCCGGCGCGGCGCATCATCGGCCGTTCGAAGAGCGTTACGCGGCCGGCAAGCGCTTGCGCGACGAAACGCCGCGCGAGAAGCTTGCGAATTTTTCTGCGCCGGAGCGCGATCCGGTCGCGATCTTCGACGAAACCAACCGCACGCGCTTGCCCGAATTATTGCCCATCCGCGCGCAGCGCATGGCCGAGTCGCCTTTCACTTTTCTGCGCGGCGCCGCCGCCCTGATGGCCGTCGACCTCGCCTCGCAGCCCGCGCCGGGCATAAAGACCCAGGCCTGCGGCGATTGCCACCTGATGAATTTCGGCGCCTTCATCTCGCCGGAAGGCAATGTGCTGTTCGACATTAACGACTTCGACGAGACTCTGCCCGGGGTCGATTTCACCGTCGATCTGAAGCGCCTCGCGGCGAGCTGTTCGGTCGCGGCTTTGGCGGGAGGCGCTTCCGACAAGATCGCGAGACGCGTCGCGGAGAATGTCGCGAGAGCCTATCGCCTGCGCATGTTCAAGCTCGCGAAGCTGTCGCCGCTCGAAGCGTGGCACTCGCGGATATTGCTGGTGCGGGAGGCGAGCGATCTTTTCGAGGACGATCTCGTTCGCAAGCTGCGCGTCGCCGCGGATCAGAAACACGCCGATCGCCAGGAAGACCGCAACTTTCCAAATTACTCCCTCGACCCCAAGACCGGCGCCTGGCGCATCATCGATCGTCCTCCGCTGATCTATCATCCCTCCGCAGGACTGAGCGACGCCGCTCGGGTCGATGTCGCCAAAGTGTTCGAGGGCGTGAACGAAACGCTCGCCCCCGAGACCTTCACGCTGATCTCGCGCTACAAGCTGGCCGACAGCGCCATCAAGGTCGTGGGCGTCGGCAGCGTAGGCACCTATTGTGCGGTCGGCCTGTTCACGACTCACGACGGCGATCCGCTCTTCCTGCAGGTGAAGGAGGCCTTGCCCTCCGTGCTGGAGCGCCTCGGCGGCGGCGCCTGGCCCAAGCAGCAAGGCGCCCGCGTCGTTTCCGGCCAGCGCATCATGCAGGCTGCGACCGACATGTTCCTCGGCTGGACCACCGATCCGGAGTCGAACCGTCAGTTCTATGTGCGGCATCTCAAGAACAAGCGGCTCGGTTCGGTCGCCGATCTGCTGCAGGCCAAATCCCTGCCGGAATACGCCACCCTGTGCGGACGCACGCTCGCCCGCGCCCACGCCCGCTCCGCCGATGCGGCGACTCTCGCGGGCTATATGGGAAAAAAAGAGGCATTCGACGACGCCATCGCCTCTTTCGCAATGCTTTACGCCGCCCAAAACAAGATCGACCACCAGAGATTCGTGGCCGGCGGCATAGCCTCGCCGTCCCGTTCGGCGCCGCCTGCGTAACGGCCCCCCGACGCGCCGGTCTCCTTGCGCTATGTTGGCGCAGTCTGCGGCTCGCTTGCCATGGCCAGCCGATCGACGATTTGTTCGGCTGTCATGGACGCCTGCTCGCGCAGTTCTGGCGCGGCTATGCTCTCCCACAGCGTCGCCTTGCGCAGCGTGCCGACGACAAACATGTCGGGCGTCCGTGTCCCGTCGGCGGCGATGGCGGCGCCGTCTGGACAGGTCTCGACGCCGAGCGCCAGTTGGTCGACCCGCAGTCGGCCATGCAACAGCAGCGAACTCATCACTGGATTGGCCTCTGCATTGTTGGACGGAGTCGGGCCGGTGCAATTGACCACCCAGCCGGCATCGATGTCGATCACTTGCTTGCTTCCGCGCAAACTAACCTTCGCACGGACCGCGTCTCCCTCGGCCTGGATCGAGGTCACCCGGCCGGCGATCACGCGCACTGCGCCGCGCTCGAGCATGGCGTAGAAAGGCTCGGCGACAGACAGCGTCATGCGGTGACGGTGCACCTCCCAGAACGGCCGTAGATGGCGCAGGAAACGCCGGCGTTCGTCGTTTGCCATGGCCTGCCAGAGCCTCGCAGTGTGCGGCCGCAGCCCGTCGACCAGGCTGCGCCAGTCCTGCCCTTCGTCGCCGCGCGCTTTTCGCCGTAACTCGACGAGTAGCGCCAGCGGCTTCAAGCCGCCCGGCGCGGCGACATATGTTTCGATCAGCTCCGTGAGATTGGCAGGTGTGATCTCCTGTGCGGCGTGCGCCAGTGGGTGCAGGCCGTAATGCGAGATGAGAACGATCGGCGTCGAACGCGGTTGCGCCGCTAGCGACAGCACGGCGTCGACCGCCGTCAATCCGCTGCCGATCACAATCACAGGCTCGTCCGGCCGCACCACGTTCATTGCGAATGGCCGCCATGGATCGGCAATGAATCGAGTGCGCGGGCCGCTCCAGCTTTTGCCGATCGGGTCGGAGGGCGGTCGGTGGCCGATGGCCAACACCACCGCCTCGGCGCGCAGCGAGGCGCCATGCGCCAGATGGATTACCCAGCCGCCGCCGGGGCGGCGCGCGACACGGCGGACCTCGTCGTAGACTACCGAGAGTTTCGCCAGATCGCCGGCGTCCAACGCGGCGCCGCGCAGTGCGTCACGAATGTAATCGCCATACCATTCGCGCGGCAGGAAATCGTATGCCTGCACCCTCTCATCCCGGTTTTGCGCCCAGCGGAGGAAATCCTCCGGACGGTCTGGCCATGCGCTCATGCGCTTGGCGGGTACATTCAGGAGATGCGTCGGCTCGCGCGTGGCGTAGGCAATTCCCTCGCCGACCGCGCCACGCCGTTCGACCATCACCACATTGAGCGCCAGACCGGCGCGTCTGGCGCGGGTCAGAAGCTGCGCCGCCGTCATCGCGCCGCTGAAGCCGCCGCCGACTAACACCACTGTCGGAGGTTCCTGGGGCGCCAGCCCGCTGTCGCCGGGCGTCGCGGGCCGCACAATGAAACGGCGGAAATCGCGCAGACGAGGCGCATAGGCGTGTACCGTCACCAGAGTCTCGTCGGGGCGGGCGTTGCGCAAGGAATGCACGCCGGCGTCCTGAAAGGCGGCGACGCCGCCCGTCTCCAGATTCACCTCGTATTCGAAGTCGGCGTAGCCGTCCGGCGCGATGCGATAGCAGACTTCTGCTGCCTCTCCCTGCACGACCTGCAACACGCAGACCGAGCCGCTGTGATCGTGCGGAAAGCTCGCCTGCCCGGGCAGCCAGGTCATGACCAGCAGCTCGTATTGCTCGCGCACGACTACCGCGGCTCTGTTGTAGCCGCGCGGATCGGCCCGTATGAAGGACGCCACGTCGGACGGCGTCAGTTTTATGCCCTGCATCGTCCTGGCGATGTCGAACAGTGTGGGATCGGATCCGAGCGCATCGAGTGTTTCCACCAGCGTCAGCAGCGCGCCGCCAAGCACGGGCGTGGCATGTGATCTGACGGCGGCCGATGCGGCGTGAGATTGGGACATGGAAAGCGCCCTTCGCGGTGAAAACTCATGGAGTGTTCGCGAACCAGCAGCGCAGCAAGGCAAGATTCGTCGCCGCGCGTAAAAACTATTCTAATTAATCCAGTAGATAGAAAGTATCAACTACTGGAAGGCGCTCAAACGGAAAAATCGTCTCCTTAGCGTCGCAACCTCGGACGGAGAGACATGAGTCCGACAGGCTGCTAAAGTCTTATTTCACCATCACCCAGCTCGCCGGGGCGGAGAGAGTCCAGACGAACCCTTCGGGCGAAAAATTGAGCGTCGTCTCGCCGTCGAGAGCCTGCGGCACGAGCCGTTTTATCACCTTGTGGCCAAAGCCCTCCCGCCCTGGCGGCGACACTCTCGGGCCGCCGCTCTCGCGCCATTCCACAAGGAACCTGCCGTTGTCCAGCCTCCAGCTCAGAGAGACTTCGCCGCAGTCGTAGGACAGCGCGCCATAGGCGAGGGCGTTGGTCGCCAATTCATGCAGGGCGAGTCCGATATTCTGCGCGGCTTCGGGCTTCAGCATCAGTCTGGGGCCGTCGATGCGCGCATGCTGGGCGATTTCCCCGGCTTCGACATCGAGACAATAGGCCATTTGCGCGCGTGCGAGTTCATGCATGGAGGCGCCGCGCCAATCATGGGAGATCAGCAGGTCGTGCGCCATCGAGAGCGCTTGCAGCCGCGCCGAAAACTTGCGCTGGAAATCGTCGATCGAGCCGGCGCCGGTCGCGGTCTGCCGCGACATGGCCTGCACCACCGCGAGGAGATTCTTCGAGCGGTGCACCAGTTCGCGCAGCAGATTATGCACATGCTGTTCGCGATGTTTGCGTTCGGTGACGTCGCGGACGGTGCCGACGATGCGGACGGCGCGGCCGCCGTCGAAAAAAGTGCGTCCCCGCACCGAGACCCAGCGCTCGACGCGGTCGGTGAGGCCGATGACGCGATATTCGCTCTCGTAATCGTCCTGGCAGGCGGGATCGAGGGCCTGTTCGATCGCTTCTTTCGTCCGCTTCTTGTCCTGCGGATGGAGCGCGCGGCGAAATACGTCGAGATTGGCCGGCATTTCGGGGGTGAGGCCCCAGAGAGTGCGCACGCGCGCATCGAGATGCACTTCGCCGGTGATCAGATTCCAGTCCCAGATCCCGGTCCTGCCCGCGTCCAGCGCGAGCTTCATGCGCTCCAGCATGAAGCTCTGTTCGTCGAGCGCGGCGCGGCCCGTCCCGGCGATGAATGATCGGATAGGAGGAGAATCTGTCTGCGTCACCAAGCCCTCCTCACTCTGCGTCCGCCCGGGGCGCGCTCCGCAAGGCCCTTGCGATTGCAATCGATCCGTCTCAGCCCGGCCGTCGGCGCAGCTTTCCGCCGCACCCGCGATCCGCTCCGCGCATCATCATGTCATGGAGACGCGCTGGCAAAGCCGGGTCGCCGCGCCGTCGCCGCCGCAGCGCATCGAACCCGAGGTCAATTGTGGTCCTGTTCCGCCTCGCCCGCAAGCTCGAGCACGACGCGCCATTCCGCGTCGCTCACAGGCTGCACCGAAAGGCGGGAATTATTCACCAGAACCATTTCGGAAAGACGCGGTTCGGCTTTGATCCGGGCGAGCGGGACTTTATTCTGAAGCGGCTTCACCGCCCGGATGTCCACCATGCCGAATTTGCCGCTTTCATCGGTATGGTCGGGATAATAGGGCTTGATGACCTCGACGACGCCGACGATCGCCTTGTCCTCGTTCGAATGATAGAAAAAACCCTTCTCCCCGACCTTCATCGCCATCATGTGCTTTTTGGCGAGATGGTTGCGAACCCCGTTCCAGAATGTGCCTTTTTCGCCGGCGTCGAGCTGCTGCTGGAAGGACCAGGTCGAAGGTTCGCTTTTGAAGAGCCAGCAAGCCATGTTCAGAGCTCGGCTCCGACCACGCGGCGCCAGGGCCGAAGCTGAACGCTGGAGAACAGGTCGGCCTTGGCGTAGGGGTCTTCGGCCAGCAGGGCCTGCGCCGCAGCAAGGTTCTCACAGTCCAGAACGAGCAGGGAGCCGACCGGCTTGTCCGCCTCGTCGAGGAATGGGCCGCCGAGCTTGATCCGGGGCGCATTCGCCTCGAGGAACGCGAGATGGGCCGCCCGGGTGGCGAGACGCAGGTCGATTTGACCGGGCTTGTCGATGCAGATGGCGGCGAACAGCAAGATATCCTCGCGGGGTTGGAAGAAAAAGATCCGATATTTGTCCCAAAGCGGGGGGATGCGGTCAAGCCGCAGCCGCGGCTCAGGCCCTCTTCGCCGAAGCGGCTTGGTCGCGCTTTTCCCCGGGCGGCGGATCGCCGACGATCTGCGCGGCGAGTCCGGAGATTTCCTTGCGCAGGTCGGCGACATCCTTTGCGTCGGCGCCGCCGCCCGCTCCTCTGCGGGCGTGGTCGGCCCGCAGCGCTTCGATCGCGCCCTGGAGCATGGAGTTGTCCGCACGCGCCGTCTCCAGCCTATCCGCATGGTCGCGCGCCTCGGCGCGGGCGAGGCGCAAGGCTTTCTCGAGATGCGCGATTTCCGCCGCCTGGCGCTCTTCCGACTGCTTTGAGCGCTCACGGGTCTCCGTGAGGGTTTCCTCGAGGAAATCCCGGGCGATCGAGACTTTCCTGAACTCCTCGTTCAGCTGGCCGGCCTCGGCGTCGACCGCGCCGAGACGCTTCGCTTCGGCGGCGATTTCGGCGAAATCGGCCTGCAATTTGTTCAGTTCACGCCGCAGCTCGTCGTTTTCCCGGCCGAGTTCGTCGATCCTGGTCTCAAGAGCGGCTGCGCGCGAGAGCGCTTCGTCCTTCTCTCGGCCCTGCTCCTCATGGGCGCCGCGCAGGGCGCGCAGGCTGGCGACGCCCCGTTCGGCATGTTGCGTCACCTCGAGCAGGGCCGATTGGGTGGCGTTCAGCAACCCGGCGCGATCGACGGCGTTTTTTTGGGCTTCCTGCAGGCTATGCTCGAGCTCCCGGCCCTTGGCCTCCGATTTTTTGAGCGATTCGTCGAGGCCGGCGATGCGGAGGGCGTGGCGGCCGACCTCCAGGAGATCTTGCGCTTTGGAGGCCTTGATCGCCTCCATCTCCTGCTCCATGCGGCGCTCGCGCAAGGCAAATTCGGCGCGCAGGAGATCGCGTTCGGCTATGGCCTCCTCGCGCGAAAGCGGCGCCAGCAACTGGAGGCGGCGCATCGAAAGCCGCATCGCCCGCCGCCACAGAGCGGGCGTGAACATCAGCGTCAAAAGCCCGGCGACCAGAAACCCGAGCGCAAAATACATCGCCTGTTCTATCGACACGCGTTCGTCCCTGCCTGCCGTGCGAGCGATAAAGAAATCGCGCCGGATTCGCCGACAGCGGCCGATTTCCGCGAAGATCCGGGGATTTCGCGAAAATGCGCCGCAACGCTTCGGGCTGTCGCCGCCAGCGGCATTTTTAAAGCAGCGCCGGAGGAAATCAAACTTTGGCGGAGTCGAGGGGTTTGGGGCTCGCCGGCCTGACTTCGTGGAACCTGTTGAAATCGACGACGGCGGCGCCGTTGTCGCCGAGCCGGAAAAGGTCCTCGTATTCGTAATCCACCAGCACGTCGCTCGCCGCATAGATGCGGCGCCCGCGCAGGGCCTGCTTCGAGCTTTCGTCGTGGCCGCTGAAGATGACGATCAGACTGGCGTCGGAATTGGCGAAATCCTCCTGCGTCCAGCCATGAACAGGACTGGTTTCGTCGACGACATGCAGGATAGTCCAGCTCAGGGCGAAGATCGGGTTTTCGTCGCGCATCAGCCTGAGCGGGTGAAATCTGCGGAAACTGGAGCCTTCGAGCGTGCGTTCGTTGCGCGCGAGCCATAATCTGGCGCCGGCCTCGGTGATGGCGTTGTGGCGTTCGTTGGCGAAGCGGATCATCAGGGTGCGCGCGCCGTCATGCGTGGCGACCACGGGCCGCTGCGCGAAAAGCAGGCGGGCGCGGGGCTGCGAAAAACGGGCGAAGGTCAGGCCGGCCGTGATCGCCATGGTGCAAACGCCGGCGAAAGTGGCGAGCGTCGCGACGACATGCCCCGCCAGCGAACGGGGGTGCATGTCGCCATATCCCACGGTCGCGAGGGTTTCGACGCTGAAGAAGAAATAATCCAGGAACGACCCCGGGCGCGCATTGGCGATGGGCTGATCCCCGAAATAGAAGCAGAGCCAGTAGAGGCCCGCGAAGACCAGGTTGAGAAGGACGAAAATAAGCGCCAGCGTGGCGAAGAAGGCCGGCCAGCCGACGCTCATGGCGTAGTGGTGCTGGTCCGTCCAGACGCTGCGCCGCAGCCCCTCGGCGATCAGACTCCTGCCGCCGATGCGGATGACCCGCCCGTTCGGCGCGCCGAAAAGTCGTTCCCGAACCTGCGCGAAAATCAAAACGGATTCCAGGTCGAGCGTTCGGTGAACTTCAGATAGCCGAGGTTGAGCCCGAGCCGCGCGCCCACTCCCGATCGGATCGGGACCACGACCACGTCCTGGGCCTCGAGGGCCGTGAAGCCGAAGCCCCCGATCAGATAGGCCGAGCCGTCCATGCCGCTGAAGCGCTGGAACATCGCTTCGACCGACGGGAGGTTGTAGACCAGCATCATGGTGCGGTCGCCGTCCGCTCCGGCGTCCAGGCCGAGCGAGGGTCCCTGCCAGAAAATGCGCCGATGCCCGGCGTTGCGGGTGTACATGTCGCCTTCGCCGTAGCGCAGCCCGCCGATGAAGGCCCCGCCGGCCTCCTGGCCCAGAACATAGGCGTTGGGCTTGCCCCAGCGGCGCGTGGCCGATTCCACCCCTTCCGCGAGCCCGCGCGAAATCGAGCCGAAGAAGCGATGGCCGTTGGCGATCACCTCATTGTCGGAATAGGCTTCGGGGCGGTCGGCGGGAGGGGGCGCCCGCCCGAAGGCTTCGCCCGCGGCCAGCGTCAGGGCGGAGGAAGCCCCGGTGCGCAGCAGGGTTCGGCGCGAGACCTGCCCGCGCATGAACGGCGTGGAGTTGTCGGCGGCGCTCATCTTGCCTCTCTCCTCAGCAGTAGAGTGTTTTCGAGCGCAGGGGATGCCGGTTCGCGTCAGGAAAACACGATCAAACAAGGAAATCCGGAAGTCTTTTCGGCTCGATCCGAACCGGAAAGATTCTGGCGCCCCGGAATCCGCCTCGATCGAGCCGCCGAGCGGCGCGCGCCTCGCAAGGGCAACAGCGGATGCTCCGGCGACGCCGCGTCCCTGGAGCGGATGGTTTCCGGTCCCGGCTGTGGCCGCGACGCCACAGGAAAGCAATCTGCCTCGCTATCCTTAAGAAAAGGTTGCCGAATTAGGATCGCCAAAACAGACGAATGGACCGTTCTTATAGTTCTGGTCGGCTTTTCCGTATCTTAGCGGCTCCCCTCCGGGGATCAGGGTCACGCCGCCGGCGGCGCGCAGGACCGCGTCGCCGGCCGCCGTGTCCCACTCCATGGTCGGCCCCAGGCGCGGATAAATATCCGCGGCGCCCTCGGCCACGCGGCAGAATTTGAGGGACGACCCCGCGTCGATCCGGTCCTTGATCTTCCGCCGCGCCAGAAAAGCCTCGGTCTCGGCGTCGAGGTGGGAGCGGCTGACGAGGGCGGTCGCGCCTTCGGGCGGCAGCGGCCTGGTGCGCAAAACCCGCCAATCGGACGCCGGCGGCAAGGGGGCGCCCGGCGCAGCCCTGACGAAGCTGGCCGCGCCCCCCGCGAACCATAATTCTCCCAGCGCCGGCGCATAGACCGCGCCCGCGATCGGCGCGCCGTTCTCGACATAGGCGACATTGACGGTGAATTCCTTGCGCCGCGCGATGAATTCGCGAGTGCCGTCGAGCGGATCGACCAGCGCGAAACAGCCCGATTGAGAGGGCGTAATCCCGCGGGCGGCGCTCTCCTCCGCGATCACGGGAAGCCCCGGCAGGCGGCGGGACAGGGCGGCGAGCAGAAAAATCTCCGCGCGCTCGTCGGCCTCGCTGACCGGACTGCTGTCGCCCTTGATGCGGGTTTCTATTGTCGCCCGGCCAAAGACTTCCATGACGATCGCGCCCGCTTCGAGGCAGAGTTCGGCAAAGAGCTTTGCGAGCGCGTCGGGGGCCATTGGCGGGCTGGACATGGAGCGGGCTTCCTTGGGGGATGGGTCACAGGCGCATGATAGCCCGAACAAACCGGCTTGGCGCGTGGCCGGGATAGCCTTAAAACCAGCCGATGCGCCCTTCGCCTTTCTGGACCGATCTTTCCACCCGCGATTTCGCCTCCCTCGATTGGGAACGGACCATCGTCGTCGCGCCTCTCGCCGCGGTGGAGCAGCATGGACCG
Source organism: Methylocystis heyeri (assembly GCF_004802635.2). NCBI lineage: Bacteria > Pseudomonadati > Pseudomonadota > Alphaproteobacteria > Hyphomicrobiales > Methylocystaceae > Methylocystis > Methylocystis heyeri. Next base: position 4,018,720 of record NZ_CP046052.1, read on the forward strand.
CATCTGCCGGTGGGGGTCGACGCCCAGATCATGGAAGGCTGCATTGCGCGCGTCGCTTCGCGGCTGCCCAAGGATCTCGACGTGCTGTTCCTGCCGATTCAAAATATCGGCGTCTCCACCGAGCACAGGGCTTTTCCCGGCACATTGACGCTGTCGCCGGCGACCGCTTTGCTGGCGCTGATCGAAACCTTGGAGGGCGCCATAGCCGCGGGAGCGCGCAAGCTCGCTATGATCAGCTCCCATGGCGGCAATTCCCCGCTCATCTCCCAGGCGGCGCTGGAGTTGCGGGCGCGGCACGGCGTGCTGGCGGTGACCTGCTCATGGAGCCGCTTCGGCTATCCCGACGGCCTCTTCGGCTCCGACGAACTGCGCCATGGCGTGCATGCGGGGGAGATCGAGACCTCGCTGATGCTGGCCTTCCGGCCCGAGCTCGTCGAAATGGCGCGGGCGAGGAATTTTGTTCCCGCCAGCCGGGATTTCGAGCGCGACTTCACTTGGCTGCGAGCTGACCGGCCGGCGGGTTTCGGCTGGATGGCGCAGGATCTATCGCCCTCGGGCGCGATGGGCGACGCCTCCAGGGCCACGACCGAGAAAGGCGTGGCCGCGGCGGATTATTGGGCCACCGCCTTCATCGAACTGCTCCGCGACATCGAGGCGTTCGATCTGGAGAGGTTGAAGGGGACGGAGTAGCCTCCTCCAAATGCTTCAAAGATATCGCCGCAGCATGGGCAGGGCGTGTTCGACGCAGGCGCGCCCTTCCGCGAAAGCCTGTTTCGCTTTGGTGAATTCGAGCACGCCGATGTTCTGCAGGCGCGGCGTCAGCATGACGTGGGGCGGCTCGCCGGCGAGGCGCGCCCGCGTGATCTGGTCCTGCATGATGTTGATGGAGTTGTTGAGAACGTCGAAATAGCCCGGCGTCGATGGCCCCTGCGGCAGCAGCCGCAGGGCGATCTGGGTCGCCTGCTCGCGCGCTGCGGCGGGAAAATCGGTCAGCATCCGCCCGAAAAACTCGCCCGGCGTCGCCGGGCCGCTCGAGACCGGCTTTTCGCGGGGGGCGTTGTCGGGCCGCTGTCCCAGCAGGTCGCCGTTGAGGTTGACGGCGATGATCACATCCGCGCCGAGCGCGCGGCACAGCGAGACCGGCACCGGATTCACCAGACCGCCGTCGATGAGCCATCGGCCTTCGACCTCGGCGGGGCTGATGAACCCTGGAAGCGCGATGGAGCCGCGCACGGCGTCGAGAATGGGGCCCGACTGCAGCCAGACCTCGCGGCCGGTGTTAAAATCCGTGGCGACCGCCGCGTATTTTTTGGCGTAGCTCTCGATCGGCGCGCCGATCCCCAATTTTCGCAGGAACTCTACGACCAGCCTGGCGTCGATGAGGCCGCCGCCGGCCAGCCGGACGTCGAGCAGCGGCGCGATCTCGCGCCAGCTCGCGGCCTCGGCCCATTGCCGCAAGTCGGGCAGGCGCTCCGAGACATAGGCGGCTCCGATCAGCGCTCCCATCGAGGTTCCGCAGACGATTTCGGGTTCTATGCCGGCTTCCGTCAAAGCGTCGATGACGCCGATGTGGGACCAGCCGCGAGCGGCTCCGCTGCCGAGGGCGAGGCCGATACGAGGACGTGACAAAAGCGGTCTCCGTTTAAGAGAAGCGCGAAGCAAGCCGCAAAGGGGGCGTTGCTTGCGAGCCGGATGTCGGATTTTAGCCTAGCGCGCTTTCCGCGCGAACGGAATCGGTCGAACTCCATAGACGCGCCGCCAGAGCGTTTGCAAGGATGAGGGGCGCTTGCGAAGAACAATGCCGTGTCGTGCGGGGGAAATCGAGACCTCGCTGATGATGGCCTTCCGGCCCGATCTGGTCGAAATGGGGGGGCCCGGAATTTTGTCCCGCCAGCGGGGATTTCGAGCGTGATTTCATCTGGCTGCGCGCCGACCGGCCGGCGCGGTTCGGCTGGATGGCGCAGGATCTTTGGCTCGCCCTCGGGCGCGATGCGCGCCGCCTCCAGCGCCACCGCCTTCGTCGAACCGCTCCGCGATATCGAGGCGTTCGAGCCGGAGAGGTTGAAGGGGGAGGGGCAGGTTTTTGGCGGGATGCTGTAATGGAGGTCTTAAGACCGGTCTTGCGACGATAGTCCAATTTACAAGGCGCCGCCCAAGCATAATATGCCGCTCGCCGAAGCAATTCTCTAGGTTCCACCCAAAGCAGAGATTACTCGCACTGGCTTGTTGGTCTGGAGCGAGTGTTCGTGACTGGACGGGTCGGGGCGTGTTTTCTGGTCGATCGACGCAAACGGCGGGCTATAATAGAATGGAGATTACACAAATAATTTCATAGTAATTAGTACGAAATATGGCGTTTTCGATCGCTATAATATGCTTGACAGCTCGTAAAAATAGGCTGCAATGTATGGTATTAACGACTTCCTTTCAATGAAGTGACAGGATCGAAGAATGGTTCGTCTCCTATATTCGTTTGTCGTTGTAAACGCGACGCTCTGCTGTGCTCTGACGGCGAGCGCCGATCCGGCGACAGTCGCCGGCGCGAAGGTGTTCGGCTATCTCGATCCCAAGACCAACACTTTCAGGGCCGCGCCCGAACCCCAAACACAATCTCAATTTGTGACCGGCCGACTCATCGAAGTGTCCGGAACGCTGAATCTCACCGTGAATGTGACCTTCGGCCCGAGCTTTCCGCCCTCGGCGACAACAGAAGTTTTTGTCACCGCCAATTCGAAGCCCTGGCGTTACGACAGGCCCGCCTATTCCTCCGGCTTCAGTGGAAAGGCGACTGTGGTCCGCTCAGGAAATTCAGGAACGGCCTCCCTGAGCATTCCCTATATCTTCGAGGCGACCTCGACCAAGGACACCGTAACGGTCACTCTGAATCTGCAGTCTTCGAGCGGCGACAGCGCCTTTCTCGGACAGACGTTTCCCCTGCCGAAGAACGGAGCGACCCCGCAACTGACTTTCAATCAGACTTTTTAAGAGGGAAATCGAAAGATGCGCGCCGCTTCCTTACCGCTTCTCGCTGTGGCCTGCGCTGCAATTCTCTTCGCTACGCCAAGGGATCTGGCAATCGCCTCCCCCACCACGATTTCGGGGACCTTCAGCGTAACCCTTGCGATCATGTCCGACAACGCCACTATTCCGCTGAACACCCCGATCGCACTCAGCGTCAGCATCGGCGGTTCGGTTCCCCAGGCCTCGGGCAACCAGGCTACGTCCGCGCGCCAAACAGTGACCAAGACATCGACCACGCAGAACGTCACCATATCGCTGCCGTTCGACTGGACGTCGCAAGGCGCGCCGCCGACCGTCGCCACGCTCTCCGTGAGCGTTACGCCCGCGCTCAATTATCCGGCGAGCGACAGCCTTTACCTCACGCTGACCGTTCCAGTCCCAGCCAATAACGGGACGATGGCCATCACCCTGCCTGCGCAGCTTTGATCTGGGATAGGACGCGATGACGACGAGAAATATCTTCACGTTGCTTTTTTGCGCCGCAATGCTCTTTTCGGTCGACGCTCTGGCGATCGATGCCCAGACGCCTGGCGCAATCCCGCTGGAGAGCGTTCCCGTAAGGCTCAAGCCAGCGACGACAACGACCCAATATAACGGAACGGTCGCCATAAGCGCGGTGATCGCGGCCAATGCACAAACGCCAGATGGAACGACGATAAATTACAACGCTTCGGCGGTCGTCATGGACGGCTTTTTTACCAGTGAGCGCTTCGTCGGCGGCAGCGCTACCTTTAGCGGCGGCGCGGCGACGATCTCCGTCAACATCCCCTATGCGTTTTTCATAGGGTCGTCTTCTGCGACGCTGAATATTTCTTTCGGGGTGAGCAGCACGGTCAATCCGCCAAACAGCGGACCCATAACCTATAGCCTCGCTTTCGGCTCCAGTCCGCCCTTGCCGGCCAGTGGAGCTACGACGCCCGTCAGTTTTTCCGGGACATTTTGACATGAAGAAATACTGCTCGCCTATCCTTGCGCTGCTGGCGCTTTTGTCAGAACCGGTCATGGCTCAACAAAGCAGCGCCGCCGGCGCACCGCAGAGCCCGGGGCCGGCGGTCGCCGATCCGGCCTTGCCGGCGATCGATGAAATTCCCGGCTATTACGATCCGGCTACGGGAACATTCGCGCCGCTGAAACCGGGCCGGAGCCCGGCGCGGAATACGCCAACCTTTACGACAACAGCTTATCTGGTGATCTTCCCTTACGTTCATCACAGCGAAGGGTATGGCAGCATCACATGCAGCGCGCGGATCACTTATGTGTCTTCCGACCGCTCCAAACCCGCCGCCACTCTTACCCGCGAGGCAAAACCCAATGAAGGTAACTATGTTGAATTTGACGTAGACGCTGGTGGAGATACTCGGCCCATGGGAACCGTCACTGTGCAGTGCACAGGCTATGATGGCTCGGGCCGGTCTCGGTCGGCCTCGGGCGCCACGTTTGTCTACCTCGATCCACGAGCTACGCCTTACACCGGGTGGATACCTGCCTATGTAGATATAGCATTCCCTTAGTGCGGATCGACACCGTATCCTCTCGCTCGACCAATTCTCAAGGACAGGAAAGCGCGTCACCGAGGTGACCGAGCCAAAACAGCGCACCGAACGGAAAACGCAACAACCTCGAAAGCAAGCCAATGATCGCCCGACACAAAATTGCAACAATTTACGGTCTGGCCTGCGCGCTTGCGGCTTCCGCTCAAGCGCTGGCGCAAAGCGCGAACCCGGCGGCGCCTCTGGCGTCGCTTCCCTTGCCGACCCAACCCGCGACCAGCGTCGCCGAAATTACCGGGACGATCCAGGCCGCCGCAACAGTCTCGGCCAATCCGGGCATCCCCAATGGGACGGCAGTGTATTACACGCTCTCGGCCTCGGTTCCGGATCCTTCTTTCAGCAACTCCCGCTCCGCCAGCGGCAACGCAACCGTCAGCAACGGAATCATTTCAATCTCCGCCAACCTGCCCTACGACATGCTCGTCTCTTCGTCCTCGGATAAAATAGTCTTCACGCTGCAGCTCACCGCAACCGTTCTCGGCACGCCGGCGCTTACTTTTTCGACGAGTTTCAACTCGGCCTTTGCTCCGCCCGCCAATGGGACGACAACTTCGCTCAGCTTTTCTGGAACCATATAGTTTTCGCAGGCGGAGAACGCCCTGTTCGCTTCGCGACAGGTGGTTGTGAGGAGCCCATCGACGCCGTAGGGCGGCGAACCCGCCTCGTTGCGAGGAATCTGCAGGCGATATTGGGCCGAAGCAGCTCAATCCGGAAGGCAGAGCCGCGAAGCCTTCGCCGAGTGTTGCGCGAGACGAGCGGGTAGTGCGGCGCCGCGCAGCTGCTTCTTTGGCGGCCTGAAAAAGCCGGGGCCGCGTCGGCGATCCCATAGCCACTATGAGCCGCTACCCTGCCGCCCTTGGGGACTCGCCAGCGGATGCTTATTTTTTGATTGTGAATGGCGAGGAAGACGGGACTTGAACCCGCGACCTCCGGCGTGACAGGCCGGCGCTCTAACCAACTGAGCTACTCCCCCGCAACAACAGCGCGTTGCGTGTGGGGGGTCGAATAGGACATGCGCCGGGGGATGTCAACGCCTTGATTTCGTTTTGTCGCGAGATCGGGCGAAACCCCCTGTATTGCGGGGCGTTTCCGCGTCGCGTCGGCTAAACTGGTTAAGGAGCCGTCGCTTCGGGTCGTCATGGCCGGGTCGTTCGAGACTTTCCGCGGCTCCGCGGCCTGGAGGCCCGCGACAAGCGCCAGCGCCGCCGCCGCCGACCGGCGGGAAATCTCGATTCGCAGCCGGGTTTCTGCGGAGCCACGCTGGACTTCGGCGGCGTCAAAGTCCTATGTCAGATCGAAACGTCAACGCCTTGCCCTCATCGCGCCAAAGAATCATGACCGGCGACGCCGCCTCCGCCAAAGCCGAACCACAATCGCCTCCCGACCCGCTGGACCTGATCCGGCGCCGCATCCGCGTGCGCGCCTGGCGCAGGGGCATGCGCGAGATGGACATGATTCTCGGCGGATTCGTCGACGCCCATATCGAGAGGCTGGGCGCCGAAGAGCTGGCCCAGCTCGAGGCGCTGCTCGACGCCGACGACGATGTGGCCTTCTCCTGGTTCTGCGCCGGAGCAGCGCCCGCGCCCTACGACACCCCTGTTTTTCGCAAAATCGCGGCCTTCCAGGCCGAAAAGGACAAGGATCCTTGAAAGCCCGCACCGATATTCGCGCCGAGACGGCGGCCGGCGCCCTGAAAACCGCGCTTTCGCGCATCGAGGCCGGGGAAAAGCTGCTCTGCGCCCATGCGCCCGAGGGTTTCGACGCTTTCATCGCCGCTGATTTCGCCCGCGCGCTGGCGGCGCGATCGGAGGGCGAGGCCGCCGTCTTCGTGCATGTGGCGCGCGACGCCACCCGCTCGGCGCAGTTCCGCGAGGCCTTGCGTTTCGCTGCGCCTTTTGTGGAGGCGCTCGACATTCCGGGCTGGGACTGCCAGCCCTACGACCGGGTTTCGCCCAACGCGGCGATCGCGTCGCGGCGCATGACCGGTCTCGCCCGCCTCGCGCGCTCGCGTTCCTCGGCCGAGCAGCCCCGGGTCGTGGTCACAACCGTCGATTGCCTGCTACAACGCGTCCCCCCGCGGGCGAAAATCGCCGCCGACACTTTTTCCGCCGCGCCTGGCAATATGGTCGAGATGGACCTTCTGGCGCGCTGGCTGGAGAACAACGGCTTTTTGCGCTCCAGCACGGTGCGCGAGCCGGGAGAATACGCCCAGCGCGGCGGCATCGTCGATCTTTTCGCCCCCAGCATGCCGGCGCCGATCAGGCTCGATTTCTTCGGCAACACGCTCGAATCGATTCGCTCCTTCGATCCCGAGACCCAGCGCACCACGGGCCAGCTTCGCGCCCTCGATCTCGTGCCGATGAGCGAATTGCAGCTCGTCAGCGACACGATGCGGCGGTTCCGCCAGGGCTACACCACGCGTTTCGGCGGCGAGACCCGGGGCGACTCGCTCTATGAGGCGATCAGCGAAGGCCGCCGCCATCCCGGCGCCGAGCACTGGCTGCCGTTGTTCTACGACCGGCTCGACACATTGTTCGATTATTTCGGCGATGCGCCGCTCCTGCTCGACGCCCAGAGCGAGGACGCCGCCGGCGAGCGGCTGGCGCAGATCGCCGATTATTACGAGGCCCGCAAGAGCGCCTTCGACGCCGAGCAGGGCCGCTCGAACTACAAGCCGCTGGAGCCGCGCGAGCTTTATCTCACGCAGGAGGAATGGCGCGGCCAGCTCGAGCGCCGGGCGCAGGCGCGCTTTTCGCCCTTTTCAGCGCCCGAGGGCGAGGCCGCGAGCCTTGATTTCGGCGCGCGGCCGGGCAGGGATTTCGCGCCCGAGCGCAGCCAGCCGGAGGTCAACGTTTTCGAGGCCGCGGTCGGCCATATCGAGGCGCTGGCGGCGCGGGACAAGACCGTGGTGGTCGCGGCCTGGTCCGACGGCTCGCGCGAGCGCCTCGGCCATGTGCTGACTGAACATGGCTTAAAGGCCCCTATGTTGGTTTCTTCGTTGCCGGCCGCTTTTGCGCTCGGCAAGGGGAAGGTTGCGCTCGCGGTGCTCGGCGTAGAGCACGGCTTCGAAACCGACGATCTCGCCGTCGTCGGCGAGCAGGACATTCTCGGCGACCGGCTGGTGCGCCGCCGCCGCAAGGCCAAGCGCGCTGAAAATCTCCTCGGCGAAATAGGCGCTCTTTCGGCGGGCGATCTCGTCGTGCATGTCGATCACGGCATCGGCCGCTTCGTCGGGCTCGAGACCATCACAGCCGCCGGCGAGCCGCATGATTGCCTCGAAATCCATTACGCGGAGGGGGCCAAGCTTTTCCTCCCCGTCGAAAACATCGAGCTGCTGACCCGCTACGGCTCCGAGGACACCGAAGTCGCGCTCGACCGGCTCGGCGGCGCCGGCTGGCAGGGCCGCAAGGCGCGGATGAAGAACCGCATCCGCGAAATGGCCAAGGGCCTGATCGCGATAGCGGCGCAGCGCATGCTCAAACAGGCGCCCAAGCTCATTGCGCCGGAAGGGCTCTACGACGAATTCTGCGCCCGCTTTCCCTACGACGAGACCGAAGACCAGGCCGCGGCGATCGAGGCGGTTCTGGAGGATCTCGCCTCGGGCCGGCCGATGGACCGGCTGGTTTGCGGCGACGTCGGTTTCGGCAAGACCGAGGTCGCCCTGCGCGCGGCCTTCTGCTCGGCGATCAACGGCAAGCAGGTCGCCGTGGTGACGCCGACCACGCTGCTGGCGCGGCAGCATTACAAGAATTTCTCGGAGCGGTTCTCGGGCCTGCCGGTGCGCATCGGGCGGCTGTCGCGCATGGTCGGCGCCGCCGAGACCAAAGAGACCAAGAAGCAGCTCGGCGAAGGCAGCGTCGACATATTGATCGGCACCCATGCCATTCTCGGCAAGGGGGTCAATTTCAAGGATCTCGGCCTCGTCATCGTCGACGAGGAGCAGCATTTCGGCGTCGGCCACAAGGAGCGCCTCAAGGAGCTGCGCGCCGAGGTCCATGTGCTGACGCTGTCGGCGACGCCGATCCCGCGCACGCTGCAGCTCGCCATGACGGGGGTGCGCGAGCTTTCGCTGATCGCGACGCCGCCGGTCGATCGTCTCGCCGTGCGCAGTTTCGTTTCGCCTTTCGATCCGCTCATCGTGCGCGAAGCTTTGCTGCGCGAGCGTTATCGCGGCGGGCAGGCCTTTTTCGTCTGTCCCCGGATCGAGGACCTCGACGAAGCCTCGGCCTTTTTGCGCGAAAATGTGCCGGAGGCGAAATTCGTCGTGGCCCACGGCCAGATGCCGCCGACCGAGCTCGAAGAGAAGATGTCGGCGTTCTACGAGGGCGGCTACGACATTCTGCTGTCGACGACGATCGTCGAATCGGGGCTCGACATTCCGACCGCGAACACGCTGATCGTATGGCGCGCCGATATGTTCGGCCTCGCCCAGCTTTATCAGCTGCGCGGCCGCGTCGGGCGCGGCAAGACCCGCGCCTATGCGCTGTTCACGACGCCGGCCAACCGCACCATCACGCCCCAGGCGCAAAAGCGGCTCGAGGTGCTGCAATCGCTCGACACGCTCGGGGCCGGCTTCCAGCTCGCGACCCACGACCTCGACATCCGCGGCGCCGGCAATCTCTTGGGCGACGAGCAGTCCGGCCATATCAAGGAGGTCGGCTACGAGCTTTATCAGCAGATGCTGCACGACGCGATCGAACTGCTGAAGGCCGGGGTCGATGAGCCGGAGGAGGAGGCCTGGTCGCCGACCATAGCGCTCGGCGCGCCGGTGACGATCCCGGAGGATTATGTCGCCGACCTCAGCCTGCGCCTGCAGCTCTACCGGCGGCTGTCCACGCTGGAGACCGACGCGGACATCGACGGTTTCGCCGCCGAAATGGTCGACCGCTTCGGGCCGACGCCGCCGGAAGTTCAGCAATTGCTCAAGATCGTCGCCATCAAGGCGCTGTGCCGAAGAGCCCATGTGGAGAAGGTCGACGCCGGACCCAAGGGCGTCATCATCGCCTTCCGCGACAACCTGTTCGCCGATCCGGCAGGCCTCGTCCGCTATGTCTCCCAGCAGGGCTTCGGCGCCAAGGTCCGCCCGGACATGAAGATCGTGTTCGTGCGCGACTTCGACAATCTCAAGCAGCGCCTCGAAGGCACGCGGGACATATTGCGCTCGCTGGTGACCATCGCCGAGAAAAAGCAAAAGAGCTGAGCGAGCGGCCCTCGGGAGGCGCGCCGCCCCAATTGCTTAAAAATATGAGCCTGCGACCTTTTGGGTGATTCCCAATGCGACAATCTCGCGGACAGGAATCTGCTTTTGGAGTAATTTGCGTCTGTCCCCAAGAATTGGGGCCGGCTCCGGCGGAGGCATGGGGCGGCGGGCAGGTCGATCGAACTATGTTCGAGCAATAGAATCCGCCCGCTTCCTATAATCTCGACCAAGAGCATAGAATTTATAAACTGCGCTAATGGGAGAAACTCATGACCTTGATCTCCAAATCCCTTAACAAGCCTATCTATTTTGGCCGCACGGCCGCGGCGACGGCTTTCGTTCTCCTCGCCGCCGGCGCCTTCGCCCAGACTCCCGCTCCGGCGCCTGCTCCCGCGCCCCAATCGGGCGGCGCGACGGGCCATGACATGAAAGGGATGGGCGGCATGGGTGGAATGATGGACCATGGCGCGGGCGGCGGCATGGGCCATGGCGGCGGCATGGGCATGATGGAGCACGGCGGCGGCGGCATGATGGGCCGCATGTTCTGCGGGATTTCCGAGCATATCGACGGCCGGCTCGCCTATCTGAAGGCTGAGCTCAAGCTCACCGACCAGCAGCAGACCGCCTGGAACGGCTTCGCCGATTCCTATCGCGCCGCGATGGTGAAGATCGCCAAGAACTGCGCGGACGCCGAGGCGGCGGCCGGCGCGGATCACGCTATGCCGCACGGGGTGGTGGGTCATCTGACGATGATGGAGCGCCACATGGCTGAACATCTCGAGGCGGTTCGGGCGCTCAAGGCTTCGATCGAGCCGCTATACGCCGCCCTGAACGAAGACCAGAAAAAGACCGCGGATCACGTTTTCCATCACGTCATGGGTCTCGGCATGGGCAAAATGATGGGCGGCGGCATGGGAGGCATGGACCACGGCGGCGGCATGGGCGGCATGGGTGGCATGGGAGGCATGATGGGCGGCATGAAGCACGACGGCATGGATCATGGCGGCGGCCATTAACCGTCCAAACTGATCCGACCCTCATAACCCCGAGGGCGGCCTGCCGGCGCGTCCATGCAGGCCGCCCAATTTCGCTGGACATGTCTCCAAATTAAGCGTCTTGTTGGTCGACTGCCGTCGAAGGACCCGCTCGCGCGGTCTGCGCACTCCTGTCGCAAGAGCCCGTCAATTGTTGGCGGCGCGCTCCGAACACGAGTTCGCCGGAAACGCCAATCATGTTCGTCACGATAGCGTGGTTCAAAGCAGCGTCCGGGCAAGGGCGGGGCCAATATCAATATGTCTATAAACGGAGGAAAAAAATGAAGAAGTCTATCCTGGCCGCTGCGGCTGTTCTTCTCCTGTCCGGGGCCGCCGCTCAGGCGGCGGCGGTGCGCTGGAACATCAGCGAAGAAAATTCCGGCGTGCCGAGCGCTCAGGGCGTCTGGAACGTCACCGAGGAGGGGGACAAGATTTCCGGCGCCGCCGAGCTTCAGCTCTCCAACGGCAGTCCTCTGAGCTACAAGTTCGAAGGCTCGCAGAAGGACGGAGTCTGGACCGTGAATCTGACCGACCGCACCGACGGCAAGAAGGGCTGCGTCTGGACCGGCCATGCGCCGACCGCCGGCGGCACCCAGACCACCGGCCTGCTCGGCTACGCCAATTGCGACGGCGGCGTGAAGATCATCATCCGCGCCAGTCATTGACGACCGGCCGCCTCGCCGGCGGCGATCTTCCGATCGGGGACGGGCGCTTGTCGGTCCCCGATTTTTTTTGCGCGGGTGCGGGGCTCGCTCGCTTCATGACCCCCTGATCCTTTTATCTCCCGCCGCCGAAGAAGCCCCTTACCGTCGCGAGAATGCCTTTGGGCCTCGGGGGCGGTGGCGCAGGCTCGGGCGACGCGGGCTCGGGAACGGGCTCCTGCATCCTTGCTTGTTCCGCCTTGGCCGCCGCCTCACGGTAATTGGCCAGAACCCCGATCAGCGAGGCCGCTTCGGTGAGGGAGACGAACCGGCCTTCGGCCCGGTTCTTGAGATAATCGCGCAGTCCTTCGGCGGATCGGGAGGCGCCCTGCTTCTGGAAAAAGGCGGCGGCCTGCCGCAGGGCCGGAAGATCGGAAAGCTTCTCGGCCACGGTCAGGGGGTCGGCGCCTCCCTGATCGTCCAGGATCAGCCGCGCCGCCCGAAGCTTGCGAGGGTCGGAAGTCTCGATGAGCCTGTCGAAAAGACGGGCCTGGTCCGCGACCGAAGCTTTCGGCGCCAGAAGTTCTTCCGCGCCGCAGGCCTCGGCGAAACGGTAGACCAGCGCAGCGGCGGATGGAATCTTCAGTGCCCCGGCGGCGGCGGCGCCCCACTGGGGATGCAGCACGAGCGCCGCGAACAGGGAAGGATCGAGCCGGTAGGCGCGATAGCCGCCGAGACGGGCGGCGAGCACCCGGCCCGCGGGTTCGGACTGTTTCACGAGCGCGGCGAAATTGATCAGCAGCAGGGGCGTGAGCGGCTCCCAGGGCGCAAGGCCGTCGAAGCCCCCGGCGTAATCGAGGCGCGACAGCGACGCGTTCAGCGATTGCGAGAATTTCTCCCGCCGGGCCTGAAGGCTCGCCGCGCGCTCCAATGTCGCGCGAGGAATAAAAGCGCCGAGCGCGCCGTCCGCCTCCGCAACGAAGCGCCGCAATTCCGCGGCGAGAGGATCGTCCTCGGCCAGGCGGCGCGATCGCACGCCCTCGGCCTCGACCCGGAACAGGCGAATGTCGGGCGCGTTGCCGGGAAGGCGAGGCAGGGTCCAGGCCTCGCCCGGCTCGGGACGCTGGCTGACGAGAGCGATGTCGTCCCCGAGCGCCGCGCCGTAGAAATCCAGCTCCAGCGCCACTGAGGAGGCGGTCGCTCCGGCGCCGAGGGCGCCGTTGGAGATCGAACGTCTTATCGTGAGGCCGTCCAGCGGGGCGTCCTCGGGCGCCGTGACCAGCTTCAGGAGATTGTAGACGACGACCGGCTCATGCGACCAGACCGCATCGGGAAACTCCTCGAGCTGCTCCGTCGCCTGCCGGATGTCTTCGAAGGAAAGCGGCGTTACGGCCGGCTCGCCCGCCTCGCGCTGCTCCCGTGTCCATTCGCGCAGGCGCCGGCGCTGCTGCATGACCAGCGCCACGCTGATTTGCGACAGGACATTGACGGTTTCGTCGATCGGATCGGCAAGGCGCAGCCTCAGCGTCGGCCTCGGCGCGCCGCCTTCGCGCAGCCATTGCTCCATGACGGCGAAAGGGGCCTGGCGGCGATCTTCGAAGCCGTCCGGAGGATAGTCCAACCCCTCTGCCGCGAGCCGGATCCGGGTCGGCGGAAAGAGCTGGCTCGCCGGCCAGATGCGCAGCGAGTTCTTTGAATCTTCGCCCCGCACGGCGAGGCGCCTGTGCCCGCAGGCCCATATCAGCCGCCCCCCCGCCAGGGCGAACTGCTCGCGGGCGAAACGTGGGAAGTCGTTCTGCGCGGGGCAGGAAAGACTGCGCAGGACAGGCGCCTCGGCCGCGACGCTTTCGGGCGACAGGGTGAGGGCGAGACGCCATTCGCCGAGTTCGCTCTCCTCGCCATCCTCGAGGGACAGTCTCAATTCGGCGCCGTCGGACGCGAGCAGGGCGACGAATCTGTGCCCCGGCGGCGTTCCGACGAGACAGGCCCCGGCGCGCCAGCGGGCCGCGTCGAGCCTGTCGACGAAGATCGTCTCCCCTGAAAAATCCGCGTTGCGCGAGGAGATGATCGTGAGATCGGGGCCGGCGTCCTTCAGTCGGGCGCCGTCGCCCCCCGAATCCAGAACTCCCAAAAGCAAGGCGCGGTCGCCATCCCAAAAAACGTCCAGCCGTTCCTGCCACATGGACTTTGCGCGCCCCTTCGAACCCGGTTTTCGCGAAACTATCCGCTTCAGCGGTTAGAGCCAATCCGCCGGCCTTTTACAAGCAACGGCGCTCGCGGCTGTCGGAAAGCCGCCGCGCCCGCGACGGCGATCCAAGATGCGCAGTTAAAAGGAAACCGACAAAGCTTCCATGCGACATATGCGGCCCCGGCGCGCCGAGCGACAGGATCGAAACAGTTTGCGCGCATTTTCGATTCAAAAGCCTGTCGACTTTGCTGGCGACTCGATCCGATCGAAAAAACCCTACGGCGGCGACGGCTTCCCCAGCATCCGCAACAGCGGCGGCATGGTGAGGCCTTGCGCCACGATCGAGAAGGCGACGACGCCGAATGTGACGACGATTATGTCCTGGCGCAGCGGCAGTTGCGGCGGCAGGGCGAGCGCGAGCGCGAGCGACAGAGCGCCGCGCAGGCCGCCCCACCACATGACGTTCAGCTCCTTGAGGCTAAAAGCCCAGCGCGAAGCCGAAAAACACAGTCCAAGGGGATAGACGGTCAGCGCGCGGCCGAGGAGCGCTATGCCCGCCGCGGCCAGCAGGGTCCCGATCCCATAGGCGGCGAAAGGCAGTTCCGCGGCGTCTTCCCCGATCAGCAGGAAGACGACCGAGTTGGCGAGGAAAGCGGCGAACTCCCAGAAGGAGACCACGAATTCGCGGCCCTTTGGCGTGAGGAAGGCGCTTTCCTCGCGCGAGGAGACCGCAAGGTTTCCGATGATGAGGCCGGCGATCACGGTCGCGAGAACGCCCGAGGCGTGAAGATATTCCGCGGTAAGGAACGAGCCGAACGCCACGATGGTCGTCAGGGACGCTTCGACGAGGTGATCGGAGGTTCGCCCGACCGCCAATATGGCGACGCCGCCGAAGAGCGCTCCGACCGCGACGCCGCCCGCCACGACCTGCAGAAGGTTGAACAACGCGCCGAGCGCGGTCCATCCTTCGCCCCCCGAGATCGCCCATTCGAGGCTGAGGCCGAAGAGCACGGCGGCCGCGCCGTCGTTGAGCAGGCTTTCGCTTTCGATGAGAAGGCGAAGCCGCCCTTCCATCCTGTTGTCCTTGAACATGGCGATGATGGCCACAGGATCGGTCGCCGCGATCAGCGAGCCGAACACCAGCGCGGGCGCCAAGGGCCAATGCAGGGCGAACATCATCAACGCCGTCACCGCGGCCATCGACAGCGCCGAACCCAGGGTCGCAAACAAGAGGATCGGGGCGAGATCGCGCTTCAGCTCCCGCCACTGGATCGCCAGCGCGGCCTCGAACAGCAGCGGCGGCAATATGAGGTCGAAAATAAGATCGTGGGTGAGATGCGGTCCCAGGGTTTTGGAAATGGACGCCAGGGCGGCTCCGACGAAGACGAGGCCCACCGTATAGGGCAGCTTGAGGCGGCGCGCGGCTATCGCCACCGTCATCGCCACAGCCAGCAAGGCTATGATCTGTCTCAGCCCTTCGTCCATCTTCACTGACCTCCGACCGCGGTTCTATCCTGCGTTATAGCCGAGCTTTATCTCAAAGGAGACATCATGGACCTGCCTTCGATCGATCCTCTGGTCGCGCTGGGGGTGGCGTCGTCGACCGCCGTCACCGACGCCGTCTACGTTTTCTTCAATGCGGCGGTGTCGGCCCGGCGGCGCGTCGCCGCAGCGAGCTGGAGCAGCCTCTGGTATTTGCTCTCGGCCTTCGCGGTCATCAGCTACACATCCAATTGGGCCTATGTGCTTTTTGCGGCGATCGGAGCCTGGATCGGCGGTTTCCTGTCGATCACGGCGCTGGAATATGTCGTCCCCCGGCGCGAGAAACTTCACGGCGACTGAAGATAAGGCGCTTGCGCGCCGCCGCAGCGGGCCAATGTTTCTCTTCAGGGCCGTGAATGCGGGGAGGCAGGGCATGGGGTTTTATGATCGGACCGACGCCGGAAAGCGTCTCGTCGCGCCGCTTTCGAAATACAAGGGGCAGGACGTCGTGGCGCTCGCCCTGCCGCGGGGAGGCGTCCCCGTAGCCGCGCCCATCGCCCGCGCATTGGCGGCGCCGCTCGATCTCGTCCTCGTGCGCAAGATCGGCGTTCCCTTCCAGCCCGAACTCGCCATGGGCGCGGTGGCGGACGGGGGAGTTCCTTTCGTGGTGCGCAATGAGGACGTCATTGCGGCCGCGGGGGTTTCGCAACCCCAGTTCGAGGCGGTCTGCAGCAGGGAGCTCGAAGAAATCGAGCGGCGCAGGCGCTTTTATCTCGGCGGGCGCGCGCGGCCCGAGGTCGAAGGACGCATCGCCGTCGTCGTCGACGATGGCGTCGCGACCGGCGCGACGACGCGCGCCGCCTTGCGCTCCGTGCGGGCGCGCAGGCCCAAGAAGCTCGTGCTCGCCGTGCCGGTGGCGCCGCCCGACACGCTGGCTGCGCTGGAACAGGAAGTCGACGAGGCGATATGCCTCGAGGTTCACGCGGATTTTGGGGCGATAGGCTTCTTCTACGCCGATTTCCGGCAGATCACGGATGAGGAAGTGATCGCGATCCTGGATGAATTCGGCTCTCCCGCCGCGGCGGACCGTGACGGGGCGGATTGTCGATCATGAACGCTGGCCCCGGCCCGTTCCAGGATGCGCAGGTCAGCCTCTCGGACAAGCGGCGCTTCCTGAGCGATCGCGGGAGCTACCCCCACGCGCCGCGGGAGGTGAGCGTCGTCGAAACCCATATGGCGCTGGTTTTTCTCGCCGGGGACAAGGTCTTCAAGCTCAAAAAGCCGGTGCGGTTTCCTTTTCTGGATTTCTCCACGCTGGAAGCGCGCGAAGCCATGTGCCGGGAGGAGCTGCGCCTCAATCGACGCTTGAACGACGGCCTCTATATCGGCGTGCTTTCTTTAAAGCTGTCTCCGGCGGGAGGGTTGACCTTCGGCGAAGGCGAGGTCGTCGACTGGCTGGTGGAAATGCGCCGCCTGCCGGCTGAGCGCATGCTCGATCGGCTGATCGACCGGCGCGAGGCCGGGAATGAGGAAATCGGGCTGCTTTGCCGAAAGCTCGCCGGTTTTTATGGCCGCGCGGCGCGTTCCGCGATCTCTCCGGCGGAATATTACGACCGCTTCCTTCGCGAGCAGAGAGAAAATCGCCGGATCATCGAGTCGCGGCCTTTCGCGATAGATCGCGCCCGGGCAAATGCGGTTCTCGATCGGCTCGACGACCGCCTCTGCCGAAACCGAGCCCTCCTCGAGCAGCGCGCGGCTTCGGGAAGGGTCGTCGACGGGCATGGCGATCTACGCCCCGAACATATCTGTTTTGCGGCCGACCTCGCGATTTTCGACTGCCTCGAGTTCAATGCCGCGCTGAGACAGGTAGACCCTTTCGACGAGCTGGCGTTCCTTGGCATGGAATGCGCTCTTCTGGGCGACGGTTCTTTCGGGCGCAAGGTCATCGCCGGCGTCGGCGCGGCGCTTGAAGATTCGGTGCGTCCCGAACTGGTTTCGCTTTATGCGGCATGGCGCGCGGCGCTGCGGGCCAGGCTGGCGCTCGCCCATCTGCTCGATTCGCATCCGCGCCTGCCCGAGAAATGGGAGCCGCTGGCGGCGCGCTATCTCGCCCTCGCCGAGTCGGCATTGCGCGAGGTCTGAGACGGGGCTGATCGCCTGGGGCGCATCGTCGCAAAGCTTCTCGGAGCATTCTCCGAGAAGCGCTCTGCAGGCGCTCCTCATTGATATGTATCTTCTGCAGCCTGCTGGGGCTCAGCTTTCGTCCTCGATAAGCTGCGAGAGAGACCCGCCATTATGGCATCGCTCGATCGCCTGCGCGAAAAGCCGGGCGGCGCCGACCACGCTCAGGCGATCTTTCAGCGCAGTCATGAAAGCTGGCAGCGGGACGGTGTCGGTCACGACGATGCGGTCGATCGGGGCGCCCCCAAGGGTTTTCGCGGCGCCGGACGAGAACACGCCGTGAGTCGCGGCGCACCAGACTTGCGTCGCGCCGCGGGTCTTGCAGGCCTGGGCCACGCGCGCCATGGTTCCGCCGCCCGAAATGAGATCGTCGAGCACGATGGCGATGCGGCCATCGACTTCACCGGCGAAAATATCGCCCGTGACCTCGCCCTGGCTGCGCCGCTTGTCCATGAAGGCCTTGTCCACCGGGCTCCCCAGTTTTCGTTCCAGCCGCTCGCGGAACAGCTCCGCCCTTTTTTCCCCGCCGAGGTCGGGAGATACGACGGCGACGGGCTGGTCGCCTGCGAGCCTCGCAAAATGCGAAGCAAACAGGCCGCGCGCGTCGAGATGGTCGGTGTCGCAGCGAAAGGCGTTCTGATAGGCCGCGACATTATGGGCGTCCATCGTAATGACGCGGTGGGTTCCCATCGCCTCCAGCAATTGCGCGAGATAGCGACTGGTCACGGGATCGCGCGGCTTGGTCTGCCGGTCTTTCCTCTGGTAGCAGAGATAGGGCGCCGCCAAGCAAACCTCGGCCGCGCCGGCGTCCTTCAGCGCGCCGATGAAAAACAGCAGACGGCAGAGCTTTTCGGAAACGCTGGTGTGAGGCTCCGCGCCGTGGAGGCTGGCGAGCACATAGACATCCCTGTTGCGAACATTGGACAGGGGCCGGATCTTGAATTCCCCGTCTTCGAAAGCGCGCTCCTCGTGGGGGGCGATGCCGACGCCGAGGAAGCGGGAAACCTCCGCTGCGAAGGATTTGTCCTCATCGAGGCAGAAGAGGGCGAGAGCCATGGACGTCATCCTTCACCTGCGCTGGTTGTCTTCGATCGGCAAGTTAATCGCGGCGCCGCGCACAGCCAACGCCGGCGCGGCTTTTCGTCACAACTTCACCCCTCGGGCAGGCGACCGAATTGTTTGCGCAATTCGGTCTTGGCGCGTTCGAGGATCTCTTTTCTTTCCTGCGGCAGATTTCGTCCCGCCCGGTTCAAATAAAAGGTCAGCATCGACATGGCCGAACGAAAGGGCGGGCTCTTGCGCCGCGCGCTGGCTTCCGCGGATTTCTTCAGCGACGCTGCGATTTTCTCGGGCTCGTCCAGCGCAAAGACGCCGGCGTCGAGGTCGAGCGCGTTGCTTTTGCGGGTGACCTCGCCCGACCAGTAGGCCTCGCCGGATCTGGCGTCCTTGCTACGGGGGCCGGAGGAGGGAGCTTTTGAATTGCGCTTCATAACGGGGTGCAAATGGGCGCAATGAAGAGGGTTTCTACCTTGCGGCTTCAGTCCAGATCGGTTCGCGCCAGATTTTTCTCCAGCTTCGCGCGGTCGAGTCCGCCTTCCCAGCTCGCGATGACCACGGTTGCGACGCCATTGCCGCAAAAATTGGTGAGCGCCCGGCATTCGCTCATGAATTTATCCACCCCCAGCAGCAGAGCCATTCCGGGCAAGAGCCGCGGGTCGATCGAGGCGAGCGTCGCGGCGAGGGTCACGAAGCCGGCTCCGGTCACCCCCGAGGCGCCCTTGGAGGTCAGCATGGCGACGCCGATGATCGTAAGCTCCTGCTCAGGCGACAGATCGACGCCCAGCGCCTGGGCGATGAAAATGGTCGCGAGGGTCATATAGATGTTGGTGCCGTCGAGGTTGAAGGAGTAGCCGGTCGGCACCACCAGCTTCACGATCTCGGGAGCGCAGCCGATCAGCTCCAGCTTCTGCATCAGCCTCGGCAGCGCGCTCTCGGAGGAGGACGTGCCGAGGACGATCAGCAGCTCGTCCTTGAGAAAGAACAGGAAGCGAAAGATATTGAATCCCGCGAGCTTCGCGATCAGGCCGAGGCAAAGGCAGATGAAGATGATGGAGGTGGCGTAGAAGGCGCCCACCAGCCAGCCGAGCGATACCAGGGCGCCGAGGCCGTATTTCCCGACCGTATAGGCCATGGCTCCAAAAGCGCCGATCGGCGCGACATGCATGACGAGACCGATCACCCCGAACATGGCGTGGCCGAGATCGTCGACGAAGCTGCGAAGCGCGGCGCCTCTCTCCTTCAATCCCATGAGGGAGAAGCCGAACAATATCGCGAAAAACAGAACCTGCACGATTTCCCCGTCCGCGAAGGCGAGCACGACATTGTCGGGGATGATGTGCAGCAGGCTTTCGACCGCTCCGCGCGAATGAGCCGCCTTTTCGATATAGCCCGCGGCGGCGGCGGGGTCCGCCTTGCCCGGAAAACCTGCTCCCGGCTTCAGAACGATTCCGACCAGCAGGCCTATCGCCAATGCGACGGTGGAAACGACCTCGAAATAGACGAGCGCCTTGAGTCCGACCCGGCCCACCTTCCTCGCGTCTTCTATATGGGCGATGCCCGACGACACAGTGCAGAATATGATGGGCGCGATCGCCATTTTGATGAGCTTGACGAAGCCGTCGCCGAGCGCCTTGACCCAGTCGGCCGTCGCTGCGCCTGGAAACACGGCGCCGAAAACGACCCCGAGCGCGATCGCGGCCAGCACCTGGACGTAGAGAATTTTGTGGAGAGGCTTTTGGATGGTCATGTGAGCGGAAATGCGGGAGGGGGCTGCAGTCTAGCGCGCTTTCCGATCGGAAGGAATCTCCCGATCGCGCCAGCTCCGTCGGAGAAAAATCCGTCGCCGCTTTGCGCGTCAGTCTTTCGCTCGGGAGGCCAAGGACTCTTAAACAGCTTTTTACGACAACTCTATACAGTTTTGCGATCATTAAGCGCCAAAATAAATGATTGATCCAGCAAGCAGACTGCGGCTATTCTCTGGCTTGTAATAAAAAATGAGACAACGCGGCGCGCAGCCACAAGATATGGAGGGACAAGGCGGGATGGTCACGCATATTGACACGATATTGGCGATCGACGATTCGCCGCAGTATCTCAATATGCTCCGTGCCGTGCTGTCTCCGAGGTATCGGGTGCTTCTCGGACTTGGCGGCGAGGAGGGCCTCAGACTGGCGCAGGGCGCCGAAAAACCCGATCTCGTGCTGCTGGACGTGAACATGCCGGGTGAGAATGGCTACGAGGTTCTCGCAAAATTGCGCGAGAGCGGCTGCGGAGAAATCCCCATCATATTCCTCACCGGGCAGGACAGGCCCGAAGATGAGGAGCGAGGCCTCGAGGCGGGAGCCGCCGATTATGTCTCCAAGCCGATCAGCTCGGCGATTCTTCTCGCGCGCGTGCGCAATCAGCTGGAAATGAAACGAGTGCGCGATTGGCTGAAGAGCCAGAACGCCGTGCTGGAGGAGGAAGTGTCGCGCCGGATGGCGGAGAACGACCTCACCCAGAAAGCGGCCATTCGCGCGCTCGCCCATCTCGCGGAAATGAGAGATTCCGACACCGGCGACCATGTGTTGCGGACCCAGCGCTATATCGAGCTTCTCGCGGACCTCCTGCGCGACCACCCCCGCTTTTCGCAAACCCTCACGCAACGCTACATCGATCTTCTGGTTCGCTCCGCCCCGCTGCACGACATCGGCAAGGTCGGGGTGCCGGATCACATTCTTCGCAAGCCGGGAAAACTCACGGACGAAGAATGGGAGATCATGAAGACGCACGCCAAACTAGGCAGCGATGCGATAGAATCGGCCGAGCGCGATCTCGACCGGCCGGTCGAATTCCTCGCGCTCGCAAAGGAAATCGCCCACTGGCACCATGAGAGATGGGACGGCGAAGGTTATCCCGACGGGCTCGCCGGAGAAGCCATTCCCTTGTCGGCGCGAATGATGGCTGTAGCCGACGTCTTCGATGCGCTGGCGGCCGAGCGCGTTTACAAGGAGCGGATGCCGCTCGAACAAGCGCGCCGCATCATCGCCGAGGGACGCGGCTCCCATTTCGATCCCGACATCGTGGATGTCTTCCTGGCTCAGTTCGATTCGTTCATGGAAATCGCGATGCGGTGTGATGACCAGCTGATCGAGACCCGACCGGGCGCCTTGAGGCGCCTGAACGAGCTTCCCCGGGATAGAGCCAGGCCGGAGTTTTGCGATCGGGATCCGCGCTAGGTCACCGACTCATAAATCTTATCCAGATTTTGACTGCGGCGAGTTTGGCGAGAGCGAGGTAGTTAGCGTCGTGCTTTTCGAAGCGCGTCGCTACAGCCCTGAAGTGTTTGAGCTTGTTGAAGAAGCGCTCGACGAGATTGCGGTATCGATAAAGGAAGGGGCTGAAGGCTGGGACATTAACCCGCCCCGGCATGGGCTTGATGTTGGCCCAAGCGCCTCTTTCCTCGAGAGAGCTTCGTAGGGCATCGCTGTCATAAGCGCGGTCGGCGAGCAGAATTTGGCCATCGCCAAGGCCTCCCAGCATGTCTGCGGCGCTCTTGCCATCGTGAGCCTGGCCTTCCGTGAGCTTCAGGGCGATCGGTAGGCCATTGGCGTCGACAAGCGCATGAATCTTCGTTGTCAGTCCGCCGCGCGAGCGCCCCATGCATCGGCTTGCAGAGAGGTTCCCAACGGCGGCCGGCGTTTCGCCTTCGCCCCCTTTTTACCGTTGGCGCCATGCTGATGCACCCGGATGGAGGAAGAATCGATCATTTGCAAATCGCCGTCATAGGCCTTGGAGACCGCCTCGAAGATGCGGTCCCAGACGCCAAGCCTGCGCCAGCGCACGAAGCGGTTGTAGCAGGTCGTCGCTGGTCCGTAGCGTTCGGGAATATCGGCCCAGGGCGATCCCGTTCGCAGCCGCCAATAGATGCCGTTCAGCACTTTGCGGTCGTCCGCGCGAGCAACCCCGCGCGGCTTGTTCGGCAATAGCGGCGCAATGATCGACCACTCGAAATCCGAAAGTTCATACCGGCGCTGGCTCATTCTCGCTCCTCCAAGGAGCTTGAATCACTATTCGCTTGAAAACGGAATCCCCTTTATGAGTTTGTGGCCTAGAGCGCTTCCAGCCGAAGTGGGCGCCGGTTCGGCGTGGGAAACGCGTCAAAACAAAAACAAATCTCATTGACGGAGCAAGTTCCCAAGAACCGCTTCGCACTTTTGGGGAACATGCTCTAGTCTTTGCCTGCCAGCCTGGTTTTGAGAGTCTGCACGACGACGGCGACATCGACCGGCTTCAGGAACACGCCGGACACACCGAGTTCCGACAGGCCGACCGCTCCGACAAGGGCGTCCACCGCCGTGCTGACGATATAGACAGGCGGATGATTGCCGACGTCGTTGAGGCGAGCGGCTTCGGAAAGGCCGTCGACATCCTGATCCACCATGAGGTCGAAAAGCACGGCGTCGGGCTTCACCCGGGAGACAGTGCGTATCCCCTCGGCGCTGTTGGCTGCCTCGCCGACGCTGAAACCCGAGGCCTCCAGCGCATTGCGGAGTATGGAGCGGGCATGGGGATCTGAGTCCACCAGCAGGACGATCCTGCGTTTCTCGCCCATGCCTATGTTCATCGCGGGCCTCCGGTCTGGGCGCAGATTTCGTCGCGCAGGAACGCGACCGCCCGTTCGAGATTGGCGGCGGCGCCCGGGGAAAGAGCCTCGCCGAGGCCGAACTCATAGCCGCGCACGCCGATCAGGCGGGCTTCCGGCGCTGCGCCGCAGCATCCGGCGGTGATGGCGAGCAGCGTCTCGGGCGTCAAATGGTGGCTGTCGAAGGCGATCTGCGAAGCCGGCTGCACCCGTCGATCATCGAATGGTTCGGCGCCGTTCTTCGCCGAATCGACGAACCAGACCAGATCGTGAGCCGCAATCTCGATCGAGTCCTCGATCGAAAGCTGATAGGGATCGTCGACCGACACATTGGCCAGTTCGAGCCCTGAGATGCGCGCCGCGACGGCGGGGCCCAGCCCATCGTCCATGCGTCCGGGATTGCCATAGCCGATCACCAGGATGCGCAACGGTTTTTGATCCGCGACCGCGTTCATTGCTTGACCTTCCGATCGACGACCTCGCCCGCCGCGTCTTCCAGGGTCACGATCAGGGGCATCTGGCCGAGAGCGTGGGTGGCGCAGGACAGGCAGGGATCATAGGCCCTGATCGCGACTTCTATGTGGTTGAGCAGGCCCTCCGTGATTTCCTGGCCGGAAAGATATGTCGTCGCGACGCTCGCGACGGCGCGGTTGAGCGCTTCATTGTTGCTTGTCGTGGAGACGATCAGATTGGCCCTCGTGACCTGATCGCGCTCATCGACCTCATAATGGTGGATGAGCGTTCCACGCGGCGCTTCGATGCAGGAAACGCCGCTCCCGCGCCGCTGGCCCGAAAGGATCA